>NZ_JASUAZ010000049.1:0-25583 GCF_030283135.1 Mixta mediterraneensis | reverse complement strand
GTTGGTAGAATTCTTTGAGGTATTTAAGTACGGGACAAGATGTGTTTTTGGAGTACCGCCGACACGCGGCGGCCGTCCTAAAACGTCTTGGTCAGGGCAATCCCCGACACCCCCTAACGAGGTTAGCTATCTGATGAGCCGTAGCGAGAGCAGAAAAACAGACGATCGAATCCAGGTGAGATGTTCCACAGAAGTGAAAGCTAAACTCACCGAAAAGGCCCATGAAGCAGGGCTTAGTCTTAGTCAATATCTTATCAAATCTGGGCTTGGAAAGCGCATTCAATCGAAAGGGAATTACAATGCACTTGCCGCTCTTGTAAAGATAACAGCCCTTCAAAAACATCTGTTTAACGAAGGTGCCGGGGTTCATAGCAAGGAGTATTCAGAGATTCTGATCGAGGTCAAAAAGGCCGCACAGAAACTGCAACAGGAGATGGATGGTGATACCTAAAATCATTGAGGGCCGAAGGGACAAAAAGTCCAGCTTTGGTCAGCTGATTAAGTACATGGCAGACAAGCCGTCTAAGGAGTTGACTGATACTGTTCAGCCTACTCCTGAGACGGCTTTAGCTGTTAAATCGGATATGTTCGAAGGGTTAAACAATTACCTGACCCGTAAGCAGAAAGTGATCAGCACACCGGTGGATGTTGAGCCAGGTGTACAGCGCGTTGTGGTTGGTGATGTTACCTGCCAGTACAATACCTTCTCGCTCGATGGTGCAGCACAGGAAATGAATTCGGTTTCTCAGCAAAACACACGCTGTAAAGATCCAGTTATGCACTATGTTCTCTCATGGCCTGACTATGAGAAGCCGAATGATGATCAAGTTTTCGATTCGGTGAAGTTTACACTGGCATCTATGGGCATGTCCGATCACCAGTATGTAGCAGCCATTCACCGGGATACAGATAACCTGCATGTGCATGTTGCTGTTAACCGCATCAATCCCCAGACCTACAAAGCAGCCTCATCGAGCTTCAGCAAAGACACTCTTCATCAGGCGTGCCGCTTACTGGAATTGAAGAATGGTTGGTCCCATTCAAACGGCGCATATGTGGTTAATGACCGTCAACAGATTGTCCGGAACCCTCACAGCAAGAAAGAGCGGGGCAACTGGCGCTCACTCGATCGCATCAACAAGATGGAAAATAAAGAGGGTGTTGAAACGCTCTATCGCTATATCGTTGGTGATGAACAGATAGGTGGTAGTCGTCAAAACCTGATCCATGTTTCAGCTGGGCTTCGTGAAGCCAAAAGCTGGGATGATGTGCATAAGACATTTGCAGATATCGGTCTTCGTGTCGAAAAAGCACAGGGGAAAAAGGGCTACGTCATTACCCACGAACATCAAAACCAGAAGACGGCTGTTAAGGCGAGTCTGGTATTTAACAAGGCGCAATATACCCTTAAGTCGATGGAAGAGCGCTTTGGTGAATACCAGCCTTCACATATTGAACCGGCCAAAGTATCTGTATTTAAAACTGCATATACCCCTGGTGCTTATCGACGGGATGCCAATAAGCGTCTGCAGCGTAAAATTGAGCGTGCAGAAGAAAGAATGCTGCTCAAAGGCCGCTATCGCGCCTACCGGAATAATTTACCGATATATTCTCCGGATAAGGATCGCATCGCCGATGAATACCGGAAAATAGCCCAACATACCCGGTTAGTGAAAAATAACGTCCGCCATTCTGTTTCAGATCCTCATACCAGAAAGCTGATGTACAACCTGGCTGAGTTCAAACGCCTGCAGGCGGTTGCCAATCTGCGTCTTAGCTTGCGTGAAGAACGCAACGGTTTCAGGGCGGCTAACCCACGGCTTTCTTATCGGGAGTGGGTCGAACAGGAAGCACTGAAGGGTGATAAGGCAGCGCTCAGCCAAATGAGGGGCTTTGCCTATTCCTCCAGGAAGAAGGAGAAGTATAAACAGCAGCTGGTTGAGCAGATCGGGTTCAACCGTACCTTTAATGCCATCACCAGTCATGATCGTGATGATGTGGCCGTAATGGCCTCAGCACGTCATGGTGTCAAGCCACGGCTGTTGAAAGACGGTACTGTTATCTTTGAGCGCGACGGTAAACCGGTAGCGGCTGATCGTGGTCATATTGTGCTGACAGAAAGTAATGGAATCGACAAAGAGAAAACGGCTGACCTTGCAATTGCATTAACGATTGCAGGTAAAGCCAAATCTCTACGTGTTGATGGTGACGGCGAGTTTAAGGAACTGTGCTGTAATCGTATCGTCGATGCAGCTGTGAAGCATAATCACCCTGTTGCGCAGGGCATTACCTTCACAGATGCCGCTCAGCAAGCCTATGCTCAAAACGAGAAACATCGTTTGATTCATGAGCAAAATAATAGTAAAAATGAAATGCAATTCAGAAGTGAGAACGACGACAAATTCAATCCGAAGTAAAATGGAGTAAGAAATGAAAATCAAAATGCAAACGGTCCTCGCGGCCGTTTCTGTGTTAGCTCTTGCCGGGTGTGCCTCTCAAAGCGAAAAGGAAAAACAAATCTCAGCGCAGCAACTGGTAGATCAGGAATTGCGTGAGCAAGCCATTAAGATAAAACTCGCACAGGATGAGCTTTACCAGGCTGGAGCCATTAACAGGACCCGCTACAAATTCCCTACCATTATCAATGCAAACAGTCAGTATGTTCGTGTGAGCTGGCAGGGTGATGCTTACGAATTACTGGAGCAACTGGCTAAACAGCGCGGCCTTCAATTCACCAGTCAGGGGATCAAGTTACCGCTTCCACTCAATATCGATGTTGGTGGTTCGAAGGTTACGTTTGAACAGTTGCTGACCCTGATCCGACAACAAACGCAGTACCGTGCCACCATCAACCAGAAACCCGGTGAACTGCAGCTGCTTTACCTCACACCATCGAAGAAAGGTTCATTCCTCAGAGGGACCCGCCCATGAAACTTAAACTGATCGTGCTTCTGACGTTACCGCTGCTTGCTGCGAACGTTGCACGTGCGGACGACTCCGATGTTAAAGGTCTGGATTACTACATGGACCCGCCAAGCCAAAGTGACGATGAGGCTGATGTTACTGGCAGTATGCTAAACGACGCAGTGCACACCATTGGATTTCGCGGCGGTAAGGCAGAACGCGCTAAAGAAATTCGCGCCGCGCTGGAAAATCAGCGTAGCAACCTTGATTACATGTATTCGTTCCAGCCGCTGATCTCTTCTGAAGGCTACCTGCCACCGGTCATTGCTGAAGCTAAAGACGTTGCACACATTACCAATGAGCAAATCCGAACGGCCAACCGTGCCTACGACATTGTTGTGCCGGCACGCTTTGTCAGTAACCCTCCGACCTGGAAAAGCTATCTTCTGACCGGACTGATGGCGCAGCGGATCGAATTGCCAGAGCCGGCGGCGATGCCGAAAGACGGCAAACAACGTGATATCTGGAAAAAGGCTGTCGCGCTTGGCTGGTCTGACGGCCGCCAAAAAGCTGATGAGATATTCACTGCTAATTTCAATCGCCTCACACGGGATTACACCGGCATGTTGCGCTACAGCACGCTACTGCAGCAGGGCATGATTAAGGCTCCAGTTATCACACAGCAGCAGCAAACAGTTACAGGGGATAAAAACCGTCTCATGCTGGGTGATAAAACGAAACGTATGAAGCAGCAAGCTGAGTTTGACATCAACAAACGCAGCTGGAAACCGACCATACGTTGAGGGGCAGTAGATGGAAGCATTCAATTTTGGGCCAACGCTGACGCCACAGACGCTGGAACGTTTTCTCGTACACTGCTCAAACAATGAAGTGTCCGATATTCTGTTGCAGGGGGGAGATAAAATCTGGGTAGAACGTCATGGGCGCCAGTTGCCCATGACATCTTACCCACTCGACACCCTGGAGCTGGAACGTACCGTAGATAAAGTGTTCGGTCAGGAGATCAAAGGGACGCTGAAAAGTGCTGCGGTCGTTAATACCGCTATCCAGCTAAGAGGTGATGAAGCGGGCACGATTGGGCTCGGTCGTGGCGAAACCCGCCGGTTCCGCGCGAACTTTACTCAGGCCGATATTTATAAAACAGAAGCGGCAATGTCTCTGACACTCCGTGTTCTGAATGAGGTTATTCCTCAGCTTAAACAAATGGGTATTGAGCCGGACCTGTTTAATTCTCTGTTGCCAGCTGCCGGCCTCGGACTGATTTGCGGCGAGACGGGATCAGGCAAGTCAACCCTGATGGCCAGCATCTTCCAGTATTGCGGTGAAACGTACCAGGACCGGAAAATCATCACAGTTGAAGATCCCATTGAATATCGACTGGGAAGCAAAGACTGGATTGCGCCGGCGCCGGCACAGTCACAGATTGGGCGCGATATCGATTCCTTCCACAATTTTATCACTCTCTCCGGGCTCCGTCGTTCTCCGAAGATTATGGGGGTCGGTGAGCTTCTTAACCGTCTGTCATTTGAAGCTGCCGTGCTGGCAGGTAAATCTGGCCACTTTTGTCTTGGCACACTGCACGTCAAAACGGTCGGAGAAGCCATTTCCCGATCATTGCAGAACTATCCGCCGGAAATGCGTGAAGCTGCCGCCTTTGACCTGCTGAGCATCCTTTCTTACATCATCGTGCAACGCTTACTTAAAACAAAAGACGGCCGGCGCAAGGCTGTCCGTGAATATCTCGTCATTGATAACAGCCTGCGCCGCAAACTCTATGACGTTGATTACAGCAAGTGGGGCCGCTACATCGACGACCTGTTGATCGCTGAAAACCGCAGTCTGATTCAGAACACCTGGGTAATGCACCAGGAAGGTTTGATCGACGAAGCGGAAGTTATCGAGGTCGCAGGATATATGGACTATCTGGCGTTAAAAGAGGGCAAGTATGGACATTAACAAATGGCGTTATGCAGGCCGGCCACTGACGGTTTTTGGTGTGCCTGTTATCTCGTTTCTAGTGTACTTCATCTGGTTTCCGTTCCCGTCAGTAAAAACCTTTGTTATCTGCACCTGTGTGGTTCTCTTTTACTTTCTGCTGGCCATGATGGGCTACACGTTACCGGTGCTGTACCAGGTCATTCTCCGGGTTATCCGTGGGAAAAAACTTACCGGGCGGCCGTGGTGGTACCGGCGCTCTCAGCGATAACACATAACTACAGGGGTAGACAGTATGGCGAAACCTGAAATTGCAACTGAAAGAACCCGTCTGAGTATTCCCTTTGACGATCGCCAACGTGCAATTCGTGCGGCCGGAAAACTGGCTGATGGCAGTAATGCTCTGGACTACGTGAAGGAAGAAAAGGTGTGGTATGCACAGCCGGGGGCCAACCTGAGCCGGCTGAAAGAGTGGATTTTTGACCCCAATAAGGTGATCGAAGAACCGCCCCTGGATATTCAAGCCATTGAAGATGAATTTACGGCGTGGCTTGAAGAGCGCGGTGCCATTATCAAAGACCCCATAGAGTTCGATGGCCAGAAGCATTATGTCGATACAGTGGACGGTAAAGCTGGTTCAAGAAAGGGGGTGTATGCCGCCTTTCTGGATGGCCGACCTGCAGGGTGGTACAGGGACTATAAGAACGGTGGTGAAATTCAGAAATGGGTATCTACCGGCGCAGCCCCTAACCCTGAACAAATGGCCATGCTCCGTGCTGATGCTGCGGCAAGGCGTGAACAAAGAGCTGCAGCGCAAGCGGATAAGTTTGATCAGACCGCTAACCGGTTGATGGAAGAATATAACCGGCTTCCGGATGCCACGGGAGATCTGGCATACCTGAAAAACAAACAGGTCATTGCCGCTAACGGCCTTAAAGCTGATGAGCGGGGCAACGTTGTGATCCCCCTGTTTAATGCTGATGGCGAGTTCAGGACCCTTGAGCGCATCTGGTCCGACGGTAGTAAACACCTAGAAAAAGACGGCCAGGCATGGGGGAGTTTTTTCGTTGTGGGTGGTCAACTGAAGGATGGTGACAACCTGCTTTATGCCGAGGGATATGCGACAGCAGCCAGTATCAGCGAAGCCATCAATCAGCCTGTGATCATGACGGTTAATGCAGGCAACATGGTGGAAGTTGCTGGCCGCCTGAAAGACACCTTTCCAAACAGCACTCATTACTTCCTTGCTGACAATGACATTTATAAAGACGAGAACGTTGGGCTAGAAAAAGCGACAGAAGCTGCAGAGCTGACTGCCGGCCATGTTCTGGTCGCTGCCTTTAGCAACCCGAAAGAAGGGCTTACTGACTACAACGATTTGCATGTCTCTGAAGGGCTGGAGCAAGTCAGATTGCAGGTAGAAGGAGCCATTAATCAAATAAACAGGGTAGACACTATGCCGACTGATAACCCGAACATTACTGAAGTTAATCACAGCTCGACTGACAGCGCTGCCGTTGCAGTTCCTGAAAAAGCCGCGCCGATGGCCAGCGCCCCTGCAGCTGATGAACCGGAGGAAACCGCGCCGGTGGCCAGCGCCCCTGCAGCTGCCGAACCGGTGGAAGCCGCGCCGGTGGTCAGCGCCCCTGCAGCTGCTGAACCGGAGGAAACCGCGCCGGTGGCCAGCGCCCCTGCAGCTGCTGAACCGGAGGAAACCGCGCCGGTGGCCAGCGCCCCTGCAGCTGCTGAACCGGTGGAGGCCGCGCCGGTGGCCAGCGCCCCTGCAGCTGCTGAACCGGAATACGCCGCACCAACAGATCGAGACGGCGATGATGAAGAGAGTAATAGCGCCAGTGATCTTGAGGCGTATGCCGCTATGATGGCCTTTGGCGATGAAACAACTGACACCGCTCAGCAAAAGCCTGAAGGGATAGCGCCCAGCGAACCTGTAGCTAATACCGCCCCGGCTGAAAATGAAACCGAGGAGAAGAAAAAAACAAACGAAGAACTGGAAAACGGCATACGCTGGGCAACCAACGATAATGCAGAAACGCCCCCAAAAGAACGTATAGACCTGGAAGGGTTAATTGCCCGGTTTGGGTACAGAGCAGAGAAAGACTATACGGCGTATACGCTTGATGGGCAGGATGCGTTTTACGATTACGGCTCACATCTGCGTATGGCTACCCCTGAAGCCAGCCAGAGTGACGAGATGATCCTGGCGGCCGTTCTTACCGCGGATAAGCAACATCATCGTGGTATTGAAATCACCGGCAGTGACGAATTTAAAGAGCGAGTGTTTAACCTTATCAGTGAATACAACATTGAGGTGAAACTGACTAACCCAGAACAAAGGGTTAAATTGCTCGAACTCAAAAAAGCAAATGAAACAGCAAAAGAAAATGTTGCTGATTCAAATACGAATAAGCAGGAAGGGGCAAACGAAAAGGCAAACTCATCAGTTCAGCAGAATGGTATGCGCTGGGAAGAATCGGCCTCTGTACAGCCGAAGAAGCAGAATGGATCTGATACTCAAAAGGAAGATAAAGCTGCGGGTGAATCTTGGGAGAAAGGCGTTATCGTCGCGCATGGACGTGCTAAGTATGAGTGGAAAGATGATGAATCCATGAACTACTTTGTCACCCTCAAAAATGAACATGGAGAGAAGACACTCTGGGGGAAAGACCTTGAGAGAGCGGTTAAAGATGCTGGTGTAGACACCGAACGTCTTGTTACAGTCAGAAAGCTGGGATTTGTGGATGTTGAGGTGAATGCACCTGTCCGTGATGAAAGCAACAAGATCGTTCGTTATGAAACTATCCAGACCAAACGTAATGAGTGGGAAGTAAAACCTGTATACCCACAGCCAACAGCAGGGAATGAACAGGCCTATAAGCCTTCTGAACTGGTTCCGTATGATGCTGCAACCTTCCAGAAGCTCCGCACAACAATTCAGCAGATTACCGGTGTTGATCTCAGCCGTGAGGCCGTGCCTGAAAAAGAACTGTATTGGTTCCTGCCGAATGGTAAGCCAGCTCCTGAAAGCATGACAAAACCCACAGGCTATAAACTCCCTCAAGAGTCAAAAACCGCGGGTACACCTTTGCTGATCGCACCGCATAAAAAAGGCGAACGCCCGGATTATTACCTTGTTGAGTCTCGTAAAGGATTCATGCAGGGGATCGCAAAGGATAAGGAATCTGGCGAGTACCATAGCGTGATTGGCAAAGTGAACAAGCGTATCGATAAAGACGGAAACTGGAAAACGTATATGACACTTTCAGCAATCAATAAAAATTCTGAAAGTGGAATTGTTTTGCACGGATACGGCCATGTTGATCAGGGGGGTAAAAACCTGCTTTACAAAAACACAATTGCAAATGAAAAACAGCCGCAGCATTTACAACCGGCCTCAGATGAGGTAAAAAACAAAACAGTAATGAAGCAGCTTTTTCATCCTTCTAATGCTGCAAAAAGAAAAGATGATGAAAGGAGAGAACAGACTCATGCACCAGTCGCAAAGTCAGCGCCTCGGCCATAAAACAAAAACCCTACTCGTAGCAGTAGGGTTTTCCTGCATTTCTGTGAGCTCATTTGCAGCCACACAGACCTGTGCAGCATACGAACTGGCAAAAGCTGGTGCTGATGCTGCCTATAAACAGGAAGTTGAACGGATTAACAACGCCGCTAAAAGTGAATCCAGTACATCTGATTCTCTCGGACAGTGCCTGGGGTCGCTATCGGTATCACTAAAAATCCCTCAGTTTCCGTCTATCAGCGACATCATTGATAAGGTGAAGGATGAGGTATGCAATACGGTTAAATCGAAGATTAATGAGAAGTGGGGGAGCCTGACTAATACGACGCTGGACCCGTGGTCAACGATTTCATCCCGACTGCCAGATACGTCAGGTATCCTGCCCAACGCATCTTCTAAGAATGTGCAATTAAACAATCCGGCAGCTGCGAGTGGAAGTGGTGAGGATGCAAACAGTGATGCATTCCCGTTCCACTTGTAACTACCGGAAGAGTCCTTTCGGGATTTTATCGAATAGCTTGCCGGTTCGTATTTCAACGCGGCGGTGTTCCGCCGCGGTTAGTAAACGCATAAATTCTGTGGCAGGTAGAACATCACGTTTTGAGTCTACATACGTATCAAGCGAATCTTCATTCATGAAACGTCTGACAGTATGCAGCCAGTCTTCAGCTGATTTCATATTTTTTGAGCTCATCGTCGCTCATCTCGGCAAACGCTGCAGGTCGGCGACCTTTTCCTGTCCAGGTTATGGACTTTCCATCAACTTCGATCCGGTACTTCACTTTTCCAAAAGTGGATTTACTTTTCGTGGACGGACCAAAGAGATTTTCGAAGATCTGGAGAGCTTCATCAGCCGTAATATTGTGTTCTTCCATGAACCGCTTTGTGGCTGCGGCTTTCTCTTCAGTGGCCTTCTGTTCTTCCTTAAATTTCTCGATCATTCCCTGTGCAATGTCGGACCACATATTAATGAGTTGTTCAAGGTTTTCTGGCGGGATTTTGCGCAAAACGGCGGTGGCTTTTCGTCGTTCGCACATGATAACTGCACAGGATTCGTAATCATTATGTTCGCTCATGTATACCTCATTGTTCATTAACGATCTGCGTGATTTTCTAACACAAACTTTTGAAAAGAGAAACTCTATGAAAACACAAAATGGTGAAAATATTATGGATCAAACTGAGTTAGAACAAAACTCAGCCGTTGATGAGGACAGCAACGCTCTTGCTCCAGCTCTGGCCGAAGAGAGTAACCGAACGGTACAAGAAATCGTATCGAAACATGGTTTAAAAGTAATTTTGATTCAGACGCTAATCATATTAGTCGCAATCATCATCATTGGTCTTCAGGGGTACTGGCTTCACCAGAAAAAAATTAAATATATTGCAACGAATGGGGGCATGATCACAGAAGTACACCCAACCGATGAGCCCGCTTACACGGCGGAAGAGGTGATGGATTTTGCCAACCGTACAATGATCAAATCGCTTTCACTGAACTTTGTGAATTACGAAAACCAATTAACCAGCGTCCGTGGCGATTTTAGTGCGGAGGGGTACGTTAGTTTCCGTAAAGCGCTGACCGATAGTGGGCTGCTGAAAGATATCAGTGATAAACGTCTGAACGTAAAACTTTCCACAACTCCTGGAACCCTGATCACGGAAGGTCTTATCCGTG
Organism: Mixta mediterraneensis; assembly: GCF_030283135.1. Taxonomy (NCBI): domain Bacteria; kingdom Pseudomonadati; phylum Pseudomonadota; class Gammaproteobacteria; order Enterobacterales; family Erwiniaceae; genus Mixta; species Mixta mediterraneensis. The sequence goes on along the minus strand of NZ_JASUAZ010000049.1, from coordinate 15,507 downwards.
GCACCAAAACCTATGCCTGGCAATACCGCATTCCGGTGACTGTTCAGCTCGTTGGCCAGGCTCAGGACTACAGACCACAACCTTACGATTTGATGGTTCAGGTACGCCGCGTCAAAGAAGACGAAGATCCACGGGGTATTCAAGTAGCGCAGGCCATTCTCAAACCCCGGAACTACTGAGGTCAATCATGAAGATTAAACTGTTAACCGTACTTATGGCCGCACTTTTTTCGGCAAATTCTGTATCTGCAGCTGATGCACCCACAAGTAATGGAGCGTCACAGCAAGCGACGCCAGCTGTGCCTGGTGGTGACATTGCTCAATGGCAGCAGGCCAGTTCCGGATTGCCCGTAAACCAGCAGGCACAGGTGCAACAGCCACCACAGCAAACAGCGCAGGAACAAGGTCAGCAGCAGGCGCAAGGCCAACAACCACAGCCACAGATCCAACAGCGGCCAACTGCTGCACTGCCTCCCGCACCCATGCCGCAAATACCTCCACCTCAGCAGCAGGTTACGCACGTTAATCCGCAGACACTGGAAGAGTTACCTGCACCTGTTCTGCAGCAGATCCAGCCTATTACCCCTGGTCAGGTACGGTCGGCCCGCAGCGCAATGGAAGATATGAGCGCGGCGGCCAAAACCTCACCACTAACGCCGATCCCACGAATTTCAAGCCAGACGGTATCACTGTCAGCTGGCGCATCCATTCCGCAGGTACGGGTATTTCCAAACCAGGCAACCACAGTGACGTTTTCAGATGCAACCGGACACCCCTGGGTATTAGGTGCCCCTCCATATAATTCGAGTCCCTGTGCATCTGGTGGTGAGCTGTGTGTTGGCTATATTCCAGGATCGGCGGTATTCACAATCCAGCCGACCAACGCCTATGCCAGCGGGAACATCACAGTGCTTCTGAAGGGGCTGGCCACGCCGGTCATTATTAACGTGAAGGGGGCTGAACCCTCCGTTAAATCAAAAACCGTTGATGTTGATTATCGTCTGGATCTCCGTATCCCGAAGCGCAGTCCTGACACACCGGTTTATACCGCTACGCCTGAGAAGAAAATCTCACTGTATGACAAGCAGCTGCAGAGCGTGCTCGATGGCATCCCGCCTGAAGATGCTCAGCGGTTGAAACTTAAAAACGCGCCAGGGAGTACCAAAGTCTGGCAGATCGGTGATGAACTCTACGTCAGAAGTAACATGCAGCTGCAGGATGAGTTTGAAAAAACGCTTTCCGCTATCGATGGCACACATGTTTACGTGCTGCCGGCAACACCAGTGCTGACCTTTTCGGTTAACGGTCAGGCGCGTGACGTTGAAGTTGAGCTGAATTAAGGGGAACGACGATGGCTACAGATAAAGGTAAAGAAACCAGAAAAATGATGCTCTACGTCGGTGGTGCTGCTGCAGTGGTGGCGCTTCTGGGAGGGTACTGGTTGTTTGGCTCATCAGATGAGCCGGCAACGGGCGGGTCGCAGGTGAAGGCCCAGGGGCTGGAAGGGAAAACTGGCAGGGAAAAAGCTAATGATCCCCAATACAACAAGCTGCTGAATGAGTGGAATGCTGATAATTCAGAGAAAGCGGCTCTCACGGGGGATAGCTTCATATCCACGTTGTCAGCCAGTAACCCGGTGGCCGTTGATTACGGCACCAAAGTACCGCCACCAAAATATTCGTGGGAATCGTCAGCAAAACCGTCGGGCGATAACAGTAAGGCTAATGATGCTGAGCAGAAAGAGCGTGAGCGTCAGGCTAAAGCTGTGGCTACGTTACTGCAGAAAATAGACCAGGCCAGAACACCAGTTGTCACGGGTGTTGCACTTGCAACCTCTCTGGGAGCTGAGGGAAATGACAAGAACGGCGGGACTTTCTCAGGGTGGACCGATTCGGTCTATCCGCAGAACAAAAAGCCGGATGCTGAAAAACAACAGGGGGCGAAGAATAAGGCCAAAGATAAGGGAGCCCGACTTGTATCGGCGTACACGCTTGTGCCGGCGGTAATGGATACTGCGATGGACAGTGACGATCAGAACAGTATTGCTATTGCCCATGTTCCGACTGGAGCGCAGGCCGGCGCCAAATTCTATTCTGGCCAAAACCGTCTTGCCGGCGACGGTATTCGAATTCACTTCACTGGCATGGAACTGAACGGGGTGCAGTGTAAGGTCGATGCGTATGGTGTGGCTTCCGACTCGTTGCGCGCGGCCGTTTCATCAAATGTAAATAACCGCTGGTTCAGCCGTATTATTCTGCCGGCTGTCGCTAACGGATTAGGCCGAACTGGTCAGCTGTATGCGGACAGCAATTCGCAGATGATTATCACTGACGGCGGGAACGCATACCGCTCAACTGGCACACCGAACGGGAAGGCTGTAGCCGGTACCATTATAGGCGGGATGGGTGAGCAGGCAGGGCGTGTCCTGGCCGACGATGCAGCTCGCCTGCCGGTTAAGCAGGTAACGGTTGACCGTAATCAGCTCATAGGCATCCAGTTTGTCGCGCCGGTGTATGAAAGCGACTGTGGCGAGAATATGGAAAATGCTTCTGCAGAGCAGGCGCAGCAGCAAGCTACTCCGACACTCACCAGTGTGCCGCCTCAGCAGATGCCACAGCCACCGGCTCCTAATTACCCTCAGCAAAACTTTCCCAGCTACCCTGGCTACGGGTATGGCTCCAGTAACCCGTATTACCGTTAAGGAGATTGATAATGAATCTGTTTGAAGATGACAATAAAAACGAAGCAGCTCCTGCCCAGGAACCGGTGTCTGCTAAGCCTGCTGAAAAGCCAAAACCGACAGTGACGCCAGCAGCAAAAGCGAGCAAAAAGCCGCTTAATATTAGTGACTATGCATGGATTGGTGGTATCGCTGTCATCGGTATCCTGCTCTTAGTCTGGTTGTTTGGGGGCTCCGATAGTGACACTGCGCCTGCGGCCGGGAATGGCACGATCCAGTCTTCAGGGCAACGTCAGAACGTACAGGCTGCCCCTGCCAGGCAAGATTCAGGTGACTTCCGGGAGCAAATTTCCGGGATTTTGCTGCAGCAAAAGGAACGGCTGGACGCGATAGAATCAACTTCTAAAAATGGAATGATGATCCTTTCCAGTCAGTTACAAAGCGCTAATGAACAAATCAAAAGTCTGAATAATCAGGTTCAGGAACTGAAAATGAAAGCCGCTGGTTATGGGGCTTCATTTGGTAATCAGAGTGGAACAATTTCCGGTTCGACGTCACAGGCATTACCTTTGTTGAGAGGTTTTTCAATTAATGATTTATCTGGCGATCTTGCTTGGGTAAAATACAAAAACCAGACGTATGCTGTGAAGGTCGGAAGTCAACTTGGCGGAGTCACCATTACGGGTATCGATACTGAAAATAGAATCGTTACTACAAGTAAAGGCCTTATCCGCTAATCAGGACCTAAAAAGGCGAAACTATGGATTTAGAATCGGTATTAATTCAGGTTGCTAACGGTGGTCAGGAACCGCTGACAAGGCTAATCATAGGTGTCGCTGCAGTCGTTGGGATCATTGGTGTTATTGGATATCTGATGAGCCTGCGTAAGCAGGCCAGGCATTCTACCAAAGGTGTTGAAGTTGGCAGAATTTTTGCCGGGATCATCTTCTGTGTATGCCTCATCACGCTGAAAGCACAGATGAACTCAGGCGGTGCCACTTTAGGATTTGGCGATGTCAGTTTCGGACCCGTCAGTTATGCGAGCGAATCTACGTTTGGCATGGGAGCCGCAGCAGTCAACGCGGTGCTGGGGATTGTTAGAATTCTCGGTGCATACTTTTTTTACAGAGGTATTAAGGGGTTGAAAGACTCTTACCTTGAGGGCCATACGGAGCTGTCAGCTTCGGGCACGAGAGGGGCATCCATTGTGAAAATTGTATGTGGACTACTTCTGATGTTCGATACACAAACGCTCGATGCGTTGCAGAGCACATTAAACATTCACTGGTAATCAAAAAGGATACTTTATGAAAATTGTTAAATTTATCAAAGACAAGACGTTATCTGCATCCATCGCAGCGTATCAGCTGCGCGGAACGGTAGCAAAATCGTTAGTGGTATTGCCGCTGGCATTACTGAGCAAAGAGGCTGCAGCTGAAACGACTGTCTGGGAAAAAATCAATACCTTCACTGAAGGTATGGCCAGTACCCAGCCTGGTCTGATTACCGCTGGTAAAGTGGTTGGTGTTGTATGCTTCATCGTAGGTCTTGTAGCTCTGTGGCTCAAAAACAAACGCGGGAAAGATATCAGTGGCGGCTTCATCTTCTGGTCAATGGTTGTTGGAGCCTGTCTGGTCGGCCTGACCGCATGGATCTCTTCTGTTGGTTCAACCGTTGGCGTTGACGCAACCCTGTAATGTCCTTTCGGCCCCGCCTTGCGGGGCCAATACCGGAGTTCCCCCATGAAAGATTTTAAGCTCACCAGGAATGAACAACCTGCCAGATGCCATGTGTGCGGGATAAAGAGCAAAGATGTTTTCTCCCTCGCAGAAGATGGACAGAAAGAGAGAATGCTTTGCTCTGTATGCCTGTCGCTCGAACACCCGGAGAAAATGAAACTAGAAACTCAAACCGGACTTCTGCTGAAGAGAAATACAAACCGAAAACTCTACAGCCTGTTGTTTCGTTCAATTGCAAAGGCGGAAAAGTCAACGGACGATTCTTACCGTGAAAAGGCACAGAAACTTAAACAGATTTTGCTCAGCACAACTGACGTAGTTCTAAACGAAACCGGCAGTGATGATGGATACGATTTACTGCACCTGATAAAAAAACACCATCAGTTACTTCCCATGAATTTTGACGATGAGTTTGTCACTTCTGTCGCAGAGTCAGACGAATTGCCGGATGTAAGTGACTGGAATGAAATTTACAAGGGTAAGAGAGGTTTTAAATGATTTCTTTCTTTGAGGATGTGATCGAAGGTATCTCACGCAATCTTACGTCAAATGACTCGTTAAAATACTGTGATTTGACAACGGTTGTAGGGCTTACGTCACAGGATCGCGTTGAGCATCCTGAAATCAGGGCTCCGTACATACTGACCACGAAGAACAACGATTTTCTTACCGTTATTGAGGTTCAGGGCGCTAAATCATCGTTTGACGAGAAGTCGTTTAATGACTTCATCATGCACCTTTCAAACTCGTTGTCGAATTCCTTTATTAACAGTGGCCATAAGCTGTCTGTGGTGTTTGAGCGCGACTTTACCAAGAACCAGGAAGAGCTGAATAATGTTTATAAACCGCAGGTAGCAGCAATAGAGCGCCTGCAGATAGACATTAAAGACCTGATCGCCGATGACGCAAAAAAAATCGCTGCCCATTACAGCCGTGAACGCGCTTACATCGTGCTGTATACCTCGAAGGGGATGATTGCGAAGGATGAACTTAAAAACGAGCAGGCAAAAGCTGCCGGCGTTATGAAGGATATCCCGCAGACTCGCTTCAGTCAGAACCCAATCGAATTTCAGCTTGAAGGTTTGAAGATCACGCATGACGCGATGCTTTGGCGGCTGATTGGTATGCTTCAGGGGGATGATGAGTCGGGGATGGGGCTTCTGGTTGATGTCCTCGATGTCAAACACGCCGGCGCAATGATGCGTCAGATGCTGTTCCGGAACTCAACATCAGAAAACTGGTACCCTCGCACGCCGTTTGACCAAAAACTGCGAGTTTATGGCGCTCCACGGAAAGGCAATATCGACTCAGTGCTGCCGCCGCGGTTGAATATCCAGCTCATGGAAGGGGAACTGGAAGAAGATGGTGGCCTGATTTACTGCGATGGCAAGTATTACGGCTCTGTGGCCCTTGAGTTGCCACCACTTCACCCTGTCAAATTTAAGCAGTTATTCAACGCGATTAACCGGAAAATCCCGTACCGGATAAAATATGACTTTATGGGCGGGGGCAAAAAAGCACTGTTCTGGCCATCAGTGATCGTCTCTTTCCTTCGTTTCATTCCTTCACTCGGTACTATCGCGCGTGATATGGATTATGTCGGGGCCCAGAGCGAAACTGATCCAACGGCTATCATGGCCATCAACTTTGCCACCTGGGGTGACACTAAGGATGAAGCCAAACGCAACCTGGCGGCTTTAACTAAGGCGATTGAAGGCTGGGGTGTATCAGGTGTGTCCAAGACGTATGGTAATCCAGGTAGCGCACTGATTGCATCCGTTCCGGGGCTGACGACGGCCACACCTGGCTCATTGCATTATCCGCCGTTGAGTGAAGGCTTGCGGATGTTACCGTTTGAACGTCCGGCCAGCCCCTGGCATGGTAAAGGCAATATCAACTTCATCACGCTCGATGGCAAGCTGTTCCCCTATCAAATCGCCAGTCCCCTGCAGGAGAAATTTACCGATGTCATCACCGGTGTTCCTGGTTCCGGTAAAAGCGTGCTGGCCAACCGCCTTAACCTGAGTTCGATTTACCGGGCTGATAAAAAACTGCCTTATCTGACCATCATTGATAAGGGCTACAGTGCAAAAGGTATCGCCGATCTGATTAGCGCTGAGCTGCCGGCAGAGAAACGTCACCAGATTGCCAGTATCACCCTGAACAATGACGAATCGCACTGTATTAACATCTGCGATACGCAGTTAGGTTCAAGGTATCTGACGCAGTTTGAGGAAGTATTCTTAAAGCAGATGCTTAACGCATTCTGTATTGATCCGGCAATTGGCCAGCCGCCAGATGCAATGAGTGTTGGCCAAATCGTCAGTAAGGTTGTATCAAACGTATACAAAGCAAAAGCGCATTCAAGTGCTAACTTGTTTAAGTATAACGACCCGGTGATTAATGAAGCTCTGAAAGAATCAGGTCTGGATAAAGAGCTCGGTGAAGACTGGTTTGAAAGAGCTACATGGTGGGAAGTCGTTGATAAGCTGTTTGCCAAAAAATATCTTCATGCTGCGACGGTTGCTCAGCGTTATGCCGTGCCAACCATTCACGATTTTATTGCTGAACTACAAACTGAATCATTTAAAAACCAATACGCTGACGTAAAAGTTAATGGGAGTGAGCCTGTAGTCGGCTTCGTTGCACGTTGTTTCAAGGCTGCTGCAGCTGAGTATGCCATTTTCTCTGGGATCACGGTTTATGATTTCAGCCCGGAGACTCGCATTGCGATCCTGGATATGCAAAACGTCCTCGGTGACAGAACGACACCTGCAGGTAAGCTCAAGTCCGGCATTATGTATCTTTTTGCACGCCAGATGGCTGTGCGTAACTACTACCTGCCTCAGTCCGCAGAAACCTTCATTCCTGCTTTACCGGAGCAGTACAGGGCATATCACCAGGCGCGCATCAGGGAGCTTTCAGAAGAGGTTAAACATACCTTTTATGATGAGTGTCATAACTTTGCCGGCATCGACTTTATTCAAAATGCGCTGAATACCGCTGACCTTGAAGATCGTAAATTCAACGTCCGTACTGCGTTCTCGTCTCAGTATCTGAGCCATATGCCTTCGAGTGTGCTTAAAACCATGAACAGCCTGTTTATGATGCGCCTGACGGAAGGGGATGAAGAGTATCTGAAGCAATTAGAGATCAACATCCCGGCCGATATCCTGCGTCGTTTCAGACAGCTTCCGCAAGGGGTTTATCCGGACGGAAGTGGTACTGCATTTCTCGGTATTTTTAAAACGAAACGTGGTCTTATTTGCCACATTCTTAAAAATACATTAGGTCCAAAACTGCTTTGGGCATTGAACTCATCTGCAAAAGATAGGGCGCTCAGGGATGTGCTTTATGACGAGCTGGGAACGAAACAGGCAAGGGAGGTTTTAGCAAATAGATTCCCTATGGGAAGCGCATCAAGTATCATAGATGAAATGGTGGTCAATCAGGGTGGTGAGCGTGATTCAGAAGAAGAATCACAAACTATGGCGATGAAACTCGCTAAAGAAATCATTTCTGATGTGAGAAGGGGATTCAGATGATAAAAATCGGAAAAACAAAACGGTCAGTTTTGGCCGTTTCAATTCTGGCCTTCAGCGTACAGTCAGCATTTGCCTATACGGTCAACGTTAACAGCAGCATTCCCATCTCAACGCAGGTTATGCCGGCGTTGAGCACAGCTAATGGCCTGTTAGGTAACATCCAGGCCACGCTGATTAACATTGGTACGGCAATCAGCCAGCAGGGCGATCGCCAGGCAGCATTAATGCAGCAAGTGGCTGAAACTAACCGACAGTTCGAAGTTGAGCAAAAGCGTAATGACCGGCTGCTGCAGGCACAGGATAAGTACCGAGTTCCGGATGATATCTGTGCGCAGTCTATTGGTGGTGGCGCGGCGGGGGTATCCTCTGCGGCCGCTGGCGGTCAGAGAACGCTGGGAAGCGCCAGTTCTGCGAAAGATGTTAAGGCCATTTTTGAAGTGCCGGCACGCGCAACCGACGTGGACGCTTCTTCAACGGCCGAAGTTCACAGCCAGTACTGCGACAGTTCGGATTATGCTGCATTTGGCGGGACTTCATTCTGCCCAAGTGTATCTGACATGCCGCGGGCAGATACCTCACTGAGCTCGTTGCTTTATGGCGCCGGCAAAGAAGGCAAGGCACCTGATCTGACGTTTACAGATGAGCAGACAGATGCGGCGTTGCGCTATATGAAAAATACCGCGTTGCGCAGTGCTGGCCGTCAGCTGAGTCGTGGGGAAGTTAAAGGCGCCAGCGGGCGAATTTACCTGGGCATGATTCAGCAATACCAGGCGCTCACCGACGCGGCCGCACAACCTCAGATGGAAATGATCGCCAACTCCAAACCGAACCCGGCCACTGATGCCGCACTTGCAGATGCGCGCAAAGTGCCGGAAGTCGAATCCTATTTCCAAGCGACGGCCAGTAACAGGGCGAAACAGCTTAACCGTATGTCTGCCAGAGAGTTCGAGGAATTTGAAGTAGGTCGCCGTTACAGCAATCCGGCTTACCAGGCGACGCTGACCAACAAGAACACCGAAGATTTGATGCGTGAGCAAATCAATATCGCCAACCTGAACAACTGGTTAGTGCTGAAAACCAAACAGCAGCTGGAGAAACAAAATGTGCTGCTTGGCCAGATCCTGGCGAACGACGCATATCAAACATACAAACCGATGCTGGCAGCACAGCTGGAGAGTGTAAACGCGGGAGTATCCAGAAAATGACCGACGAAAATAAAACAGGGGATAAAGACACAGCCAAATCAGGGAAATTAAAAAAAGGCCTTGATGTTGTAACAGGCGTCAATGACCTCCCGGAAGGGAAGGCTAAACGAACGATATATTATATTACTGGCATCAGTGATATATATTTTATTATCGCGTCAGTAAAGCAAACATTCAGCCTGCTCTTTCAGCGGGCTTCATTCGTTAAGAAGCAAATAAAAAACCTTGATGGTCCACCTGTTGATTCTGATGCAAATCAGCCGTTCGCCGAAGTTATGAAACGGAGCAATAGACCTATATCAGAATTGTTGGATAAGGCCAGTTTATACAAGAAATACTGGCTTTGTTGTTTTTTTGCATTAGTCCTCATTCTGCTTTTTTTAACGTCTGGTTATGCCAGATTGCTTCTAAATGGCTCACCGAACATGAGCTTGTTAAGAGCAACTCTCACCTGTGGTGTCCTGTTTGCTGCGGGGATCTTTGCTTTCATTAAGGCTCTCACATGTGAGTTCATGGGGTGGCAGCTACGAAACCAGGCTCACTCTGATGCAGAGCAAGGTACGTTACGTTATTTCCTTAATGATGGGGGAGTGCGTAATACATTTAATTTTTCGCAGGCTGGTCAAGAGCGGGGGCCACATGAGTAAATTAAAAAGGTTGCTTCTATCTCTTTTCGTTGTGGCGTCGCCTTCATATTCAGCGGATTTGGGGATTGATGGCATAACTGAAGCGGCTAAACGTTCAGGTGACCTATCGCGTCAAATGTTACATACCGTTTTTGGTGAGGTAGTTAATAATCCGTTTAGCCCTTCCGGCGATGGTTTGCTTAATAACGTTTTCTTCACTGTCAACGAAGTTATAGCGATTCTTGCCCTTGTCTATATGGGGATAATCAGCATTAAGAAACTTCACCAGGCAGGTCAGTTGGGAAGTTTTATTGAGGGTGATGGCAACAACGCATTCAAAATTGTTAAAACGACTTTTGGATGGTTGTTGCTTGTACCTACCGTTGTCGGTTGGTCTGTGGCGCAGCTGCTTTTTCTTTGGTGCGGTTCAATCATTGGCGTAGGATCTGCCAATGTTATTGCAGACAAAACGGCTTCGGAATTAGCGAGTGGTAAAGCTGTATATATAGCCCCTGTTATGCCAGAAATGGCGTCTGTTGCAAAAGGGATGTTTGAAACAAACCTTTGTGCTTTGGGTGTAAATCAGGGGATTGCTCAAATGGAGGCTTCTGGCCAACATTATGAGAATAACGCCAGAATGCAATACCAAACAGGTGATAGCACATATTCGATATCTGTAAACAACGGCTCAGCTGTATGTGGGACCGTTTCGTTGCCACAACGTCCAGCAGGATGGACTTCTATCTTCGCTAGCGGTTATGCGGATTCCGTCTACAGCGTTCAGCAACAAGCAACGGACACGTTGTGGGGAAAAATGAAGACTGCTGCAGAACAGTTTAATGCAGCATATATGGCAAAAATGCGTTCCGGGGACGGTGAGCTGCCAGATGTTGAAAGCGCGATCCAGACTGCTGCGCGTGATTATCAGCTTCAGGTTCAACATGCTGCTAATTCAGCAGCCGGTGACGACGAAATTGTTCAAAAAATGGAGTCGGATATCAAAGAGAAAGGGTGGCTATATCTTGGTGTGTACTATCACACATTAGCTACTGCGAATACCGAGATGAAAGATGTTGCTAACCTGAAGCCGGTAGTTTCAGGAATGAGTAACGATGGCGATATCGGCTCTATCGATTACTTTAAAGGTTTGTTCCAGGCTTACCATTCTCAACTGAAAAATAGTAATTATACGCCGCCTCTTGGCACCGAATCTAACGCACTTGCAAGGAACATTGATCAAAAAAGCCTTGAAAATGCCGCCACAACTGGAGACGGAACGTCACTTATTACAAAAATTTTCGACTTCAATGTTACAAACTGGCTTGCAACGAGTAACTACGGTACTGGGGATGGTTACAGTGACGTGACCAATCCTTTACTTAAAATGAAAGCTATCGGCGATTACACGTTAGGTGTAGCTGAGGTTGGACTCGCCAGTTGGACCGCTATCAATGTTGCAGTGAAGGTTTCAGAAGGGAAGAGTCTACCCGGTTTTGCTGCGGGAATGATGAACAAACTTACAGGGATTCGAGATGCTATTGCTGGCGTATTAGAATCGGTTTCATTCTTGGTTTACCCGCTGTTTTATAGCCTCTTTGGTATCGGTCTTGCGCTATCTATCTGGCTGCCGTTTATACCAATGATTTATTGGTTTGTAGCTATGGCAGATTGGCTGGTTACGCTTATGACAGGTGTATTGGCGTCTTCCCTGTGGGCAGCTACCCATATCAACATTGGCCAGAGTAATGATGAGCGGAGTACATATGGTTATGTGTTCCTTATCGATGTAATGATTCGGCCGATGCTCATGGTAATGGGGTTTATTTTTGCTTCACTGGCCATCGTAGCTTTGGGAACGGCGTTAAACATGATGTTTAAATTCGCTATGGAGCAGGTCCAATCTGACTCTTTCACTGGCCTGCTGTCATCGATCGGATTTTTGATGTTATATGCAAGGCTTTGCACAGGTATGGTGGCTCGCGTATTTGCACTTCCTGCGAGGATGCCGAACTATGTTATAAACTGGATTGGACAGAAGATGAACGATTCAGTGTTGGGTGATATGCAGAACCATGTTCATGACATCTTTGCTGCGTTCGGTCGTGGAGCCAAAAATATGAACCGTAACAACCCTAAGCAATTTAATCCTGACGCAGGTGTAGATAAGAGCAAGGACGGCATCAAAGGAGCTTAAATATGAATGCGTTATCAAACACTGACTTTAAGAAAATTAGTAACAATGCGCGTCCTAAAAGGCTTGGATACTACGCATCATGGCTCTGGATGATGTTTGTATTCCTCTTTCTGTTCGTTAGCGCTTTCGTGTTTCTGAGCGGTTTATACTGGACGATTAGAGACGGTTCAATTCAGGATCACTGGTTTAGTACAGTCGGTATCTTTGTGATCGATGCAGTGCTGATCTGGATGTTGAAAAAGGACTTCAGGAGCCGCAAGCTCTACCAGGTAACTGCTTCAATGAAAAACTCTGGTTTCTTCGAACCTCATAAGGACTGCGAGCACTATGACCTGGCCCGGAGGACTTACATAGGCTTTGACTTCAGTACTGGAATCATAGGAGTAGCATCCCTGTATGCCACATCCAGTATTAAACGTGAGCGGCTATTTTTTGAAGCCGAAACAGTCGAGTCATGGGAGTCAGTCGGCAGGGAGTTAATCATAAACCTGCGAAATACGGGGCTTACGACGATAACGATCACAGCTCCAAATATCAATAAAGCGTACAGGGATATGGAAATCATCTGCAGAACGCATAAAAATAGGGATGAAAACTATCAGCTTCTGAAGAGTAAACTGACAGACGCTGGATGGTTCATAAACAGCAATTATTGAGTTTAACCCGCCGAATATGGCGGGTTTTTTGTGTATACTCAGGTGGTTATAGTCGTTTGTAGTCGGAGGGCTTGTGAGCAGAGTAGTTGAGCGGCAGGTGCATAAGAGTAACCTGGATAAGCAGAAGGATTACAGGAATCGCATCAGAGATACTCATGACCAGCTAAATCTTTATCTGCCCAAAGATGCAAAAAGAATGTTGATAGAGATCACAAAAGTAAAAAAGCTCACTCAGGCAGAGGTTATTGAATTTCTTGTGAAAAGTTATTACGACGGCTTAAGATTTGACGATTCAGAAGAGTGAGGTTACTCTGTAACTGCGGGATCGCAGGTATTGCCCCGCTTAGAAACGCATGATATGTTAAGCGGCGTTTACATAACCTTACGGGGTTATTGGGGTTCGATGCTCAACGGAACGGTTTCTCACGTTAAGACTTTTTTGTCTGATAAATCAAAACATTGTGGACAGCGAAAAATGCGCCGAAAACGGTGTGTTTTTAATCGGCAAATGGCATTTAACGGACACTACTGTCCATTAATCGATTTTTCAGACGACCTTTGCCGCCTAACGTGAGTTTTCGTTCGACTGAGCATCAGACCCCTTATTACAGAATTTAGCACGGGAAGAGCGGCCCGGAGATGTACCGCTTAGGAGTGGCAGGAGCCACAAAAAGTAAAACCCCCTGATCCTGACAGGTACTTTGGCCGGTCTCTTTCAGGAATCAGGGGGTGCAAACTGCCCACTGGCAGAAAGGATTATAGCAAATGCGTACCCTATTGCAATACAGCCCGGCCAATATGTGCAGGGGCTGGTGAATCAAAAGAATCCATACCTACAGCTTTCTGACATCGAGTCAGTAGACGGTCTTTCGCCGGAGTTCATCTCCTGGCTTGAAAGCCAGTCCCCCAAAGAATCACCCCGGCAACTGCCTTTAAATGAAGGTGCTGAACCAGCGCGCAAAACCCGCCGTCGGCGCGGTACGCACTCAACGGCGTGTCTCTGCCCGGAGCCCAGCTGGTACCGACCGGGCAACTTCAAAAAGCTCCCTGGCCAGCTTGGCCATGCCTACAACCGCCTTGTTCGCCGCGATCGCAAAACCGGCGCGTTAAGTCTGCGTATGCGGATCAGCCGCCACCCGTACTTCGTGCAGCTGCGTGAGCAGGCCGGGCGGCAGCGGGACTTTCGCCCGGAGCGGGAGAATCTGCTTGATGCCATCGTGCCGCTTCTGATCAGCACCGTTGACCGGGCTACCCATATCGTCACCATTAATCTCAGTAAAATGGCTTGGCAGCTCAGCGAAAAGGACAGCGAAGGGAATGTGATCCGGAAAGTGACGGTACCGCGGGTTTGCCGGCTGCTGCAGCACATGATGGAGGAATTCGGGCTAATGGCGCTGCCTGAAGGCGTCACATGGGACCCGTTCAACCGCAAGTGGTTCCCCAAGCATGTCGTGCTGACGGAACGCCTCTGGAAGATAATCGGCGTTGATCTCGATAAGCTGTATGCGGAGCAGGCCGAGCAGGTGGCCGCGGAAGCTGCAGGATGGATAACCCGTGATGAGCATGGCCAGGCGGAAGAAATATCTGTCAAAGCGGCGCGCCGGCGCTGGTATGAGAATATGATGCACGCTACGCTGGTTCGCCGGCGTGAAGCCGCCCTGAAAGGGAAGCGCGAGAAGAAGCTGAAAGCGCTGGCCGAACAGCCCTTTGACGACCGTGTATATGCCATGTCCGTTCATCTGATGCGGACGCTGCCGAAAGACGAACTGCACGCGCTGTCGCCTGAACAGTTCACGCAGCGCGTATTCAGCCATCTTTATCAGCTCGATCTGGGGCTGGAGAGGGAAGCAGGCCCTCCTGCTTATCACTGATTTTCTCCCCCTGTAATTTTCTTACCGCCGCCTGGCGGTTTTCGTGCTGGCCAGCCGGCGCGACCTGCTCAAATTTCCCCCAGTTTTAACGTGTGGCCATCGTGATTTTTTGACGTTCTGGCGCCGCCGGTGGATAACCGGCAGTGAAATCACCTCTATCCACAGTTATCCGCAAAGGAGGAAATAAAGTCACCTGCAATCGTGGTCAAAGCAAGCTGCAATACACTCTTAACTTCTTTAAAAAGATCTTTATTCAATAAAGAGATCACTGTTATTCAGGCTCAATTTTCTGTGGATTATGGGGATATGCCTGGCCTTTCAGCGCCGCTGCGCGGCACGACGGCCAGAATGGTCGCTACGCTCCCAGGTTAGCACCCGGCAAATGCCGGGCAGGGTGGCCAGCAGAAACCTCCAGGCCGGATTCATCTTTGCCCCACCGTGCTTTTCCCCGCCGAGCCAACGGCTCGGCAGAAAAAAGCATGATGGATGATGTAACTAAGAACACCCCCGTAAGACGGCAGGGCTGCGACACGCACCCCTGACGTCAACGCTACTACCCACGCGCCCGGTGTGCCGCTAACGTCACACCGCCCGCTCGCAGTAGCCAGGGGGTAATGTGGCCACACTGCTATCTGCAGGACAGCCTGGCAGGAAAATCGTCTGCCATATCGTGCAATGCCTTTCAGGCAATCAACGCCGATGTCAGCTGTCAGTTTTAAAATTAACAGGGAAAAGAGGATCGATTTAGCCGCGGTTATCCACGTCAGCCGCTCGCAGGCGCGTTAAACAGGCTTAAGGCAGGGGAATGTTACTCTTTTTGCAGTGAAGGCCGCAGTGAGCGTTTTAGGCGCTTATTTTGTTGAATGGCCCGATTTGAGAAAGCGCGGCTAAGATGGTTGGTAAATATACCACTATCCGATTACCATCCATCATGATTAAACGGGGATTAAGATGAGGTCTACTATGCCTGTAAAACAACGAGTTATAACTCC
>NZ_JASUAZ010000048.1:0-26625 GCF_030283135.1 Mixta mediterraneensis | reverse complement strand
GTGTAAAACACTAATCTCCACTCTGGTCTCCAATGTCATCATTGGCAGTGCCTTAAAACTGCCATTTTTACCCTAGGTGGGTCAGATTTACATCGGCAGGTGGGCCAGTTTTACATCGGTAGCGACATAGTCGAGGCAGGGAAGCCGAAAATCCGCCTGCAGCACACCCGCCATACTGAGTATTGGAACACGTACTCCTTGATGACGATCAAATCGCTTAACGCCGAAAGCTGACAAGCCATCACCCAGCGAGAACCAGCGGCTTTCAGGGAATGCGACACCGGCCTGTCGAGCCATACGTGCATATACCTCTTCTAAGGCGCATACCCAGACCGCTTCCTGCGCGGCGGGGAATTTAATCAACCAGGGATGGCTGCCTGTAAACGGTGAGGACGCAATGCGTCCGCTGGCGGGATCAAACTCCACCAGCACTTTCGGACGGGCGCCGTGCGGCGATCCGCCAAGGCGCACCAGTTCCGGTAGCACGTCTGAATCCTGACCCGATACTTCAACCTGTATCTCTTTTGCCAGTAAAATCAGGTCGTTAATATCTTGCTGATGCGTATCCTGTCCGGGTATTACGACCAGTGGCCGATAGGTCAACGCGCCCATAGTATTGCTGCCCAATAGCGCCAGTCTGTCGAGGGCAGAGAGTCCGGCAGGTTCGAAACCGTTACGGCGTAACAGCCGATCCATTAACAGCCTGCCCCAGCCATCAGGCAGCGAATCAGCAATAAAGCCGGGTATGCCCTCCTGGTGGCGCTCAAAATCTGAATAGGTAGTACGGTCCAGGGGATGAAGTAAGGGAGAAAACTCAATACCGCGTTGAATGCTCTGCTCTGAGTATTCAAACAACCACTCGCTGCGCTGTATGCCCGCCGCTAAAATACCCACGGGCCAGTGCTCACCCCAGCCTTCATAGATGACCTCCAGTCGTTGAAGAGGCTGGTAATTATTTTGTAATTCTCTCATCACGCTTTCCGTCGTCAATGACTATGAATTAATTTACTTTACGCCGGGTAGCTCTCTGACGTTTCGCCGTTTTTAGCGCTTCAACCTGCGCAATACTCAATGCTGGAGCATCAAACAGGCCCATCATCTCTTTCTCAAGCCGTAAGGCAAAGACCACCTTCATAAAATTTTCCAGGGTTACTTTACCGTTGCTTTCCAGCTTCTTTAAGGCCGATACGGATATGCCGGCCTTCTGTGCCAGATCTTTCTGGAGCAGGTTTCTACGCAGCCGATGTTCTTTAAGACGGTGTGCCAGTTCAGCCATTAAGGCAGATTCTGAATAGAGTTTAATAGCCACATTAACAGCTCCAGTCGCAATAAAACGTCATTAATAACCTTTATTAAAGCCATTATAGTACAGCACTCTCTCAGCGCGAAAGATTTCTATTAAGGGTTTTTTAAAAGCTTTTATTCCCCTAAAACGGGAATAAGAGGCTTTTATAAGTCTTTAATAGGGAATTATGATAAGAAGCGGTGCAATATACTGTCCGGCTCAGTCTGACGCGTTGCGCAACGTTAAAATACCGCTTTCAGGCCACGCTGTTAACGTTGGCTGAAAAGGCAAAGGAGCGCGATGGCGGGAAAAAGAGTTCGTTCCTGCGGTGACCAGCCCTATCGAATAGCGGGCCAGTCACCTTTACAATCTGGAGTTGATTTATTTAACGGAATAGATTACTTCGACAGTAATTCATATCTCAATGGATTATCTGCGCACTGTCCACTGCCACATTCAAGTACCGTAGAGACTAAGTTTCCTGCAATCAGGAAAACGAATAACAGGCTGGCAACCTTATTTGCTCCTGGCAGCGAGGGAAGGTTGATTAAATTTTTCGAAAGATCGTTTAACGGCATTATTACTGCAACAAACATAATAAGCAGGACAGAGGACAACAGAGCCCAGGTATAAAAATGTATGCCCATGAATGTCGAACCATAGCCAGTATCACCTGGCGTGATATGCAAAAACATCTGCCGGGCTGCAATTATACCCGTTACAATACAGCCAATGATAACCATACCATAATGGGTGTTTTTAATACCTTGCTGTATATTAAATAAAAAGCCACAACCCGCCAGTATCAGCCCTACCCGTTGAAGTAGACAAAGTGGACACGGTAACTCTGACTCTACCAGTTGATAATAAAAGGCAATTAAAAGAGTAATGGATATGCCAATAAGCCCCAGAAAGTTCGCAAACAGGGCAAGCTGAGTATTTTTCTGTTTAAAATTTTCCATTTTCATTCCTCAGAAAGACAGATTCAGAGCATCAGTAGCATGGTATTTAAAGGTAAGAAGGGTCACTACCAGCAGAACTCCCCAAAGCGCATAACTTATCTTTCTTTTGCCAGATAAGACGCTTAAAACTATGCCCAGAGCGATTAAAAATGGTAAAAACATAAAATCTCCTTTATTTTTCTGCCTGTAAATACAGAGCTGACTATAACTTATTCCTGTTTAACGCTTTGAATAATCACTTATCAGGCGAGATGACTCGTCAGAATTTTAAACACAACAATTTCAATCACAGTATACGCCTGATTTATTACTTTCATCTATAACTCTGTAGACTATAGAGCGAGTTATCTTCTGTTATCGTACTCTCACTACTGCTCCAGTTTCCTGAATATATAGTGGCCTGGACCGGGCGCTGCTAGCCGGACGTAATACTTTTAACCGGGTTCCGCCTTTCTTATTTATTTACCCCAGTATGCATCAGCGTTTGGCCTGGGTAATAGCCAACAGAAGGGTACGAAGGTAAGCCTCTGTTATCAATAGCGACACAATCCCCTAAAAAGCAGATTATCCTCGAAACCCTATGCAAGCATCCTGAGCCCGCTAACCATAAAAGAAGCCTTGCCCAACAAAAGTTTTACCGGAGAATCAACGCCCATCAGCCGGTTTACTGCTTGGTTATGCAAACATGACCCTCGGGATAACCACTGACAAACCCCGGTTTAACAGGGCGATACAGCACCTGGCATACAGGCATAGAGAAAAGATAAAACGCTACTTTCGGCGCGGCAGCGACACACACAGCAGGCCAAAGATGATTAACAGTACGCCGGTAAAACTGCTCCAGCGGAATGTTTCACCGAACATCGGCAGTGAAATCGCCCCCAGCCACACCAGCACATAGCTAAGGCTAAGTAAGGGATAGAGCCGGTTGAGCGGCAGATAGCGCAACGCCAGCATCCAGCACAGCATCGACAGCGCATAAGCACCAAGCCCGGCGCACAACAGCAGCAACGGTTTAAGGTACTGCGCCATTTGCAGGCTCGATATTTCACTCAGGGCCGGAAGCTCAGGCATCGCTGCGCGTAATACCAGCTGCGCCAGCGACACCAGCAGAACGCTGCTCAGCGCAAACGCCAACCCTTTCACAAATGGCTCCCGATCAGACTAACGCCCGCAATCATCACTATGATGCCCAGCCACTGCTGCAGCGTGTAGGTTTCCTGCCAGAACAGTCGGGCGGCCAGCGCGACCAAAACGAAATTAAGACTCAGCATTGGATAAGCAACGCTAACCGGCGTTACGTGCAGTACCGCCAGCCAAAGCAGCATCGCCACGGCGAGCAGTAACAAACTCAGCGCGATCCACATCAGCAACTTTTTTTTGCCGCGCCTGGCGCCGAGATGCGCCGCCTGCTTTTGGCACAGCTGGGCGGCGCAGCTCAGTAAGCTCACCAGTAAAATCAGTAACAGATTCATGGTGCCGCATCATATCCGTAGTAGACCAGACGGCCCTGACGATAGACATCATCGGGCGGCGGCAAATGCGCATCTGGCATAATTCCATCAGAGCCCAGCATCAGCACCAGCGAGACTTTCCCCTGACGACGATGCACGTCCAGCCAGGCGGCAAAAGCATCGGCCGCAACATAACGTGACTGCGCATCTGGATAACTGAGACCGTATTGCAGCTCGCCTTTGGCATCATAGAAATTAATATCGCTGCGCTGTAGCTCCCAGGCAACGGCAGATGCCACGCCCGGATTGTCTGCCAGCAGATAACGGCTGTTTGCCAGCCGATCATGTACCACGCTGATAAAACTTTGTGGTTGTTTTGAGTCGCGTACCTTTTGCGGAATGGCAAACCCGACCAGCAGCGCCAACATCAGCGGGCACAGTGCCGCCAGTTGCCAGCGATCGCTGGCTGGCTTGCGACTCAACCACCCCATCACGCCCCAGCCGATAAACGCCAGCGCCCCGCACATCACGCTGAGCGTCTCATTGCTGGCATAGACTGGACGATGCGCCAGCCCCCAGGGTGCAATCGCTACCAGCAGCACCAGTGTGGTCACGACGCCAAACAAAAAATTAATCCAGCCATTCACTTTGAAGGCTTTCATCACCTGTACGCTACCGCTGTATGCATAGTTCGCCATCAGTAACGCCAGCGGCGCAAAGCACGGCAGAATATAGGTAGGCAGTTTGCCTCTGGCGATGCTGAAAAACAGCAGCGGCAACAGTACCCAGCTCAGCAGATAACACGCGCCAGCTTGCTGATTACGTTGACGCCACGCAGCAAGCAGCGAACCCGGCAGTAACCCCAGCCATGGCAGACAGCCCGCAAGTAACACTGGCAGGTAATACCAGAACGGTGCTTTATGTTGGGCATTGGACTCGGCAAAGCGCTGAATATGTTCCACCCAGAAGAAATAGTGCCAGAAATCGCCTTCCTGATGATTAATTGCCAGTGCCCAGGGGGCGCTTAACAGCACAGCAACCATGACTGTCAGTGGACCCCAGCGTAACAGCTCACCAAAGCGATGCTGCCAGATCGCCCACGGCATAATCGCCAGCACCGGCACGGCCAGCGCCAGGAAACCTTTGGTCATGAACCCCATCGCGCAAGCCGCACCAAGCAACACATAGCCACGCAAACGTTGCTGCGAAGTCATCGCCTGTACGGTCAGCCAATAGCTACACATTGCCGACACCAGCCACAGCAGCAGGATCGGATCGAGCACTGCATACGTACCGATGCTGTACACCAGTAGCGAGGTCAGGAAGATCACGCTGCCCGTCAGCGCAATTTTCCGGCTGGCGAACATCTGCCTGCCAAGCCAGTAAATCAGCACGGCACTCAACGTGGTGCTAAAAATCGCCCCGGCACGCACACCGAAATTGGTGTGACCAAACAGCAGCTGACCCAGGTTATTTATCCAGTAGCCCGCAACGGGTTTTTCGAAATAACGCAGGTCGAAGAAATGCGGCACGATAAAGCTGTCGCTAAACAGCATTTCACGGCTGATCTCTGCGTAGCGGGTTTCGTCCGGTTGCCATAATGCGCGGAATTCAATCGGGACGAGATAATAAAGTGCGAAAAGTGCGAGTAGCAGTGCCGTTTTAGTACCTGTACGCATCCATGGTTCCTGTTAAAAATTAGCTCTGACAGCCCAGCCAGCCTTCGCGCCCAGGGACATGACCGCGCACCACGTTGCCTTGCGGCAGTGTTGTGAGATCTTCCGGTAGCAATTCGCTAAGCGGACAGAAGTGGATGTCCTGCTCTTTTGCCCGCGCCAGCAAGTCAGAAAATGCCCGCAGTCCAATCCCCCCTTCGACTTCAGCATGAATGGTATATACCGGCGAACCGGTTGCGGCATGCATCTGCTCAAGGATGAAATCGTTAAATCCGGCAGCGCTCACCGACTGGCCAACCACCTCATCCCATGTAGGCAGGGTTACTGGAATCTGCACCGTGCCTAAGCTGCCATCATTTAGCCGTGGCAGAAACGGGCCAGTACCGCGGCAGTCGCTGTTATAGCGGAAACCAAACGGCTGCTTGGCTGCAATAACGCGCTCATCTGCGCGCCAGCCTGCCACCGCGGAGCATGTGAGATTTTCACCGAGAATGTCTTCCAGCGCCTCTTTGCCGCGCGCAATCTGCTCAAATAATTTATCTTCCGGCCATACACCCGCCCAGGTTTGCCAGGCAAAGTGATCCCAGGCGTGCAGTCCGACCTCATGGTGCCCTGCGGTAGCGCTAATAATCTCTTTCAGAGCAAGGCCGATTTCACGCCCCGGCCAGGCCGTACCCGCCAGTAAAATATCCCAGCCATAGAGCGAAGCGGCGCGCGAACGCAGCATTTTCCACAAAAAGCGCGGCTTTATCAGACGCCACAAATGACGCCCCATATTGTCCGGCCCGACGCTAAAGAAGAAGCTGGCCTGCAGCTCATGCTGTCTGAATTGCGCCAGTAATGCCGGGACACCGCGCTGGGTTCCACGCCAGGTATCAACATCCACGCGCAAGCCAATTTTCTTCATGGCTTTTCCGACAGCTCAACGGTGCGCAGGAAAAAGTCCAGCGTATTCTCAATGGTGGTATCCATCTCTATGGTTGGCGTCCAGTCCAGCAGGCGGCAGGCGTTTTTGATCGACGGTTTACGATGCTCCACGTCCTGATAGCCTTTGCCGTAGTAGCTGCTGCTTTCCACTTCGCGGAAGCCGGCAAAAGGCGGGAAACGATCGCGCAATGGATGCCGCTCAAAGCTGGCCAGGAGCCGCTCGGCCAGCTCTCTGATGCTGGCTTCGTTTTCCGGGTTACCAATATTGACAATCTGACCGTCACAGTTGTTTTGCTTGTTCTCAATAATGCGAAACAGCGCTTCGATGCCGTCACGGATGTCGGTAAAGCAGCGCTTCTGCGCCCCTCCGTCAATCAGTTTGATGGGGGAACCTTCCACCAGATTGAGGATCAGTTGCGTGATGGCGCGTGAGCTGCCAATACGTGCAGCGTTGAGATTGTCGAGACGCGGCCCCATCCAGTTAAACGGACGGAACAGGGTGAAGCGTAGCCCCTCTTTTTCGCCGTAGGCCCAGATCACCCGGTCCAGCAGCTGCTTCGATACCGAGTAGATCCAGCGCTGTTTGTTGATTGGTCCAACGACCAGGCTGGACTGGTCCTCATCAAAGTGGCTGTCGGTACACATGCCGTACACTTCGGAGGTTGACGGGAAAATGACGCGCTTTTGATATTTCACGCAGTCGCGGATGATTTTGAGATTCTCTTCAAAATCCAGCTCGAATACGCGCAGCGGATTGCGGGTGTACTCAATCGGCGTGGCGATAGCAACCAGCGGCAACACAACATCACATTTTTTGATGTGATATTCGATCCACTCAGAGTGAATACTGATATCGCCTTCTACAAAATGGAAGCGCGGCTCATTGAGGAAGCGGCTGATAGCATCTGAGCCGATGTCCAGACCGTACACTTCAAAGTTATCGTCCTGTAACAAACGCTCGGTCAGATGGTTACCGATAAACCCATTCACACCGAGTATCAGCACACGAGTACGACGTTTAACCGTCGCCATCGGCTGCGAGTACAGCAGCGCGCCCGGAACCACACCGAGGCTCTGCGCCAGCTGGCAACCGTTCATATATACGCCGTTCTCGCTCTGACCGGTCACCACTTCCAACGCCCCTTCACCACAGGCGATCAGAAACGGCTCAACTGACAATACCGTACCCGGTCTGGCATTGTGCGCAGTACGGTGGACACGCCCTTTCCACACCACAAATTTCACGTTACCGGCAAAGGCGAACGCGCCCGGCCACGGCTCGGTCACCGCGCGCACCAGATTGTTAATGATTTGCGCGGGTTGCTCCCACTGGATGCGGCCATCTTCCGGCGTACGGCAGCCCACCACGGTGGCGATGCTGTGATCCTGCGGCGTCGCCGTAATATCGCCGCGTTTCATTGCTGGCAGCGCTTGTTCCAGTAGCTGGGTCGCACAGACCACCAGCTTGCGATGCAGCGTCAGCGCATTGTCCTGCTCTTCGATCGCCACGCGCTGCTGCGCCACAATATCGCCAGCGTCGGCACGTTTCACCATACGGTGCAGCGTCACGCCCGTTTCGGTTTCACCCTTCACCAGCGCCCAGTTCAGCGGCGCACGACCGCGGTATTTCGGCAGCAAGGAGCCGTGCAGGTTAAAGGCACCGAGAGGGGGAACGTTGAGGATGTCATCGCTCAGCAGATTACGATAATAGAACGAAAAGATGATGTCAGGCGCCATCGCCCGGATACGATCGACCCACAGGGGATGATTAGCATCTTCCGGCGCATACACCGGGATTTCCTGTTCCGCCGCCAGGCGCGCAACCGAGCCAAAAAAGTGGTTTTCGGAGGCATTGTCAGCATGCGTAAAAATTGCGCTGATTTCAAAACCGGCGCTCAGTAGCGCATTAATGCCTGCACAGCCCATATCATGATAGGCGAAGACGATCGTTTTCATTACTCAATTTCCTGTACTGAGGAGGCATCCTGCTGAGGATGGATGACGCGTTGAACAAAGTAGCGCGGACGGGCGCGGACATCGTTATAAATACGGCCAATGTATTCACCGAGTAAGCCCATGCCGACAAACTGTGCGCCGATAAAAATGAACAGCACCGCGAATAGCATGAATACGCCATCACCGGCCCATTCAGCACCGAGGAACAGCCGCAGCACGATCAGCACCAGCGAGAAGGCAAAACCAGCCAACGCGATCAGGCTGCCAACAATGCTCAGCAAACGCAGCGGCGTGGTGGTCAGACAGGTGACCAGGTCGTACATCAGGTTAATCAGCCGCATAAAGCTGTATTTGGAGTCACCAAATTCGCGTTCTGCATGTGTCACTGGCAGCTCGATGGTGCGGCGCGCGAAAGTATTGGCGAGGATGGGAATAAAAGTACTGCGCTCGTGGCAGTTGAGCATCGCATCGACGATATGCCGACGATAGGCGCGCAACATACAGCCATAATCGCCCATCGCTTTACCCGTAACGCGCTGTATCAACTGGTTAATAGTGCGAGAGGCTCGGCGGCGGAACCAGCTATCCTGACGGTTCTGGCGCACTGTGCCGACCACGTCATAACCTTGCAGCGCCGCGTTGACCAGATTCGGAATCTCTTCTGGCGGATTTTGCAGATCGGCATCCAGCGTAATAATCAGATCGCCGCTTACATGACTGAAGCCCGCCATGATCGCTGAATGCTGGCCGTAATTACGATTGAGCAATACGCCCACCACATGGCTACCGGGCATATCAGCAGCGTCAGTAATCATCTCGCCGGAGCGATCGCTGCTGCCGTCATCCACCAGCAGAATTTCATAATCCAGCCCCAGTTCGCTACAGGCAGTATCGGTACGCTGTATCAGTCCGGGTAAACTTTCCTCTTCGTTGTACACCGGGATCACCACGGAGATCTTACGAATGGCTTTTTCTTCCAGCATGTCAAACTCCGGCGATCTGACGTAAAGCGCTAATCACGCGCCCAGTGTCTTCGTCACGCATATCAGGAAATAACGGTAGGGAACAAATACGATCGCTATTCCATTCGGTATTAGGCAGGGAAAGGTGCGGATAGCGGTCGCGGTAATATTTGTGGGTGTGTACAGCACGAAAATGCAGACCGGTGCCGATACCCTGAGCGTTGAGCGTTTCCATTAAGGCATCACGGCTGAGGCCGCATTGCGCTTCGTCAACGCGAATGATAAACAGATGCCAGGCGTGCTGATGCGGCCATGACGGCTGCGCCAGCGGCAGAAAAGGCGTATCCGCTAGCTCGGTGAGATAGCGCTGTGCAATGGCCGCGCGACGCTCATTAATTGCGGGCAGCTTATGCAACTGCACCAGTGCTATAGCGGCGCTAATATCTGGCAGGTTGTACTTAAAACCAGGCATGATCACTTCTGCCTGCGGCTTGCGTCCATGGGTATGACGATCGTAAGCATCAACGCCCAGCCCATGAAATTTCAGGCTGCGCATGCGATCGGCCAGGGCCGCATCATCAGTGACAATCAGACCGCCTTCAGCGCAGCTCATATTTTTTATGGCGTGGAATGAGAAGATGGCGGTGCCCCGATGGCCTACGTGTTGTCCCCGGTAATAGCAGCCCGACGCGTGCGCGGCATCTTCAATCACAGGAATACCGTGACGCTCGCCAACCGCACGGATGCCGTCCATATCAGCTGGCGCGCCTGCGTAATGCACCGGGATAATGGCACGTGTACGTGGCGTAATGGCTGCTTCAATCTGTTCAGGCGTGACCATTAAGGTGTCACAATCAATATCAATCATTACTGGCGTCGCCCCCAGCAGCGTGATGATGTTGATGGTCGATACCCAGGTCAGCGAGGGTGTAATTACCTCATCGCCGGGCTGAATATTCAGAGCCAGCAGCGTGACGTGCATACCTGCCGTGGCAGAACTGACAGCAATCGCAAACTGATTGCCGGTAAGCTGGCAAAAGGCCTGCTCCAGCGCTGCGTTTTGCGGCCCGGTAGTGATCCAGCCAGATGCAAAGACATCACGCACAGCCTCAAGCTCGCTTTCACCTAATGTAGGACGTGAGAAGGGAAGAAAAGCCATATAATCCTTACTAAAAAATTCGGAGAAACAGTACCGATTTGTGTAAGCCCGGTAGATAAATATTAATAGTGTTCGGATTTGCAAATTCAGGTAACCGGGATATATTCCACCCGCAAGCACAAACGAAAGATAAACAATTCACCGGTGGAAATAAAAACCTTAGAAAATATACAACGCAATTCTACCAGATAAATTAAACTGAGCCTGAACACATTTGATGTAATCGTCTGTTTTTAATGATCAAACCTCTGAAAATAATGCTAACGCCCCGTTCCATGATGGTTCGAAAATTATTAGGGCAACTATCTGTTTCCATCGTTACTATTACTTAATACGGGCCACTCTCTTGCCTGATACAAGCAGACCACCAGAAAATTCTCTATTTTTACCATATCGCCCTGCTATTGGATTGGACCCGCTCTTAAAAAGCTTTCTAAATTAATTATGCCATGCGGTATTACCGTTAGACCCTCTGGCCCGCCCCGAACGAGACAGCGTCGTTTATGGCTATCAAAATCAACAAAGGCAGCTATGGGGTAGACAAGAGCATCTCTTCTTCACACGCATCGTTATGAAGCATTATTACAAATTAATTTTTATAACTGTCTGAGTATTTGCAGTAAAATTGCTATAGCTACTGACTCTCTGTTAATGATTTCGATAAGCCAAAAAACTCAGGCAGCAATTTCAGTCGCGTCAAGATGAATGCTGAACAATCCGGCCTGGGAATGTGCTTACTGATATTTCCGGTTAACATTTCTCGCTAAAGCCGCATTAAAATCGCTGATATTGGCAGAATGCCCAGCTAAATTTAGTGAACTATTACAACCTAGGCATTCCAAAAAACATCATAAATCTGATCCCAGCAGGTATGAATATTATTAAAGCATTCAGACTATCATTGCCAGACTCACGGTAGGAAAGCTTTACCAAATTTATCATAAATTTATCTGATAAAATTTCTGAGAAAAAAAGCCAGCGGTTTTAAGGTAACGTCACAAAAGGAACACGCTTTTGATATAATCTGAGCGAAAACTGAAACCGTCAAAAATAGAGATCGATTGATTCCGCTGCCGCATAACTTGAGTTGCCGCTAGCTGAACGCAATTCTACAGAGGCTTGTCACTTTATTGGTGCACCTGCGCGGGGAAACGCTATACAGCGACACGCTAACGGCAGACGCACTACCAGGCTCAACAGGCGGAAAGAACTTTTTACTGTGAGTCTGGAAAAGATCATAAAGCGTTAAAGGCGCATATCACCGCCATCCTGGACAGCGCCAGGTGATCTCTAATCAATGATTGCCTTACGTTTTTCTCTCCCGTTATTCAGCGCGGATAGTTACCCACCGAGCGGTTCACCGCTGCCCAGGCTGTTTTTACATCACGCTGACTCATTGCCAACGCCTGGCGGGCCTGGATGTAGCTTCGCTGGCTGTCGAGCACATTGATGAAATTTGTCAGTCCGCCATCATATCTCGCCTGAATCAGCACTATAGCCTCTTTGGCACTTTTCTCCTGTTGCTCCTGCTCGCTGAACCGCGCACCGGCTGCTCAAACAGATAATGTGCAGCCAGTAGACAAATAACCAGATCGATCGCGCCTACCACCATATAGGGCGCGAGTTTTGCCAGCACCAGTTCAAGCGGACGTACCGGTGTGACAAAGAGCGCCTCCAGCGTGCCGTGTTCACGCTCACGGGCAATAAGCAGCCCGGTCAGGAAAGCGCCAATCAACGTCAGGATCAGCACCACCAGACCAGGTACTGTTGCCGGATTCGTTAAACCACATGCGCTGTTCAATGGTGACGCTGCCGGTGGCAGACTGGCTTCCGCCGCGATCAGCACTAATGGCCGTCTGTGTGGCCAGGGCGTGACATATTCTTGTGCAGCGCTGGCGACGCTGGTAGACGCACCGTTGAGCAAGAGCTGGAGTTGCGCATTGCCAGTGGTCAGACGTTGAGCAAAATCGGGGGGAATGCGTAAAATGGCGTCCGTTTCGCCCTTACGCAGCATATCCTGAGCGGTCTTCAGGTTCGTATATTCCTGAACCGAAAGATAACGGCTGCCCTGCAACGCCGTGACAATCTGCCAGGACTGCGGGGTACGTTGTTCCTGAACAACGGCGATTCTGGCGTTATTCAGATCGAACGACAGGCCATAGCCAAACAGCAAAATCAACACCACGGGCAGCAGAAGCCCCACCGCAAGGTTGCTTTTATCCCGTAATAACTGGCGTGTTTCTTTACGGGTCAGTGAAATCAGCCGACTCATAAAAGTGGAATTTTTCATTACTGATTCCCCTCTTTATGATTCTGAGCCCGGGCGTTCTCAACAATTGCGATAAACGCGGTATTCATATCTGCTGCATGAGCCAGCCCGGCCCGCTGGCGCACCTCGCGAGGCGTATTTTCCCGGCATCCTGAATGGCTACCGGATTTAATTCGTCCCAGGTCGCCTTCATCGATCCAGACGCGCACCCATTTCGGTTCAGTCAGCGCCAGGGTATAGACAGGCTTCTGCGCGCTGGTCATATCTCCGGGTTCCTGAAGGCGCGCTCTCACAACAGCATTAACCGGCGCGCGTAACTCTGCCTGTGAAATTCGGTATTGTAATAACTCAAGATCGGCCGCCAGCGCTTTAACCTGAGCCACGGTCGCTTTGCGTTGTTCCGTTCGAACCCCTTTAATCATCAGGTCAAGGCTGGCCTGTCGTTCTTTAACACTGGCCCCGGCAATGTTCAGGTTGTTCCTGGCGGTATCCAGTTCCTGTTTACTGACGCCTTTGCCGGCGGTGCTGGAGGAGATACGCTGTATGTGCGAGAAGTCTTCACGAGCCTTAGTCAGTTATGCCTGTGCAGAAGCCAGTTGAGCTTTAGCCTGCACGATTTCTTCTGGTCGGGCACCTGATTGCTGCTCACGCACGCTTTGTTTTTCAGCATCTAACCGGGCCTCTGCCTGTTTTTCCTGGATTTTCAGCGCACGCGTATCAAGTTTCGCCACCACCTGCCCCACTAAAAACAAAGCAATAGCCAGTGCAGCACAGGTTGATTTGGCCGCTATCAATTATCATTTTGGCGGCCGGGACGGGATGTATCTTGCTGTCCTGTCACTGGCACACCAACCTTACCTGGATGAAGAAAAACTTGCGGCGCTGGCTGCAAGCAATCTGCCACTGGAAGAAAAACTGGGTGTGTTTCTGGAAAATTTTCTTTCAAAACTGAATGAAGGAAATGGCTGGCACGGGCGGGTATTTGCGCGAGAATTGCTGGCTCCTTCGGTCCAGCTCTCAGACTTTGTGAACAGCGAATGCATGGGAAAAATTCAGTCGGTGCGGAAAATTATCAGCGAAGCGGCAGGTATCAGCGAAAACAATCCGGCTTTGTTACCCTGCATGTTAAGTGTTATGGCCCCGTG
Source organism: Mixta mediterraneensis (assembly GCF_030283135.1). Lineage (NCBI taxonomy): Bacteria > Pseudomonadati > Pseudomonadota > Gammaproteobacteria > Enterobacterales > Erwiniaceae > Mixta > Mixta mediterraneensis. The sequence continues at coordinate 12,830 of NZ_JASUAZ010000048.1, read as the reverse complement.
CATGATGTTTATAGTTGCGGGTAACCGAATCCCAGGGCCGGTCAGAGAAATTACCGCAATGCAGACAAAGACACTGACTGAGCACTTTAAACGATTTTCGCTCGCAGGTCTGAAGGCAACCAAAGCATTCCATCACATTAAATAAAACCTCAATCGCACAGAAAAAAATAAGGTATACAATAGTTTTTCACCGTTATTTTATTGCCGATAAAGCCAGTCATTATCCTCTGCTTCCTACTGGCTGGCATGGCAATAACCACTTTTCTATTTTTGCATTAAAGGCTGACTTTCCTCCCCCACCGCTGCAAATCTTTGCCATAGCCTGGGGCGACATAATCCAACATTGCCGGGAAAAATAACGCTGCTGATCTGCTAATTTCCATTTACGGCATAGAACAGCTTAAGTCTGAGGGATTACTACGTAACTTTCTGACTAAGCGAACTCAAATTGCTTAATGCCGCGCGATGAAAATTACGATGAGATATGTCAGTTATTTGCTTATAAGGTGGTACCACATCAGTAGTAAGAAATGGTACGAAGCAGCGATCGGCAGTGTCCTTTTCATGCTCTGTTGCTGTTGTGCCGCGGCCGCCAGGCTGAAAATAAACAGGCGTTTGAGGCAGCAGATGCGTGACAGGATCAATAGATTAAAATCTCTATCGATTGAAAGCGCGTTTAAATTAATTACTGCTGCACTAAATATAAATCAGTTCTATATGGTCCAGGTCTTTAAAGCTTTTCTGATTTTTCTGCTGAAAAATAGCAAGCCCGCCGCTGTATTGGCGAAGCTTAATCATTATTACTCAGCATCGTATTGGACGTTATCGTCGTTGCCAGGGCGGAGGCTATGGTAGCGTTAATAATGTCCATCGTATATTTGTTAACCTTACAGACATCCCACCTGCCTGTTATAACAGTTGCTGGCTGATCGGACATAGTAAACCCTACCGATAGATAATTGCGTCCTGCAGTATGTTCAGGCTTATTTTCTGTGCTATTTTTCATTAGCTGGGTGGGTTGCAGTAATTTCGTTGAAGCACCCCATTCAATTCGCTGCAACAAGGTCTGGATATGATCGCCGCCTGTGGTAAAGACAACGTTGGGCTGGTCATTGATTTCTGGCATCTGCACGCGGGCGGCAATACGCGTCCTGAAGAAGTAGCCCAGATGGATGCGAATCTGATTTACGGTATTCACTACTGCGATGGCCGCGCCGCACGTGCTGGTGAAGCCAGGGATGAGCGGGTACAACGCAATTACGAACCCGGCCAGGGCGAAGTTGATATTCACGGTTGGCTAAACGCGGTACGTGCCACTGGCTATGATGGTGTCTGGACGCCGGAATGGTTAAGTCCACATGCGTGGGAAAAAGATTTATTTGAAACTGGCCAGGCCAGTATGCAAAGCCTGAAACAGTACGGTATTACGGTTTGAATTCAGCGCCGCGTCATCGTGGCGTTAATAATAACACACCACAGTGATTATTTCAGAGAAGCCTCGCTTAGCTCTGGAATATATTTATCAGTAATAAACTCCTTCTTCAGTAACAGATAGTCCAAAACGGCGTATTTACGTAGTTATATTGAAAAATTAACCTTCCGCCTCTTATTTTTATTCTAAAAGCGTAATACATATATGGCAACGCTATTTTTATAATAGCCATTTTAATTTACCAAATACAGGCCGCCCCTCCATTTATATCATTGGTGAGTAACCCATTTATATCATTGGTGAGTAACCGTTGAGTTTATTAAGGATGCGAAGGAAGGTAATTAGCCCGGTCCAGGTAAAGCGCACATGTGGGGACTCCTACTTATGATATAGTATAATTTAAATAAAAATTGATCATAAAATGTCCATTCTTTTAATTTTGAGATGACTGCATAGAAACCTGACACGACTCAAGAAAATTCTATAAAGATCATCTATCTTATAGGTAGAATTAATCATGGCGGTTACAGAAAGGCTTAATTTCAGCCTGGCTGGCTAACAATTATGCGAAATGTTATTCGGCGGTCTACTTCAATTACTAAATAAATTAATCACTTATAATCGAAACGAATTTTCACGACTCACAGATACAGTGTCTAAAGTAACTAAAAAGGGATCTTAAAATGCATTGCATAAAAGGGAACACCCGTTCGGAGGAAGTAATTTGAATACTTATTTCACGATTGAGGACAAGATGTTAAGTCCGGAATCTCGTGTTTTATTTTTGCTCCTGAATGATAAAAAAGGACAAAAGATCATTCTCTGGACCGAGTTCGATGCTGGTTTGATGATCAGTAGCGAAGTATTTTTATATCGCGATCGGATTTTTTTTAAGTCTGCACAAAGAGTAGCATCAGTCACCACTTTAAAAACCTACCGTTACTCTGCTGATCACTGGAAAAACATCAAGAGCTATGGGGGATGTGAAAGGCATATCATAAATGGTGTATGTAAGCATAAAATTATTTGCAAAATACCCGTCTGCCCATATAAAAAATCTAAAAAGTATCCTGAATAAACGAGAGAGTAGAATAGATCATGTTAATAACCTGAGCCGCGCTAAAATTTTACTCGTAGGGTCAATAACATTTTGTATTTAACCACACGCTTTGCGAAGCCAGCCATACACTTCATCGCACGCATGTGGTTCAACCTTTTACATCATGAGACCTGCAGAGTCGCGACACGGATCTGTTTCTTGCCGGGCGATACCTGTCCGACTGGCCATAGCACCCTTATCCTTAGTGTCTTACCCGGACTTTTCCCCGATGCTTTATCGATCATGGATAGAACGTCTGGCGCGATTGACAATAACGGATTGAAAGGGTGCGCTCCATAATGCCGACAGAGACAGCTTAAAACTTAGGACATCACCACATTGCACCACAAAGATTTAAACCTACCAAGAGCATAAGTTTAACGCTTTAACATTTTCAGGCGGTGTCACTGCTTTCAGTAACGCCTTTATCTTGTTTATTGTATGGCAACCGCCTACATGCCGGCAGGGGCAGAAACAGGCTTTGGCTGGGTTCATCTCTATACCCCAACATGGCAAAGATACGCTTCGGACTTTCTGCTTTTATGCTCCAGAAACAGCGGTAAATCATTCAGCGAAACGGGTATAGCTGCAAAGCCAGTTACCATAGCGGCAGCGACAAAAAAGGTAAAAAGGCAGACAGCGTGCGTATGATTACACTTTGCTGTATGCGCTACAGAGCAAACTCTCGGCAGGCTTATCTGCTCTGAGCAGCACCTTACTTCTTCAAAAGGTTTCCCGTCGTATGCTGAAAATCCACTCATTGAGTAACGAGCATTGCTTATCAGGACGAATACAGGTTACCCGGCATCAGTAATAAGAAGTTTCCCGTCGTATGCTAAAAAGCGCTTCATCCGTATGGATGTCTTGATATTTTCCTATTAAAGTCAAAAAATTAATCTGGTTACGTTTTGAAAGGTTAAACAATGCAGGTTATCGCTCGTATGCAAATACATGACTACTGCTATGAATCGCCTCTGTAAGAAATCTCGTTGTAACGATAAGGTTGTTATAAGGTGAACACCTTTTAAATTCCATTTAACCTATTGATTTTAAAATAATTAATGATCAAAAGCGAGGTAATAAAGGTTGGCGGTTGTATGCTGTAGGTTATCGCTTATATGCAGTAATCACCTCATTTTTCATTGAGGATACGCTAAGCGAAAACGAGCGGGTTTCAAACAAAGGTTATCAGTTGTATGCAAAAGGTTATCGCTCGTATGCTGTAGGCACCTGTATTTATACGAGCAGTTGTTGAGGACAGAGTAAACATAACGCAAACAACTGCCTGATTGCATCCAGAGGTTATCAGTCATATGCAAAGGTTATCGGCCGTATGCTTAACCTGTTAATTCCGACAACACTGCCCGCTTAAGGTTACGCTAAATAATCCATTAACTCAGATATAATGCATTTAAATATCAAGTATTTGAAATAAATTTCCCCTCTGTCCCATACGGAAAGGCGGCATGGATTGCATAAAGTTATCAGTCATATGCCGTAAGGTTTCCTGTCATATGCTGATCAGCGAATTCTCAGATCAGTTTAATCAAACTATTAATGCTTTTAACTGTTTGTTATTGAAGACTTTAGTAAATATAACATCTTAAATTTCATGGTCGGATATGACCAGCAAATCGAGGCAATAGGTTATCAGTCGTATGCTAATGATGTAGACATACAATACTATCTGTTCCGAAGGTTATCAGTCATATGCTGAATACATAGGATCTTGCATTCAGTTAAGAGAGATGAGAGAAGAGTTATTTTGTTGGATAACAGGAACATCTCATTCATATCCTTTTGAATAAGCTGTAAATTTTAACAAGGTTGGCGGTCGTATGCTGCTTACTTTACTTATCAGCCAGTCATTCAGAATCAAGGCTGATAAGGATCTTGGCGATTTCTTCTTCACTAAAACCCGAGTCTTTGAGCTTAGTGATTTTAGAAATCATCTGTTCATCGACAATCTGCGGCTCAGCCATCCCTGAATCGCTGAGCTTTGGTGACTTATCAGGGATCAGATTTGGATTGCGCTTAGTAATGTTGAAATACACCGATCGTCCACGCTTAAACTCACTGTATTCGAGGTAATTGATTTCTTTCAACTCCTCCAAGGCCTTACGAACGATATGGTTCTGATAAGCCGTGCGGGATTTCAAACGAAGCCGTTCACGCAAGCGTTTCATAGACACAGGCGCTGGATTCTTGGGCAGACTCTCGATAAATGTGTACAGGGCTTGTGCTGATTCTTTTCTGGGCAAATGATCAATAGCTTTGAGACGCAGATAGACTTTGTAATCCATCTGATAGAGGTCAGAAAGGCGGGGATCCCCTTCGATCTCAACTTCATTCTTCGTCATGCTGTAATGAGCGCTATTAACAAGGCCGGTAGTCAACGAGCCGGTGTCATTACGGAATTGTATGGTTACGCCGCGTAAACGCATGAGAGAGTCATCTATGCGCTTTTTCATATCCTTATTAGAACGCTTCGAGTCAAATCCACAGTTCTGCAGGAATTTTGTGAAAGGTAACTTCAGCTTACCTGCAAACGTGCCATTATCATAAATGGAGCGGATGATCCCCAGCCAGACCCTGAAATCTGTCGCCATATCAAGGCGTTCAGATCGAATGGAGATGTCTTTGTACCCTTCCCTTTTAACCACTTCCAGATGATAAAGATCTTCAGTAGCATCAACCGTCGATTTAACAGTATTTACCGAGCTCTTCGCCTTCGCATGGTCAGTATTGGGAACAAAAAGCCCGAGTCTCATTAGCGCTACAGGTTGCACCGTTGCGTTAGCCGTGGGATTTAAGTGGACAACCTCTCCCGTTTTTTTATTCACTTCGTCCGTCATACTATCTAAGTCTTTGACTTTCTTGGTCATAACAAAGATTCACTTATTAACAGGAAAAACCGCCCTTGCATATGACGGATAACTTTACCAGCATACAAGCGGAAATCAAAGTGCATATAACCGATAACTCTTAGCATATGAGCGAAAACAAAATGCACCTGACTGATAACATTTAGCATATAACTGATAACCTCGATCAGGGATTAAGCCAGTTGTGACAAGCTCTACGAGGATGCGGGGATCGTTTTGGTAGTTATAGGATCGTATTGAGATCGTATTAAGATCATACTACTGGATCTACCCTGTTAATTATGGGGATAACTCGATCCTCAATTCTGATGAAGGAATAACATAACCAGCCACCTGAAGAACAGACGTGCGCTACGTTAGCAGATGGAGACCCATCCTGATTTATTGCCAGAGCATCAAAATCAGGCAGCATCCGCAACAAAGAAGAAACTTTCACAATGGTAAGGTTAATTTGATAACGTTTGCCTGCCCAGCTTGCTAACAAAGCAGCAAATTTCTTACATTACGCCATAACTGAAAGATCCACCGCAGCATTTAACAAATCCGTATTTTCCACCGCGCCGCGGTTATCAGGCTGTCCCAAAAATGTATTTAGCATGCGTTTCTGTTCACGTATAGGAAATTGAAACTATTTCTGCGCCAGCACCAGCAGAAGGTGGTTGAAATTTGACCACCATTCGATTCGTATGCTGCAGGGACTGTCTGCGCCATGCAGACTGGTGATGATTTGTGCTTTTTCTGGCCATTTTTCAGGCTGACAGAGTGCACAAGGCAAATCTTCCCTGCGTCAGACCGGGATATACCTCATCAGGCTTATCTCCCGCGCGTGGATTTTCAGCCCCTGAACATTCAGACCCGCCACCGCCTGACGGTAGACCATACGCCCACCGCACAGCAAGCATTCGAACGGATCACGCCGCAGGAACGGCTTACTCATCTGCGCATAGCGGTTTCTCCATCCCCAGCGCGCTATAGACCACCGGCAGCTTCTCTCCACATACCCGATTGGCCAGAAAGCCAAAATACCGCACCATCCGGAAGAACTTTTCCGGGACGTGCTGTTTCAGCCGCGCCACAATCTCATGCTGTGTCAGCGTTTCCGTCGCCTGCTTACCCGTATTGTGGTCGTGGTAGCGGAAGCTCAGCGTGGCACCGCCGGCATAGTGCGCCAGCCTGCGCCACTGTGATGCTGTGGTGATGTGTGTCAGTGACGGCGGCAGCGCGATACCTTCAGACCAGACGCTCAGCAACATCTGACGGATATTCCACATCCATCGGACGCGCATGGTGTCCTTGCGGAAGCTAATTTTCTTCCACTTACCGTGCTCATCGATACCGCCGCAGGTGACGGAGACGTGAACATGGGGATGCCAGTTGAGACGACGCCCGTAAGTGTGAATGGCACAGAAAATACCGATATCCAGCGCCCGTTTGCCGGCGGCGTACAGCAGGTTATCGACGGCCAGGCGGCAGAGGTCGTTGAGCAGCCAGCGGTTGACCTCAAACAGGGGCCATAGCGTGTCGGGCAGGGTGTATCCAGTCGCAGTCCGGCAGGCGGTTGAGCTGGGCGGCAATCCACAGGTCGGTTGCCTTTTCCCGCAGGAGGGACAGGCGCGGCTGTGGCAGGCATTAGTGATGTATTTTACGTGGTGACAGCCGGGATTATCGCAGTCATATTCCTTCACGCCGGTGATGCGGGTCCATAGGCTTCATCAGCTTAATCCAGTCCCATTTACGCAGGGAGAGCCGGAGAGCAGGACGGTATCGATATGTTTACGGGTCATCATGGGGAACGGTCCTGAGGAAAATATGTCGTCAGATCATACATATTTTCCTCAGGTTATGGCAACTCAGGGGCCGGCTGATGGTGGGATTTTCAATTTGCAGCCGTCAGGCTGCCCTGTTCTACTGACGCAGCCAGATACGCAGTGTCTCCGGGGTACAGCCGATCTTCGGAGCGATGGAGCTGATAGCGGCCCACTGTGAGTCGTGGTCGTTCTGACCTTCAATAACCATACGTACGGCCCGCTGACGGACCTCCGGGGAAAAGCGCGTATTTTTTCTCAAAGAGTTTAGTCTCCAGGATTTCCAGGGCGATGCAATGCGCTGATTGCCGGGCTGAAACTGGGATAACGGAAAAATCTGGGGTTCCGGCATAGAACCCCAACCACATTGACATAATTTAGCCATCCGTGCACCAACGCCCATCAGACCCCAAAGAAGGTTGCAAAATATTCTCCCGCCTAGGATGCAGGCTGGCGGGAGCAGACAGGTTATGTGACTGTCAGATTGATCTCAGTGCTCTGACTTCCCTGAGTCTCAGGTAAGCATGGCGTCCCGGGAGATAAAATGGCACCACAAACCCTGCAGTGCTATGTCCCACTTCTCGGGCCGCCGAACGCAGAAAGGGTACGGCGGCTCTGAAACCTAGGCGCGCTAATGCAAAACCGGTTAAACCTTGTTTTGCACTCAGCAGCAGTGCGGTTTTAACCGCCTGGAATCCAGCCATCCCAATTTTGATCACAGGAACAACTGTTGAGACTACAGTAAGGACTAAATTTGCTGTATCCCAAAACAGATCTTCCCAGCCAGGAGAATAGGTTGGATCATGAATCATTCGCTTAATGGTATCGTGATAAGGGATCATACTCCGGATTTCATCAAAAAAGTTTTTATCCAGAAGTGACTTCTTATCTGCATTTATTTTTTTTTCAATCGTTTTCTTAATTATCCCATGCATTAATTCTTCAACTGTCTTATTAATCCATGTACTACTGCCTGTGGATAATGAAAAATTTTCGGCCTCCAGTGGCTCCCGGTCTGGAAATAAATCGCCAAGATATAAGGTGGCATTTCTCTTCATTTTTTGATAAACAGCTAATGAAATTTCTGTTATCGTTGGTGCCATAGGTCCTTCCATTGATTCAACCAGAAACCAGCGGTAATCCTGGGTTTGTATAATATGAGCAACGATATTGGTATGTACTCCAACTTTTGGTATTGTCACAGGCTTGCGCATACCTATCCATTTTTTAGGATTACTGGAGTCCCTTGCTAAAACCCGATTAAAAGTTCCGTTACTGGTAAAAGTAGAAAAAGTAATATCTTCAATTTTTTTTATTTTACAAAGTGGAACATGAGTCTGGTTAGGATCACCAGCCTGATTTAATAAACGTGACTGTGTGAGCATGCTTGCATCGTTCACCAGATGCTTCTGTATATATTCATTGAATTGCGCATAATAACTGTCAAAACTTATACAATTATCAGAGCGTTGGAATTCTTTTAAGTGCAGACTGAATGTTCGTGAGTTTTTAGCATAAAAATCACGGAAAAAATGAATATCTGCTGGAAGATTTTTGTCATTATTGAAAATATCGAATGTCTCCATCACTGTTCTGGTTGGTTTTCCCCATTTCCAGTTTTCATCACTATATTTATATGAACAACTTTCATCAAAACCTTTTTCAGTAGAACGTTTAATAAAATAAAAATAAATGACTTCCAGATCAAGAAGCCGGCTTTGAATATTGCCATTAACACCTGTTATTGAACTGTCCGTCTGCAATATTTCAGTGGCGGCCTGAAGAATATTTTTATCACTAAAACCGCTAATATTAAAGTGCTCCATATACAAATCCATACGTAATAAATGGCGCATGGCGGCGGTTCTGGCAGACAGCACCAGCGAAGTGGTTAATTTACCGTCAGCAACAGGAAGCTCCAGATTTTCCAAATCTCTGTTGAGATGGTAAAATTGTGCTTTACGTTCTTTAATTCCATGTAAAGCAATCTCCTCTTTACTAATATAATCATCGCTGAACTGATTTTCTTCTATATACTTCATTAGCCGAGAGTTGGCTTCTTTTATCAAATTATCATATGTTTCATTTATACTGTTAACAGTGATTTTTTTGTTTTTAAATTTACTGAATGCCTGTTCTTCCTGTGCACGCACTGAATAGAGTACACTGGCATAGAAAGCTGAATTAGCGACTTCTGGTTTATTTTCATCCTCTCCATCACCATATACCTCATGATAACCAATGATAAATTCATCTTTATCTGCTATGGTATTTTCACCATGATAATTATTTATATTTTTAATTAATTTCTCTGTTTTATACAGTACAGATTTATTAATGTTTGAAACTCTTTTATGCTTTCTATTAATGGAGCTATCCTGATCAACTTTTTTTACTAGGTTATTTTTTTGTTCATATATTTCACGGAAATATTCAAAATATTTTATCAAGATTCTAAATTTGGGATGATAAAACCATCTTTCATATATAATGACATGATTCCGATCAATTTTTGTTAATGCATCTTCTAAACTGCATTTTTTTTCATTTATTGTTCCTTCTTCATAATAAGTTACATAACTTGATTTATTAATAAAATCATTCAGATGATGGCGCCTTTGTAAATATCTGATAAAGCCCGGAAAATCATTTTTATATTCACTAACAATTCTGCGTTCAGTATATTCTAATTTACGGTAAAGATCTTTAGCTATACGAATTCTTTTTTGATCGCGTCGGTGATATTGCTGAAGATCTTTAGCCAGCCTTTCTGGGAGGGTAGATGGCAGTTTATAATTAATATGTTGTTCAACAGAATCACCAGGCCCTGTGATTAAATATCTGTGTAGTGATATATCTTCATGATATCTTCCACTATCGGTTTTATCATCATATATAAAACGTTTCACCATGATTTTATTCAGGCTATTAAATATAGTTATTTTATGTTTTTCTTCCATGCGATGAATGAAATTACCTAACGTAAGATGAACAGGTACAGTATTTTCTTGTATATATTGTAGATCGCGATAAGTATAAGAAAGATCATGATAAACCACGCGTTTTTGTATATGATGCTCAGGAGCATGATTAAAAGCAGTTTTTTCGAAAAGTTCTTTTTCATCATTTGACAGTTTTGCTGAAAGCGCATTAAATTCTTCATCACTCAGCTGTATTTTCGGGAAGTCTTTTTCCTTTGCCCCTGACGACTCAGAACGAAGATACCATAATAATCCAGGGATAAAAATACCCGCAGCAGCCATCATAAGTGGGGTTTTGTATTGGCTGATAATTCCGGTCTTATTGGGTTTAGTTGTCTCTGGCAAGCTTAACAGCGTCTCAGATTGTTCACCTTCTCCATTGGTTGAAAATACTGTTAAAGGGGTGTCTGCTGATAGGGTTTCTGTGTATTTATTTTTTTTGCATGTTTGCAGAGTTTTATAAGCGACAAATGCCCACCAGGTCCCCATAAGGGTATATTCAGCATATTGCCGCCATGGGTTATTTATTTCATCTTCTTCATTCTCTTCCAGAAAGTCCAGAATAAAACCATCATATAGAGTGATGATATCATTATAGGTATCCTGTATGTGATCGATACCTGTTTTATCCACATCTGAGATCAGATTGTGATTAGATACAGAGAATTGTTCACTACCAATGACGGTTTCTGCTGTTTCACTATTAGGCGTCGTCTCGGGTAACGGTGATGCATCGACAACTTTCCAGGGGAAAATGCTATTAATGGCATTATCGAGTGTTTTATCGACTGTTACCAGCCAATGAGATGTACCGTGGGCAATATCGCTCAGGCCCCATCCCTCAGCAGGAGAGGGCATGGCTTTTTTTTGCGTCTGATCAGGTGAAACAGCGCCACTTATCATCGCAGAAAATCCAGCTATAAGCGCCTCAGCTGTCCACTTTGTGATTTGTGCAGACAGGTCATGGCGCAGTGTCACGATGCCGAGATCGGTGCTGTTTGACAATGTATGAAGCATTCGGTTAGCCCATGTAATCAGGTTTTCATTCTGCATGGGAATGCTGATATCTGCCTTCTGTAGTGCAGGCAGCAGCGGGATAAAATCGATAAGGGTGTTGAGATAGGTCCATTCTGGTACATTGATCAATTTTTTTAGCTCAAAGCTGATATGACATAATTGACTTTTCAGCTTATCCGGATCACTTTCCTGAAATGCCTGATAAATTTTCCATCCTAGTAATAAATTCAAATATTGCTTATAAAAGTTGATGTCTTTTTCGCCAGCGTTACTTCCTTGCAGGATAATATGTGTAATTGTTTCTTCCCAGCTATTATGTTGTGCGATAGCTTGTGCCAGTCGCAGTGTCCTTTCGCCAAGAGGATCTGTCATGGGGGCAATAAGCGATTCGGTCAGTATGCTTAATATATTTTTTGTGATATCAGACCAGCTTTGGTTCGAAAGTAAACTATTCCAGAGTTGCCAGCCACTATTCAGAAATTGTGGAATGGGACCCATGTAAGGAATGGCCATTGATGCAGCAGAGTGCAGTCCCGCAGACAGGATATTTTTTCCCTCGCCTGTCGTACATAATGATGTGAGAATTGTATAGCACTCTTCTCCTTTACTTATTTTTATCAGCATAGTTAATAAGTGCGTTATCTCATCTATATAGAGATTTTCACGAAATGCACTACTAAATGTACTGACTCCTGGCGTATTACCCAGTAAATGGTATGCACTTTCAATCTGTTCACTCAATGTTCCATTTGCCGGGAATTCAGCGGCACTTTTAATAAATGCTAACGGTGCTTTTCCAGTAACGGGTTCAATATAGGGGGAGAGTTCAGGGTTAGAAATTCCTTCTAATAACCAGCTCAATTGTTCAGCCGATGAACCCTGACAGGGATAGTTTTTCAGTACAGACAGGCTTTTCCCTAAATCCAGTAAGGGCTGCATAGAATTTACCAGCGAGGTCGACTTAAAAAACAGGTCAAAATAGTGTTCTGCTGTACTGTTCTCTGGAAGTGAACATAAGTTATTAACCAGCGACAATCCATTTGCCAGTAGATGCAGAATATTTGCAATATTACTCCATTGGGCAGAAAGTTGATTCCCGGTTAGCGAAGTTTTTTTTATAGATAAAGAAACAGAATTTAGTGTTTCTGTAATTGATTGTAATAGAGAATCCTGCTGATATAAGTTTTGCAACTTATCCCATATGATAGTTGTATCAACCAATAATGAAGAGAACAATTTGATATATTTTTTTATATCAGAAGAGGATATATTTGGGGCTATTTTATCCAGTTGATAGCCCAGCTGACGTAGCTTTTCGGTCTTTCCTGATTCAGGATCCTGGTAAATAAGTGTTAACTTGTTATATATATTATATCCCGTATATAGTTTGTTAAATTCTGGGATAATTAATTCTCCCGTCATGTACATCACGGTGTCCATTACTAGGTTAATCAATACACCTGTTATCGTAGATATATTTTCTTCGTGTCGCTACCGATGTAAAACTGGCCCACCTGCCGATGTAAATCTGACCCACCTAGGGTAAAAATGGCAGTTTTAAGGCACTGCCAATGATGACATTGGAGACCAGAGTGGAGATTAGTGTTTTAC
>NZ_JASUAZ010000047.1:0-27953 GCF_030283135.1 Mixta mediterraneensis | reverse complement strand
TTTGCTGAGCTGGAAGGTGTCTCCGAGCGTACTGCTTATCGCTGGACAACTGGTGATAATCCTTGCGTGCCAATTGAACCGCGCACAATACGTAAAGGTTGTAAAAAAGCAGGTGGTCCCATCCGCATTTACTACGCACGTTGGAAAGAAGAGCAAATGCGTAAAGCTCTGGGTCATTCACGTTTTCAACTTGTTATTGGTTCGTAATTCACTTTATGGCAAAGGTAAGGGGGGATCATGTTTGATTATCGTGTTTCCAAACATCCGCATTTTGACGAAGCCTGCCGGGCTTTTGCGCTGCGTCACAACATGGCGAAGCTGGCAGAACGCGCGGGAATGAACGTCCAGACGCTGCGTAACAAGCTGAACCCGGAGCAACCGCATCAGCTCACGCCGTCGGAAATCTGGCTGCTTACCGATCTTACTGAGGACTCCACGCTGGTTGACGGTTTTCTGGCTCAGATTCACTGCCTGCCATGCGTACCGATGAACGAAGTAGCAAAAGAGAAGCTGCCGCATTACGTCATGAGCGCTACTGCTGAAATCGGACGTGTTGCTGCCGGTGCCGTATCGGGTGATGTGAAAACCACCGCAGGCCGCCGCGATGTTATCAGCAGCATTAACTCTGTTACTCGTCTGATGGCACTGGCTGCCGTTTCGATGCAGGCGCGTTTACAGGCTAACCCGGCGATGGCAAGCGCGGTGGATACCGTGACGGGCCTCGGCGCTTCGTTTGGTCTGATCTGAGGTGGTTATGCTGACTAAAGAACCCTCTTTTGCGTCACTTCTCATAAAGCAAAGCCCGGCAATGCACTACGGTCACGGCTGGATCATGGGGAAGGATGGCAAACGCTGGCACCCGTGCCGCTCTCAGGATGAATTGCTGGCTGACCTGTCCACAACCAAACAGGGGAAATCATGGCTATTGAAGGCGCTGCAGCGACTGTTCCATTAAGCCCCGGTAAAAGGCTGGACGCATTGAATCATATTGCGGAGTTGAGAGCTAAAGTGTTTGGCCTGAATATTGAGCCGGAGCTTGAAAGGTTTATTAAAGATATGCGCGATCCACGCGACGTAAATAATAAACAGAATGAGCGGGCACTGGCAGCCATTTTTTATATGGCAAAAATTCCGGCAGAACGTCACGGCGTCAATATTAGTGATCTGACTACTGACGAAAAGCGGGAACTGGTGAAAGCAATGAATCATTTTCGTGCAGTGGTGAGCTTATTTCCAAAGCGGCTAACCATGCCGAATTAATCCACAACAGAAATTAATGGCGTAAACCCGCCGGGCTTCTTATTGCCCAAATTCAGGAGAAACAACTATGCGAAATATTGAAACCCGTACAACTAAAACAGGACCAGATGATGCTGGTCTCAACCTGTTGCTGACTGAGGCACGCAAAGAAGAACGCCGGGGACGCGCAGATGTGATGGCTGCGCGTCTGGATTCTTTAGCTGCCCGTATCGTGTCACGTCAGCTTAACCACACGGAAGCGGCTGAGCTGCTGCGTCAGGAAGCTGTGAAGATTCAGAACGAAGCGCAGGAGATCCACTGATGGCTGATTCAATGGACCTCGTACAGCAGCGCGTTGAAGAAGAACGCCAGCGCCACATCCACACCGCCCGCAATAAAGCACCGGGCGTTTCCCGTGTTCTCTGCATTGATTGCGATGCGCCGATCCAGCCAGCTCGCCGCCGCGCCATTCCGGGCGTGCAGTGCTGCGTCACTTGTCAGGAAATCGCAGAGCTGAAAGGCAAACACTACAACGGGGGGGCTGTATGAGCACTATCCTGAAATGGGCGGGAAATAAAACCGCCATCATGCCGGAACTGATTAAGCACCTTCCTGCTGGCCCGCGACTGGTTGAACCTTTCGCGGGTTCATGCGCTGTAATGATGGCGACAGACTATCCTCATTATCTTGTCGGGGATATTAACCCAGACCTGATAAATCTTTTTAAGCATATTGCATTTGACTGCGAGGAATTTATTTCAAATGCAAAAGGATTCTTTTCAGGCACAAATAGCGCTGAGTCCTATTACAACATCCGTCAGGATTTTAATCATTCAGCTGAAACCACCGATTTCTGGAAAGCTGTATTTTTCCTTTATCTTAATCGACATGGTTATCGTGGTTTGTGCCGCTATAATTTGAGAGGTCATTTTAATGTTCCTTACGGTAATTATAAAAATCCGTATTTTCCTGAAAGAGAAATACGCGCTTTTGCAGAAAAGGCTCAACGCGCAACGTTTATTTGTGCCAGCTATGAAGAAACACTGGCGCTGCTGCAGGCTGGTGATGTTGTTTATTGTGATCCGCCATACGATGGCACATTTAGCGGTTATCACACTGCCGGTTTTACAGAGGACGATCAGTATCATCTGGCGTCTATTCTGGAACGCCGGTCATCAGAAGGTCATCCGGTTATCGTGTCCAACAGCGACACATCACTGACCCGTTCGCTTTATCGTAACTTCACCCGCCATCGTATCACTGCAAAGCGCAGCATGGGTGTGGCTGCGGGTGATGGTAAATCTGCAGCAGAAATCATTGCCACAAAATCAGCAGGCTGGTTTGGTGTCAATTTGGCGTCCGGTCCAGATATCTCGGTGGAAACTGAGGTGCGGGCGTGGCAGTGAGTAAATTCACATTACATAATGCACCAACCACCGGCGGCTCGAATGAGGCCGCCGTGGCCTTTTCATGGAATAACCCCAAAAAAGCGGTTAACCCCTATCTGGACCCGGCGGAAGTTGCGCCGGAGTCTGCGCTTTCAAACCTGATCGCTCTTTACGCTGCGGATAACGAGCAGGAGCAGTTGCGCCGTGAGGCGCTGAGCGATGAGGTCTGGGAACGCTATTTCTTCAATGAATCCCGTGATCCTGTCCAGCGTGAAATGGAGCAGGACCGGCTGATTAGTCGTGCCAAAATGGCGCGCGAGCAGCAGCGTTTTAATCCCGATCTGGTCATTCTGGCTGACGTTAACGCTATGCCGCACCACATCAGCAAGCCTTTGCTGGAACGGATTAAATATTTCCATAGCCTGGGCAGGGCAAAGGCTTATTCCCGCTACCTGCGCGAAACCATCAGGCCCTGTCTTGAGCGGCTGGAGCGCGTGCGTGACAGTCAGGTGTCTACGTCTTTCCGGTTCATGGCGAGCCATGACGGGCTGGAGGGGCTTCTGGTACTGCCTGAAATGAATCAGGATCAGGTTAAGCGCCTTTCCACACTGGTTGCTGCACATATGAGCATGTGTCTTGATGCGGCCTGCGGTGATCTGTTTGTCTGCGACGATGTTAAACCAGAAGAAATCCGACAGGCATGGGAAAGAGTTGCCGCAGAAGCCATGCGCCTTGAGGTCATCCCGCCTGCCTTTGAGCAGTTGCGCCGCAAAAAGGGCCGCCGCAAGCCGGTGCCTTATGAACTGATCCCACCGTCGCTGGCGCGTATGCTTTGCGCGGACTGGTGGTATCGCAAACTGTGGCAGATGCGCTGCGAGTGGCGGGAGGAGCAGCTGCGCGCCGTCTGCCTGGTCAACAAAAAAGCATCCCCGTATGTCAGCTATGAAGCCGTGATCCATAAACGCGAGCAGCGCCGCAAATCGCTGGAGTTCTTCCGCTCGCATGAGCTGGTCAACGAGGACGGCGACACGCTGGACATGGAAGACGTGGTGAACGCCAGCAACAGCAACCCGGCACACCGCCGTAATGAAATGATGGCCTGTGTTAAAGGGCTGGAGCTGATCGCGGAAATGCGCGGAGACTGCGCAGTGTTCTATACCATCACCTGCCCGTCACGCTTCCACGCAACCCTCAACAACGGCAGACCTAATCCGAAGTGGACCAGTGCCACTGTCCGGCAGAGCAGTGACTATCTGGTTGATACGTTCGCCGCTTTCCGCAAGGCAATGCACAAAGCCGGGCTGCGCTGGTACGGCGTCCGCGTTGCAGAGCCGCACCATGACGGCACCGTGCACTGGCATCTTCTGTGCTTCATGCGTAAAAAAGACCGCCGTTCCATCACCGCGCTGCTGCGTAAGTTTGCCATCCGTGAAGACCGCGAGGAGCTGGGCACCAATACAGGGCCGCGCTTTAAGTCCGAGCTTATCAACCCGCGTAAGGGCACGCCGACCAGCTATATCGCCAAATACATCAGCAAAAACATCGACGGGCGCGGGCTGGCGAAAGAAATCAGCAAAGAAACCGGGAGATCACTGCGTGACAGCGCCGAGCATGTCAGCGCCTGGGCGTCACTGCACCGTGTCCAGCAATTTCGTTTCTTTGGTATTCCGGGGCGTCAGGCATACCGCGAGCTGCGCTTGCTGGCTGGTCAGGCGGCGAGAGTGCAGGGCGAACGCAAAGCGGGCGCACCGGTACTGGATAACCCGCGTCTGGATGCGGTACTGGCGGCAGCTGATGCGGGCTGCTTTGCCACCTACATCATGAAGCAGGGCGGTGTGCTGGTTCCCCGCAAACATCACCTTGTCCGCACGGCTTATGAGCTTAACGACGAGCCGAGCACCTACGGCGATCACGGTATCCGTATCTATGGAATCTGGTCCCCGATTGCAGAGGGCAAGATTTGCACGCACGCGGTGAAGTGGAAAAAGGTTCGTAAGGCCGTTGACGTTCAGGAGGCGGCAGCCGACCAGGGCGCTTGCGCCCCTTGGACTCGTGGCAATAACTGTCCCCCTGTTGAAAATCTGAACAAATCAGGGGGTGATTTACCCGATATTAAAACCATGGATGAGAAGGAGCTGCAGGAATATCTCCACAACATGGGCCAGAAGGAACGGCGGGAGCTGACAGCCAGGTTAAGGCTGGTAAAACCGAAGCGGAAAAAAGCATATAAACAGAATATTTCGGATCAGCAGCGCCTGCAGCTTGAGGCAGAACTGAGTTCCAGAGGGTTCGATGGTAGCGAGTCAGAGATTGACCTGCTTCTGCGCGGCGGCAGTATTCCGTCAGGTGCCGGGCTGCGTATTTTTTACCGCAACCACCGTCTGCAGGAAGATGACAAATGGCGTCAGTGGTACTGATGCCGCAGCTTTAACAATTCTTGCTCTTATTGATCCGCATCAGAGCGATCTAATTGACAGATAAAAAACGGTTTACATTCGCAAATTCCTACTATACTGTAATTATAAACAGTGGATATATATACAGTTGTTGTATGTCCGAGGTAGTGATAGGAGGGAAAATGCAGGATTATCTTTTGGAGTCATTGAAGCTCCAGCGCATTGATTTTTTTATCAAGCTTGTAGCGGCTAGTGAGTGCAGCGACGAAGAAAAGCGACTGGCTATCCAGTGGGTGTCCGAACTGACCGATGAGCTGATGGAAAAAATCAGAAATCATGAGTACAGCCGAGCCATGGGCGTTTCAAGTTAGAGGGGAATCTGTATGCGCATTGAAATAATGATCGATAAAGAGCAGAAGATTAGCCAGGCTACACTGGACGCCCTTGAATCCGAGCTTTACCGTAATTTGCGCCCTCTGTATCCCAAAACAGCAATTCGTATCCGTAAGGGCAGCGCCAACGGCGTTGAGCTGAGCGGGTTAAAACTGGATGAAGACAAAAAGCGGGTGATGGAAATAATGCAGCAGGTCTGGGAGGACGACAGCTGGTTACATTAGGGAACGTTGCGGACGATAAAACTGGTTTTTACCGTCCGCAAGGTTGAACAACGAGCCACGCGAGGCGTTAGTGCTGTTGTGCATGACTATGCCGCATGAAATCGCATGATCGTTTGAGGATCGTTTTTGCTGAGGCCCGCCAGAACTGGCGGGCTTTTGCTTATGTCATGCAGGTGCATGAAAACCACTACACAAAGCGGGCAGGCGTGGCGGGGATACGAGCGCGCGCAACGGGGTGAAATGGTGAAAATCCGGCGCAATCTCCGGCACGCTGGCGGCTTCAATCGGTGAGGGTGAGGGAGTGGCAGCAAAAAAGAAGCGCCCCGCAGAATGCTACTGGGGCGCTGTGAGGGGCGGTCTTGTTGTCGTGGTGCGGTGGGTCAGTCGTTGCGCTTGTCTTCTGTCAGTCCCAGCGTGTACGGCTCAAAGCGGATCACTTCTTCGCCCAGCCAGTCGTTAAGCTCCTGCAGTCGCTTCTGCAGCGGCATCAGCTCGTTGCGGACAAAGACGCGGCTGGCCTTTTCCACATCACCAAAGCCGCCGGTATTGTTGGGAATAATGCCCATCATCTGCGGCGGTACGCGGTGCGCTGCCATCATGTCATCGCGGCTCACGTTCTTGATGTTCAGAAACTCATCTTTCGCCGCAACCTCCGATAACGGGATGATCTGGATGCCGTCCTTTTTACCGTTGGGTGAGTACATAAACAGGTTACGGAAGTTGCCCGGCCCTTTGGCGCTTTTCATTGCCTGGCGGATATTGTTCACGTCCTCCTGATTCTGTGCTGCGTCGGTCATGTACATGATGAAACCCGCATGGCTGCCGTTGATGTAATACTTCCGGCGGAACAGCGTTGCGGACTCGTTGAGCAGGGTTGACGGGATGGCGGAGAGATAGCCGGGCAGCCCGTAAATCTCCTGGTTAATATCCGGCTCCAGCAGATGAAAGATGTTGCCCTGCGTAAATTTATAGGGCTGTGTAGTCAGGCCATACTGCACAAACCAGTAGGTGTCGAGGTCCACGCCTCGCCGTGTGTACTTCGCCAGCGCTGGCTCAAGTGAGAGAACGCCGCCGAGCCGGTTGGTGCGTTTTTCCAGATAGGCGTTACCGAACACCAGATAGTCCTGAACGAAACGGGCAAAAGCCTGCTGGCTGAGCAGGCGGTGCGGGATGTAGGTACTGCTGAGAATGTCACGCTTAACGGCAATCGGTGAGCTGTGATGCACGGCGGCGCGATAGGTCCGCGCCAGTCCGTCAAAGCTCACCGGCGGTTCATACCAGCGGTCCATCTGCACGCATTCCACGTAGTCCAGCAATTCGCGTCGGTCTAACACCGGCACCGGGTCGCCAAAGCTGAACGCCTCCGCCGCAGCGTCGCCTGATTGTGCGTTGTGATCTACCGCTGCGCGGTTATTCTTGTTTTTACGTTTGCTCATGCCGCCTGCTCCTTGTCAGCCTGGGGCCATTCGCACATAAACAGCATTTTCCAGTCCTCTGCTGATAATTCTTTTTTCATGTCATTCAGCCATTCATCATCAAAAAGCGCGGCTCCGGTTGCGAGCGATGCCCCGGATGCTGCAGCGTCATCAGCAGTAAAGGTCATGCAGGTAGTGCTGTTGCGGGCAATCAGCTTCTTGTATTCCTGCCATGCTTCCGGGCTGGGGCTTGGGGTGGTGTAGTAGGTAGCGTGATAGCGCGCGTGCATGGACAGGCTTTTGGCGAGCGCAATCATATTTTTGGGGGAATCAGCCCAGGCATACTCTGACACGTAGACGTTTCCGTGGAGCGCGGCGGCGAGACTTTCCGGCCCGATAAAATAAATGACCGCACCGTTTGGTAGTTCCAGATGCGTTTTGCCTGATTTTATTTTTCCAAGGTGTGTCCAGGCTGCGGCCTGATTTATAAAGGCTGACATATAGGTTTTGACTGTCAGGGCGGATGCCGGGGTGCAGCCCAGAAAAATCTGGTTGCGTCCGGTATGCAGTGCATCGTTCAGGGCTTCGTAGGCGAAAAAGAAATCTGCGCCAGCCTGACGCATTTTTGTAAGCACACGGTTTCTGCTGCGTGCGCCGCTATTCCATTCATGCTGGTAAGCAAAGAAAGGGCGATCTACAGGCAGGCTGGCGGTGGTCATGAGGTTAGTTGGGGTTGAGTGCATCAGAAAATCTCCACAATGTTGCTGGTATTGGCGGCTTCGCCCTGCAGCGGTTCGTTAAACAGTGCGTGCATCGTTGCCCAGGCCAAATCCGCGTGGCTGGCTTCTTCGCTGCGGCTGGCTTCGTAGGTAGGGCGGTTGCCGCTGGCAGTGGTGGCCCGGCGGATAGCCATAAAGGATTGCGCAATGTCGGTGTGTCCCGCGTCAAACTCCAGACGGCGGTGGCTGATAATGTCGTATGCCTTGAGCACCAGTGCGTTTTTGACGTTGGGGTTGTAGACAAACTCCCGCACGGCAGGAAAGAACGCTTTCACGTTCTCGTAGACACCGTGACCGACGCCGGTCGAGTCGATGCCGATATAGGTCACGTTGTACTGCTGCGTCAGCTTTTGGATAGCGTCAGCCTGTGCGCGGAAGTCCATCCCGCGCCACTGGTGCCGCTCAAGAATGCGGAACTTGCCGCCCGGTACGGTTGGAGGTGCCACCACCACGCACCCGGCGCTGTCACCGTTCTGCGTGCCTTTCGCCGGGTCGTATCCGATCCAGACTTCGCGCCAGCCAAACGGGCGCAGCGCCAGTGCCTGAAAATCTGCCCACACTTCCCAGCTGTCCACCATGCACGCCTGCAGCTCGCTGAGCGGGAACACTGACGCCAGATCGTCAATAAATTCGCACATCAGCAGGTTCTGGTATTCGTCCGGGCTGTACTCCATGCGCAGCTGGTCCAGGTCGAACAGGTTACAGCCGCCGCGCACCGCATCCTCCACGGTGACGATCTGGCGGTACTGCCCGTCAGGGCAGAGCAGGCCGGGCGCAAGGTTGTTGTGGGTCAGGTCAATATCCACCTTGTCCGCTTTGGCACGGCCCCGGTTAAACAGGGCGCCGGACCAGAACGGATAGGCGCTGTGGGTCAGGCTGGACGGCGTGGAGAAGTAGGTTTGTCGCCATTTCTTGTGAATGGCCATGCCGGAGGCAACCTTGCGCAGCTCCTGGAATTTCGGTATCCAGAAATATTCATCAAGGTACAGGTTGCCGTGGTAGCTCTGCGCCGTGCGGGCGTTGGTGCCGAGGAAGTACAGGCACGCGCCGTTGCTGAGCGTCATCGGGTCGCCTTTCAGCTCAACATCCACCTCTTTTGCAAAGTCGATGATGTACTGCTTAAAGACGTGCGCCTGCGCCTTACTGGCTGAGAGGAAAATCTGGTTACGCCCTGTAGTGATGGCGTCAATCAGCGCCTCACGGGCAAAAAAGTATGTTGCCCCGATCTGGCGTGATTTAAGCAGGTTGCGAATGCGGTGTTTTACGCCCGCCTGCCACCAGTGGCGCTGATATTCAAACATGCCGTTGCGGAAAATTTCTTCCAGTTTTTCGGTCTGTTCATCAGTGAAAACATTCTTTTCGGGCTGGCGGCGTGGCCCTTTGTTACGGTTGGCAACGTTCGGGTTTAAGTCTGCTTCGTTGCCGCCATCGTTAAATTTACCGATCCGGGCGTGGCGCTCTGACTGGCGCGCCAGCAGGTCAATTTCCTTGAAGTCTTTCCCTTCTTTCTGCTCCTTCATGATGAGCTGGCAGTAACGTGCGGCGGTGGTGAGCTGCATCTGATCCAGCGGCCCATAGTCGCCCCATTTGTCGCGCTTCTTCCAGCTGTGAACGGTTGCAACTTTCTCGCCCAGCATTTCAGCAATGCGGGCTACGCGGTATCCCTGAAAGTACAGCAGCATGGCCTGCCGACGGGGATCGAGGTCTGCGGGGGTCAGTGTGGTGTTCATGGCACAAACATACGGCCTTGACAGGCTGCTTTCCCCGGCTGCGGTTTGTGTGGTTTACCGTACAAGTGCCGCGCGTTGTTTCACTCCCCCCATCACCGCAAACATAAGGCTCCAGTAAGTTTTTTTCTAACGGAGCACGGCTCATGACAGTGAAAGCAAAGCGTTTCCGTATCGGGGTGGAAGGTGCCACCACTGACGGACGCGAGATCCAGCGTGAATGGCTGGTACAGATGGCTGCCAGCTACAACCCGACGGTCTATACCGCGCTGATTAACCTTGAGCACATCAAGTCTTATCTGCCGGACAGCACCTTTAACCGCTACGGCAGGGTGACGGGGCTGGTTGCAGAAGAAATCAAGGACGGGCCGCTGGCGGGCAAGATGGCGCTTTATGCCGATATCGAACCCACGGACGCCCTGGTGGAACTGGTGAAAAAGGGCCAGAAGCTTTTCACCTCCATGGAGGTCAGCACGAAGTTTGCTGACACCGGCAAAGCCTACCTTGTGGGGCTGGGTGCGACGGACGATCCGGCGAGCCTTGGCACCGAAATGCTGGCATTCAGCGCCAGCGCCGCGCATAACCCGCTGGCGAACCGCAAGCAGAACCCTGAAAACCTGTTTTCGGAAGCGGTTGAAACGCTGATTGAACTGGAAGAAGCCCAGGACGAAAAGCCGTCCCTCTTTGCCCGCGTCACCGCGCTGTTCACCAAAAAAGAGCAGACCGATGAGGCGCGTTTCTCCGACGTGCATAAAGCCGTGGAACTGGTTGCCACCGAGCAGCAGAACCTGAGCGAGCGCACGGATAAATCCCTGACCGAACAGGACAAGCGCCTTTCTGAGCTGGAGTCCTCCCTGCAGGAGCAGCAGGCCGCCTTTGCCGAGCTTGAGCAAAAGCTGAGCAGCGAAGACAGCCGTAAAGACTACCGCCAGCGCGCGCCGGGTGGTGACGCACCGGCAGGCACCCTGACCAATTGCTGATGGAGCATAAAACCCGATGAAAAAGAAAACCCGTTTTGCCTTTAACGCTTACCTGCAGCAGCTGGCGCGCCTGAACGGTGTGGAGATTGAAGAACTCTCCAGTAAGTTCACCGTAGAGCCGTCCGTGCAGCAGACGCTGGAAGACCAGATCCAGCAGTCCGCCGCTTTCCTGACGCTGATTAACATCACGCCGGTCACTGAGCAGTCCGGTCAGTTGCTGGGGCTGGGCGTTGGCAGCACCATTGCCGGAACCACTGATACCACCACCAAAGAGCGCGAGCCTACCGATCCGACGCTGATGGAAGACGTGGAATACAAATGCGAGCAGACCAACTTTGATACGGTGCTGACCTACGCAAAACTGGACCTATGGGCGAAATTCCAGGACTTCCAGGTGCGTATCCGCAATGCCATCGTCAAACGTCAGGCGCTGGACCGTATCATGATCGGCTTTAACGGCGTGAAGCGCGCCAAAACGTCCAATCGTGCTGAAAACCCGCTGCTGCAGGACGTCAATAAAGGCTGGCTGCAGAAAATCCGCGAAGACGCGCCGGATCACGTCATGGGCAGCACCACGAAAGACGGCGCAACGACTGCAGGTGCGGTCAAGGTAGGTAAGGGGGGCGACTATGCCAACCTGGACGCCGTGGTGATGGATGCCGTCAACGAACTGATCGACGCGGTTTATCAGGACGATGACGATCTGGTTGTTGTCTGCGGACGTGAACTGCTGTCTGACAAGTATTTCCCGCTGGTCAACAAAGAGCAGGACAACAGCGAGAAAATCGCAGCCGATCTGATCATCAGCCAGAAACGTATGGGCGGCCTGCAGGCCGTGCGTGCGCCTTACTTCCCGGCAAATGCCCTGCTGATCACCCGTCTGGATAACCTGTCCATCTACTGGCAGGAAGATACCCGCCGCCGTTCTGTTATCGACAACCCGAAACGTGACCGGATTGAAAACTTTGAATCCGTCAACGAGGCGTATGTGGTCGAGGACTACCGCTGCGCGGCGCTGGTTGAAAACATCGAAATCGGTGATTTCAGCGCGCCTGCCGCACCGGAAGGTGGGGAATAACGCATGAGCCTGAGTCCCGCACGGCAGCACCGCCTGCGCATTCAGGCCGAACAGGCCGCCCGTGAGGGCGGCAGTGTTCGCCATGCGTCGGGCTATGACCTGATGCTGCTGCAGCTGGCAGAAGACCGCCGCCGCCTCAAGGGCGTCCAGTCCACGGTGAAAAAGGCGGAAATAAAGGTGGAGCTGCTGCCGAAATATTCCGCCTGGGCGGAGGGCGTGCTGGCTGCCGGAGGTGCGCAGCAGGATGACGTGCTGATGTACGTGATGCTGTGGCGTATCGATGCCGGTGATTATGGCGGTGCGCTGGAAATCGGGCGTCATGCGCTGCGCCATGGCTGGGTGATGCCGCTGGGCAACCGTAACGTGCAGACCGTGCTGGCAGAAGAAATGGCAGACGCAGCGCAAAGCGCTCTGCTAGCCGCAGCAGGTTTTGATGCCGATCTGCTTTTGCAGACGCTGGACCTGACAACCGATCTGGATATGCCGGACCAGTCGCGGGCGCGTCTGCATAAAGCCATCGGCGCTGTACTGAGCGAAAGCAACCCGGCATCAGCCCTGAATCACCTTACCCATGCGCTGCAGCTCGATCCCCGCTGTGGCGTGAAAAAAGAAAAGCAGCAGCTGGAGCGCAGACTGCGCAATGACAGCCGCTAAAGAACGTGCCCCGCGCACGGGCGGCACGGGGTGGCGAAAGGCACTGCCACATCAAAACCCCGTCCACCGCCCACTTATTCAGGAGAAAGCCGCATGAAGTTTGTTGCGCCCGAACAGGCACCGGAACAGGCGGAGGTCATCAAAAATACGCCGTTCTGGCCTGATGTGGACCTGTCGGAATTTCGCAGTGTGATGCGCACTGATGGCACGGTGACGCCGCCGCGTTTAAAGCAGGTCGTGCTGACGGCGATCTCTGAGGTTAACGCTGAGCTGTACGACTTCCGCAACCGTCAGCAGATGCTGGGCTGGCGGACACTTGCTGAGGTTCCCGCAGAAATGCTGGACGGCAAAAGCGAGCGTATCCAGCACTACCACAACGCTGTTTTTTGCTGGGCGCGCGCTGTGCTCAATGAGCGTTATCAGGACTATGACGCCACGGCGTCAGGTGTGAAGCGAGGGGAGGAACTGGCGGAGGCCAGCGGCGATCTGTGGCGTGATGCCCGATGGGCTATCAGCCGGGTGCAGGATGCACCGCACTGTACGGTGGAGCTTATCTGATGAAAGTGCGTGCGCATCAGTATGACACGGTGGACGCGCTTTGCTGGCGTCATTACGGGCGTACGCAGGGTGTCACTGAGCAGGTTCTGCAGGCAAATCCGGGGCTGGCTGAGTACGGCCCATTTTTACCGCACGGGCTGCAGGTGGAGCTGCCGGACATTACGGCGTCAACCACGGCGCAGACCGTCCAGCTATGGGACTGAATTATGACGCTTGAACGAATCAGCGCCTTTATCACTTACTGCATCGCCGTGCTGCTGGCATGGCTGGGCGATCTGTCGCTCAAGGATGCGTCAACGGTTGGCGGCGTACTGATTGGTGTGCTGATGCTGGCTATCAACTGGTACTACAAACACCAGTCTTTCAAATTGTTACGTGGCGGCAAAATTTCGCGGGGGGAATATGAATCCTTCAATCGTTAAGCGCTGCCTTGTTGGGGCGGTGCTGGCTATCGCCGCCACGCTGCCCGGTTTCCAGTCGCTTCATACCTCCGTTGAGGGGCTGAAACTGATAGCCGACTACGAGGGATGCCGCCTGCAGCCTTATCAGTGCAGCGCGGGCGTGTGGACTGACGGGATCGGCAATACGTCCGGTGTGGTGCCGGGAAAAACCATCACGGAACGGCAGGCGGCGCAGGGACTTATCACCAATGTGCTGCGCGTAGAGAGGGCGCTGGATAAATGTGTGGTGCAGCCGATGCCGCAAAAGGTCTATGACGCGGTGGTGTCGTTTGCTTTCAACGTGGGCACTGGCAACGCCTGCAGATCCACGCTGGTTAAGTTGCTGAACCAGCGGCGCTGGGCAGATGCCTGCCATCAGCTGCCGCGCTGGGTGTATGTCAAAGGTGTGTTTAATCAGGGGCTGGACAACCGCCGCGCGCGGGAAATGGCCTGGTGCTTAAAAGGAGCATAACGGAATGAAAAAGAAAGTCATGAGCGTTTTTTTCCAGCTGGCATGGGCTGCGCTGTTGGTTATCAGTCTGCTGTATCCGCGCAGCGGTGCGCCAGTTCTGGTTGGTGCGTCTGTCTGGGTGTCATGCTTCCTCGCCTGGCTGCTTGCTGCGCTGTGCGCTGTCGGGTGGTTCGCCGGAGATCGGGCACGCGATGAGGTCAGGGCGGCATTGCTGAAATTCAGGGCGCACCCCGTAAAACCCGTGCGCACATGGGTAATCAGGGTGCTTATTGTTCTGTGCCTGGCGTTTTCGGGATGGGTGATCACCCTGGTGTTTTACCTGCTGACGCTGGTTTTGTATCAGATTGCCCGCGCGCAGCTTCATGAGCCGATGGCGGCCTGATGCGTGCGCTGGCGGTAGTGCTGGCGCTGGCACTTGCGGCGCTGGGCTGGCAGTCGTGGCGGTTAAATAATGCCAGCCACACCATCGAAACGCAGGGCGCGGCGCTGAAAAGCAAAACGCAGGAACTGACGAAGAAAAACAGCCAGCTGATCGGCCTGTCCATTCTGACCGAAACCAACAGCCGGGAGCAGACGCGGCTTTATGCGACAGCGGAACAGACCACCGCACTGCTGCGAAGCCGTCAGCGCCGGATCGAGGAACTGAAACGTGAAAACGAGGATTTGCGCCGCTGGGCTGACACTCCTTTGCCTGCTGACATTATCCGGCTGCGGGAGCGTCCGGCCCTCGCCGGAGGTGCAGCTTACCGTGAGTGGCTGTCCCAGAGTGACGCAGTGCCGCCTAGAAAGGTCAGCGCCGCGCAGTAACGGCGATCTGAATGCGGTGCTGGATGAAACCGAGGCCGCCTGGGCGGTCTGTGCTGACAAAGTGGACACGATTATTGCGTGTCAGGAGCGAGACAGTGAACAAACCGCAGTCCTTACGCAGCGCCCTGAATAAAGCAGTTGCCTATGTCCGGGACAACCCAGACAAACTGCACCTTTTCGTTGATAACGGCTCACTGGTGGCAACAGGAGCCAGCTCCATGTCATGGGAATACCGCTACACCCTGAACGTGGTGATCGAGGATTTCAGCGGCGACCAGAATCTGCTGATGGCTCCAGTCCTGCTGTGGCTCAGTACCAGCCAGCCGGACGCCATCAATAACCCGGATCTGCGCGAAAAACTGTTCACCTTTGAAGTGGATATTCTGCGCAACGATGTATGCGATATCAGCCTGAACCTGCAGCTGACGGAGCGCGTGCTGGTCAGCACTGACGGCAGCGTGTCGAGCGTTGAAGCCGTGCCGGAGCCGGATGAACCCGAAGAAATGTGGACGGTGAAACGTGGATGAGCTGCAGAGGGTGGATGACTGGCTGGCGGCGCTGCTGGCAAATCTGGAGCCTGCTGCACGCAGCCGTATGATGCGGCAACTGGCGCAACAGCTGCGCCGGGCGCAGCAGCAGAACATCAGGCTGCAGCGTAATCCTGACGGCAGTGGCTATGAGCCGCGCCGGGTGACAGCCCGCAGCAAGAAAGGACGCATCAAACGCCAGATGTTTGCAAAGCTTCGCACCACAAAATACCTGAAAACCGCCGCCAGTGCGGACTCTGCCAGCGTACAGTTTGATGGCAAGGTGCAGCGCATTGCCCGTGTTCACCATTACGGCCTGCGGGATCGCGTCAGCCGAAAAGGCCCGGAGGTCCGCTACGCAGAGCGTCGCCTGCTGGGTGTGAATGATGAGGTGGAAACTATCACCCGTGACACCCTGCTGCGCTGGCTTGCGGGGTGATCTTTGTGCCACCGCTGGCACAAGCGCCCGCGCTGCCTCCCTTTTCCCTCTGATGGCAACCTTTCGTTATGAATGCACAACTGACCGAAATAATGCGCCTTATCACCAACCTGATCCGCACCGGTATCGTGACCGAAGTGGACCGGGAAAACTGGCTGTGCCGGGTGAGAGTGGGCGAGCTTGAAACCAACTGGATTAACTGGCTGACGCTGCGTGCCGGTGGTGCCCGTACATGGTGGTGCCCGTCGCCGGATGAGCAGGTGGTGGTGCTGAGCATGGGCGGCAATCTGGAAACTGCTTTTGCGTTGCCTGCCATCTACTCCAATCAGTTTGCGCCGCCGTCGGATACCGTGGACGGTTGCGTGACGGAGTACCCGGACGGAGGCTGGTTTGAGTATGAACCCGCCACCGGGCGGTGGCATGTCAGGGGTATCAAATCCATGGTGATCGAGGCGGCGGACAATATCACCCTTAAAACCGGTGAGTTTGTGGTGGAGGCTGATACCACGCGCATTAACAGCGAGGTGGTGATCAATGGCGGCGTCACTCAGGGCGGCGGCGCGATGAGTTCCAACGGGATCGTGGTGGATAAACACGGTCACACCGGCGTGAAGTCAGGCGGCGATACGTCAGGAGGCCCGGTATGACGCTGTATATCGGCATGAGCCAGGGCAACGGCAAGGCCATTACTGATATGGACCATCTGCGCCAGTCAGTGCGGGATATTCTGCTGACTCCCCAGGGCAGCCGGATCGCCCGTCGGGAATATGGTTCCCTGCTATCCGCCCTGATTGACCAGCCGCAGAACCCGGCGCTACGCCTGCAGGTCATGTCTGCGGTCTATGTGGCGCTGAGTCGCTGGGAGCCACGGCTTACGCTGGATTCCATCACCATCAGCAGCAATTTTGACGGCTCCATGGTGGTTGAGCTTA
Source organism: Mixta mediterraneensis (assembly GCF_030283135.1). Classification (NCBI taxonomy): domain Bacteria; kingdom Pseudomonadati; phylum Pseudomonadota; class Gammaproteobacteria; order Enterobacterales; family Erwiniaceae; genus Mixta; species Mixta mediterraneensis. The sequence continues at coordinate 11,505 of NZ_JASUAZ010000047.1, read as the reverse complement.
CCGGGCAGCGCAATAACGGCGCGCCGGTTTCCCTTTCGGTATCAACAGGAGCAGACAATGGCAGTGATTGACCTTTCCCAACTGCCCGCGCCGCAGATAGTGGACGTGCCGGATTTTGAGTCGCTGCTGGCTGAGCGCAAGGCCGCCTTTGTGGCCCTTTACCCGGCAAATGAACAGGAGGCTGTTATGCGAACATTAGCGCTGGAATCTGAACCCGTCACCAAACAGCTGCAGGAAAGCACCTACCGTGAAATCCTTTTGCGCCAGCGAATTAACGAGGCCGCGCAGGCGGTCATGGTGGCATATGCCATCGGCGGCGATCTCGATCAGTTGGCAGCCAACTACAACGTAAAACGCCTGACGGTAACGCCTGCCGACAACGACGCGGTGCCGCCGGTTGCTGCCGTCATGGAAAGCGATGATGCGCTGCGCCTGCGTGTTCCGGCTGCGTTTGAGGGTTTGTCCGTTGCGGGGCCGACGGCGGCCTATGAGTTTCACGCCAGAAGCGCGGACGGGCGCGTGGCAGATGCCAGCGCAACCAGCCCGGCACCTGCGGAGGTGGTGCTTACCGTACTGAGTCGTGAAGGTGACGGTACGGCAGAGGCTGATCTGCTGGCGGTGGTGGAGCAGGCGCTTAACAGTGAGAACGTGCGCCCGGTGGCAGACCGCCTGACGGTGCGCAGCGCCGAAATAATCCCGTACAGCGTGGATGCAACTATTTTTCTTTATCCGGGGCCGGAAGCTGAGCCAGTGATGGCTGCGGCAAAAGCCAGCCTGCAGAAGTACATTGCCAGTCAGACGCGACTGGGCCGTGATATCCGTCGCAGCGCGATTTATGCCGCGTTGCATGTAGAGGGCGTCCAGCGTGTGGAGCTGGCCTCCCCGCTGGATGATGTGGTGCTGGATAAGACGCAGGCGGCATCCTGTACGGAATGGAGCGTAACCAACGGGGGCACGGATGAATAGCCTGCTGCCGCCCGGTTCATCGCCGCTTGAACGCCGACTGGCGCAGACCTGCAGCGGCATTTCCGATCTGCAGGTGCCGCTGCGCGATTTGTGGAACCCGGCAACGTGTCCGGTCAGCTTTCTGCCGTATCTGGCGTGGGCATTTTCCGTTGACCGCTGGGACGAAAGCTGGACGGAGAGCGTCAAGCGCCGCGTGGTGCAGGATGCTTTCTATATCCATCAGCACAAGGGGACAACCAGCGCCGTGCGGCGCGTGGTGCAGGATGCTTTCTATATCCATCAGCACAAGGGGACAACCAGCGCCGTGCGGCGCGTGGTGGAGCCGTTTGGTTTTCTGATCCGCATCATTGAGTGGTGGCAGACCGGCGAGAAGCCGGGGACGTTTCGCCTGGACATTGGCGTGCAGGACCAGGGCATCACGGAAGAAACCTATCTGGAACTGGAGCGCCTGATCGGTGACGCCAAACCCTGCAGCCGCCATCTGATCGGCATGTCCATTAACCTGCAGACCAGTGGGCCGTATTTTGTAGGCGCGGCTACCTATACCGGCGAAGAAATCACGATCTACCCGTATATCAACGAAACCATTATTTCCGGCGGCACCGCTTACGAGGGCGGGGCGGTCCATGTTATTGACATAATGAGAGTGAATCCATGAGCGCAAAATTTTATACCCTGCTGACGGAGATCGGCGCGGCGAAACTGGCAAGCGCCGCCGCGCTCGGTGTCCCGTTGAAAATTACCCAGATGGCGGTGGGCGACGGTGGCGGCGTGCTGCCCACGCCAAACGCACAACAGACAAAGTTGGTAGCCGAAAAGCGCCGTGCTGACCTCAATATGCTGTATATCGATCCGCAGAACAGCAGCCAGATTATTGCTGAGCAGGTGATCCCTGAAACCGAGGGCGGTTGGTGGATTCGTGAGGTCGGTTTGTTTGATGAAAACGGCGCGCTGATTGCCGTGGGCAACTGCCCGGAGAGCTACAAGCCGCAGCTGGCAGAGGGGAGCGGGCGCACGCAGACTGTGCGCATGGTGCTGATTACCAGCAGCACCGACAATATTACCCTGAAAATTGACCCGGCAGTGGTGTTGGCAACCCGCAAGTATGTGGATGACAAGGTGCTGGAGTTGAAGGTGTATGTGGATGACCTGATGGCAAAGCATGTCGCAGCTACCGATCCCCATACGCAGTATGCGCCGAAAGCCAGCCCGACATTCACTGGCACGCCAAAAGCGCCGACGGCGGCGACAGGAAATAATTCCACGCAGCTTGCCAATACGGCCTTTGTGCAGGCGGCAATTGCCGCGCTTGTTGATTCCTCGCCGGGGGCGCTGGATACGCTGAACGAACTGGCTAAAGCGTTAGGCAACGATCCGAACTTTGCCACCACCATGACCAATGCGCTTGCCGGAAAAATGGATAAATCAGCTAACGGCGCAGATATTGCCGATATTTCCGCGTTTCTGAATAATCTTGGTCTGGGCGCTGGCTCTGCCCTGCCGGTTGGTGTTCCTGTTCCGTGGCCTCTTGCAGCAGCGCCCGCTGGCTGGCTGAAGTGCAATGGGGCCGCATTTACGGCGGCGCAGTATCCTAAGCTGGCACTGGCGTATCCGGCGTTAAAACTTCCTGATTTGCGCGGCGAGTTTATCCGTGGCTGGGATGACGGGCGTGGTGCTGATAGTGGGCGTATTTTGCTTACGACTCAGGGGGATGCAATCAGGAATATTACAGGATTCGTTAGTGGTGCAAGTGGTGTTTTATTTGATGGGTTTGGTGGTGCTTTTTATGACTCAGGTTCACGTGATGCTAATTCGCCAGCCTCGGTTAACAAAGCAAATTATAACGATGATTTCTTTTTTGATGCTTCTCGTGTAGTGCCTACAGCCAACGAAAACAGGCCGCGAAACGTTGCATTTAACTTTATCGTGAGGGCAGCATAATGCAAAGCGCAGTAATAGAAAATGGCTTCGCTGTCATCGCGGGGGAAATTGATGTATTCAATTATGACGGTCTTACACGGGTTTATTTGTCACAAACAACGGAATTTATTCCGGTGGGCGTCAGCATTCCGGCAAATGCCTGTACGGACAAGCCACTGGCAGCAAAAAAAGGTTATGTCGTCTGCCGGAACAGTCAGCTGACCGGATGGGAATATCTGGCGGATCATCGCGGCGAAACCGTCTGGAATATCAGAACCGGGTCGGAGCAGCAAATTACCGTGCCGGGCGATTATCCTGCTGATACAACTATCTACCCGCCATCGACACCATATGATAAGTGGAACGGTGAGCGCTGGGTAACAGATGAGGTGGCGAAAGCAGCGGCAGAAATTGCCGAAGCTATAGCAACAAAAGCAGCGCTTATCAAAAGTGCCGCTGAGAAAATAGAGCCGCTGCAGGATGCTGTTGATCTGGATATGGCAACAAACGAAGAAAAGAGCCGCTATGATACATGGCGAAAATACCGCGTATTGCTGACGCGCGTGGATACATCGCTGGCCCCGGATATTAGCTGGCCTGAACCACCCAAAGATTAATCCCGTCCCCGCATCTGCGGGGATTTTTTTACCCATTCCATTGTGCCATTCACCATACATAGCCCGGTGCGTGCGCCGAGTGCATATCAACCAGAACATAGGCACACCCACTGTAAACCGGAGAGACTGCCTTATGGCTCAGGATTACCACCACGGGGTGCGCGTTGTTGAAGTCAACGAGGGCACCCGATCCATTACCACGGTGAGCACCGCCATCGTGGGCATGGTCTGCACCGGCGATGATGCTGATGCGTCCATGTTTCCCCTCAATAAGCCGGTCCTGCTGACCGATGTGCTGACCGCCAGCGGTAAGGCGGGTGAGTCCGGCACGCTGGCCCGTTCGCTGGATGCGATTGCAGACCAGGCTAAACCTGTGACCGTCGTTGTGCGCGTGGCGCAGGGCGAAACCGAAGCGGAAACCACCTCCAACATTATCGGCGGTGTGGCTGCTGACGGTAAAAAAACGGGCATGAAAGCGCTGCTTTCAGCGCAGTCGCAGCTGGGCGTCAAGCCTCGTATTCTCGGCGTGCCGGGACACGACACGCAGGCGGTTGCCACTGAGCTACTGAGCGTGGCGCAGAGTCTGCGCGGGTTTGCCTACCTGTCCGCCTACGGCTGTAAAACGGTGGCGGAAGCCATTGCCTACCGCGCTAATTTCAGCCAGCGCGAGGGGATGCTGATCTGGCCTGACTTCATCAACTTTGACACAGTGCTGAATGCAGATGCGACGGCTTACGCCTCCGCCCGTGCGCTCGGCCTGCGCGCCAAAATTGACGAGCAGACTGGCTGGCACAAAACCCTGTCCAACGTCGGCGTGAACGGCGTCACTGGCATTTCCGCTGATGTGTTCTGGGATCTGCAGGACCCGGCAACCGATGCGGGGCTGCTGAACCAGAACGACGTCACCACGCTTATCCGCAAAGACGGCTTCCGCTTCTGGGGTTCCCGTTGCCTCAGTGACGATCCGCTGTTTGCCTTTGAGAACTACACCCGCACGGCGCAGGTGCTGGCTGACACCATCGCAGAAGCGCACATGTGGGCGGTGGATGGCGTGCTCAACCCTTCGCTGGCCCGTGACATTATCGAAGGTATCCGCGCCAAGCTGCGCAGCCTGAAAACCCAGGGCTACATCATCGGCGCTGACTGCTGGCTGGATGAATCGGTGAACGACAAGGAATCCCTGAAAGCCGGGAAGCTCACTATCGACTACGACTACACGCCGGTGCCGCCGCTTGAAAACCTGATGCTGCGCCAGCGCATCACCGATCAGTACCTGCTGGACTTCTCCAGCCAGGTCAGCGCGTAAGGGGACACCATGGCTTTACCACGCAAGTTAAAACATCTGAACCTGTTTAACGACGGGAACAACTGGCAGGGGATCGTTGAGTCGCTGACCCTGCCGAAATTCACCCGCAAGTTTGAGAAGTATCGCGGCGGCGGTATGGCTGGCGCGGTGGATGTAGATATGGGGCTGGACGATGGCGCGCTGGATACGGAATTTTCAATCGGCGGCACCGAACTGTTGCTATTCAAGCAGATGGGCAAGGCCACTGTTGACGGCATTCAGCTGCGTTTCACCGGCTCCATTCAGCGTGACGATACCGGCGAAGTGCAGGCCGTAGAGCTGGTTGTGCGCGGGCGTCATAAAGAAGTGGATTCCGGCGAGTGGAAAACCGGCGAGAGCAGCACCACCAAGGTCAGCAGCACCAACAGCTACGCGAAGCTGACCATTAACGGTGAGGTGCTCTATGAGGTCGATCTGGTCAACATGGTTGAAATCGTTGACGGCGTGGACCTGATGGAAGAACACCGTAATGCCCTCGGCCTCTGATTAACCTTAACGGCGCGGGCAGCCGCGCCAGTATTTCATTAACAGGAAACGAACATGAGCGATAAGCTGACTGAAAAGACCGTAAAACTGGATACCCCCATCATGCGCGGTAAAGCTGAAATTACCGAAATTGTGCTGCGTAAGCCGCAGTCCGGCGCACTGCGTGGCACCCGTCTGCAAGCCATTATGGATATGGACGTGGGTGCGATGATGACCGTGATCCCGCGAATCTCCACCCCGATGCTGACCGCGCAGGAAATGGCAGAGCTGGACCCCGCCGATCTGACAGCAATGGCTGTAGAGGTGGTTACTTTTTTGTTGCCGAAGTCGGTGCTTGCCGATTTGCCGACAACCTGACGGTTGATGATCTGGTGGCAGACATTGCCACCATCTTTCACTGGTCGCCGTCCATCACTGACGTTATGCCGCTGACTGATGTGCTGGAGTGGCGGCATAAGGCAATTCAGCGAAGCGGGGCCAGCGATGAGTGATAATAACCTGCGACTGCAGGTAGTTCTGGGGGCGGTGGATAAGTTAACCCGCCCATTTAAAAATGCACAGGCTGGCTCTAAGGAGCTGGCATCAGCTATTCGACAAACCCGCGATCAGATTAAAAAGCTGAGTGATGCTGGAGGTCAGCTTAAATCTTTCGATCAGATAACTCAAAGTGTTAGCCGTACTGGTGCCGAACTGGATCAGGCGAGGCTACGCGCTCAAATGATGACGCGCGAAATGTCATCTTTGGAATCCCCGACAAAAAAACAAACGCAGGCGCTTGACGCTCAGTGGCGTGCTGTTTCACGTCTTGAACAAAAACAGCAACAGGAAACTCGCCAGATGGCGGCAGCCAGGGCTGAGCTTTATCGGCTGGGGTTATCTGCTGGGGGCGGAGCGCGTGAGACGACACGGATTGCACGAGAAACTGAGCGGTATAACCGACAGTTGGCTGAGCAGGAGCGCAGGCTGCGTGAAGTTGGCGAGCGTCAGCGAAAGCTCAACGCCATTAAAGCTAAGGCTGAAAAGACCCGCGAGTTAAGGAACTCTCTGGCAGGTAATGGTGCAGGGGCGATGGCGGCTGGGGTAACTACTGGCATGACGTTGTTGGCTCCAGTAAAAGCCTATTCAGAATCAGAAAATGCAGCGAATCAGCTCGCCGGTTCAATGATGGGACCGGGCGGAAAGGTAGCGCCTGAATTTGAAAAAATTAACCGGCTTGCAGTTGCTTTGGGCGATAAGCTGCCGGGAACAACAGCCGACTTTCAGAACATGATGACTATGCTACGCCGTCAGGGTATGTCGGCGCAGGTCATCCTGGGCGGCTTGGGAGAGTCAGCAGCTTATCTTGGCGTGCAGTTACAGATGGCTCCCACTGCAGCAGCTGAGTTTGCGGCTAAGTTACAAGATGCTACTCAGACCTCCGAAAAAGACATGATGAATCTGATGGACGTGATCCAGAAAGGATTCTACGCGGGGGTAGATTCAGGAAATATGCTGCAGGGGTTCTCAAAAATCAGCAGCGCTATGGATATTATTCATAAAAAGGGATTGGACGCGGCTAAGACATTTGCTCCTCTATTAGTTATGGCTGATCAGGCTGGTATGGCTGGAGAGTCAGCTGGTAATGCCTACCGAAAAGTATTTCAGTCAGTCATGAATACGGAAAAAGTGAAGGATGCTAATGATGAACTAAAAGGCACTGGCGTTAGGTTCGATTTTACTGATGGAAAGGGGGAGTTTGGCGGGCTGGAGAAAATGTACACGCAATTAGCTCAACTCCAAAAGCTTAATACTGAGAAAAGGTTAGCTACGTTAAAAGGTATTTTTGGGGATGATGCGGAAACGCTGCAGGTGCTAAATATTATGATTACCAAAGGCATCTCAGGGTATCGTGAAACGGCTTCAAAGCTACAAAATCAGGCTTCTCTGCGCGAGCGTGTTGATGCCTCCTTGAATACTCTTGGTAATAAATGGGAAGCCGCTACAGGTTCCTTTACCAATGCTATGGCTAGTATCGGTGAAACAGTTGCCCCTGCATTAAAGAAGCTGGCTGACTGGTTGGGTGAACTGGCTTCGCGTCTGGATGGTTTTGTTAAACGACACCCACAATTGACCTCTGCGCTGTTTAAGCTGGCAGCTGGCTTTGCCATTGTTGCCACCGCCGCTGGGGTTGTTTCACTGGCGCTGGCATCCGTGTTAGGGCCGATGGCAGTAGTGCGAATGAGCGCAGGGGTGATGGGGCTAAAATTTTCATCTGCATTTGGTCTTATTGGGAAAGCAATCAGTTCTGTTGGCAAGTCAGTTATATGGCTGGGCCGATTGATGTTTGCAAATCCTATACTGGCTGTCATTGGGCTGATCGCCGCTGGTGCTATTTATATCTGGCAGAATTGGGACACGCTTGGGCCAAAGTTCAAGGCCATGTGGGATGCCGTATGTAATGCCACAGGTACGGCATGGGATTGGATTAAAGAAAAGGCCAGCGCCGCATGGGAGGGGATTAAATCACTGTTCTTTAATTATACCTTGCCGGGATTAATAGCTAAAAATTGGGATGCAATAAAATCTGGCGTTTCTGAGGCGTGGGCTAATATCAGGCAATCTATTAGTGATAAATGGAATTCGATCCTGGCTGATGTTGCCGCGCTTCCTGCGAAGTTTCAGGACATGGGCAGCGCCATTATTGACAGTATTCTTAATGGAATTAATGCCAAATGGGAGACACTAAAAAGCAAGCTTTCCTCAGTCACCGATTATCTGCCTGACTGGATGACCGGAAATAATAAAACACAAGACAAAGCACAGGTGCAGGTGGTTGGTGGAGCAGCGGCTGCTGCCGTTCCGTTTGCCGGGATGTATGACAGTGGTGGGATTATTCCGCGCGGTCAGTTCGGTATTGTTGGAGAGAACGGCCCTGAAATTGTGAACGGCCCCGCAAATGTGACCAGCAGGCGGCGCACTGCCGCGCTGGCTTCCGTCGTTGCAGGTGTCATGGGCGTAGCGGCAGCGCCTGCAGAGGCTGCTCCACTACATCCTTACAGTCTGCCTACTGTGGCATATAAACAAAGCCAGCCTGCGAAATCTGCCAGCGCGCCGCCAGTGATGCACTTTGAAACTCACGCGCCGATCACTATCTATGCTCAGCCAGGGCAGAGTGCACAAGATATTGCCCGTGAAGTTGCCCGACAGCTTGACGAACGCGAGCGCAAGACCAGGGCTAAAGCACGCAGTAATTTCAGTGATCAAGGGGGATATGAATCATGATGATGGTGCTGGGGTTATATGTCTTTATGCTGCGTACAGTGCCATATCAGGAGCTGCAGTATCAGCGAAGCTGGCGACACGCCGCCAACAGTCGGGTGAACCGACGACCATCAACGCAGTTCATTGGCCCGGATAATGACTCGCTGACGTTATCTGGCGTACTGCTGCCGGAAGTCACCGGGGGCAGGCTGTCATTGCTCGCGCTGGAGCAAATGGCAGAGCTGGGCAAAGCATGGCCCCTGATTGAGGGAAGCGGGACCATTTACGGCATGTTTGTAATCGAGAGCCTGAGTCAGACAAAAACAGAGTTTTTTGAAAGTGGAATGCCTCGCCGTATTGAGTTTACGCTGACCCTGAAAAGGGTTGATGAGTCGCTGTCTGATATGTTCGGCAGTCTCAGCGATCAGCTCAGTAACCTGCAGGACTCTGCAACGTCTGCGATAGGTAATATTAAAAATACTGTTGGAGGGTTGCTGCAGTGAATTTTAGCTCTGATCTTTTTGACCTGAACAGTAAAAGCCCGGCTTTCAGTATCACTATTGAAGGTAAGGACGTGACCACCGCGCTGGATGCGCGCCTGATGAGTCTGACGCTGACCGATAACCGGGGTTTTGAGGCTGACCAGCTTGATCTGGAGCTGGACGACGCCGACGGGCAGATCGTTCTGCCGCGACGTGGTGCTGTTATTCAGCTGGCGCTGGGGTGGAAAGGCCAGCCGCTTTTCCCGAAAGGGGCGTTTACTGTCGATGAGATTGAGCACAGCGGTGCTCCTGATCGTCTGACTATCCGTGCCCGTAGCGCTGATTTCCGTGAAACCCTCAATACCCGGCGCGAAAAGTCATGGCACCAGACAACCGTTGGCGATGTGGTAAAGGAAATTGCAGCACGGCATAACCTCAAAATGGCGCTGGGTAAAGACCTGACGGACAAGGCGCTGGATCACATGGACCAGACCAATGAAAGCGATGCCAGTTTCCTGATGAAGCTGGCGCGCCAGTATGGGGCGATTGCTTCCGTTAAGGATGGAAACCTGTTGTTTATCCGGCAGGGGCAGGGAAAAACGGCGAGCGGCAAGCCGCTGCCGGTAATCACCATTGAGCGTAAGGCTGGTGACGGTCATCGTTTTACCCTGGCTGATCGTGGTGCTTATACCGGCGTAATTGCCAGTTGGCTGCATACCCGCGAACCCAAGAAAAAAGAAACAACCAAGGTTAAGCGCCGTCGGAAGAAAACCTCCGCGCCAAAAGAGCCGGAAGCAAAACAGGGTGATTATCTGGTGGGAATGGATGAAAACATGCTGGTTCTTAACCGCACTTACGCAAATCGCAGCAATGCTGAGCGTGCGGCAAAAATGCAATGGGAGCGTCTGCAGCGTGGTGTTGCGTCATTCTCCCTGCAGCTCGCAGAGGGCCGGGCAGATCTCTACACCGAAATGCCAGTAAAGATGAGCGGCTTTAAGCAGCCTATCGACGATGCCGAATGGACCATTACAACGTTGACGCATACGGTCAGCCCGGATAATGGCTTTACTACCAGCCTGGAGCTTGAGGTTAAAATTGATGATTTAGAACTCGAATAGTAGTAAATTCACTAAAGTGAATTAAAGAAACGTCAAATGAGGTTCTGACTATGATGAATTGCCCTAAATGTGGACACGCAGCGCATACAAGAAGCAGCTTTAGGGTATCGGACCAGACAAAAGAGCGTTATTGTCAGTGCCAAAATATTAACTGTGGTGCTACTTTTGTTACTCATGAAACCGTTGTGAGATACATTACTACTCCCAACCTAATTGATCATGCCCCACCACACCCATCAACGGGAGGGCAGGGCCATATGAACTTTTAAAATCACTGATTAGGTTTACATTTTTTCGATTAAACTGGTTTTGTATTCTTCAGCTTGCTTGAAGTCCATGGAACCAGTTTTTTTACACTCAATCCCACCGCCATTTATTTTGTAACCCTGATCAGACGTGACATTCCATAGAGTGATTTTTTTGATTGTCTCTGGATTCCACTTGTTCATAAAGTAGTCATCACATATCGCACTGAACAAGGATTTTGCAGCGTCTATCATTAGTGCTTGCTTGTTGTATCTGACTGTCAGCTCACCATCTTCCAGTTCATGAGTCCTGGTATCATAACCAGCTATCAGATTGTCGATGGAGTTGGGTATTTTGTCCGCGAATGCGCTCTGAGATGTGATTAGTAACAGAGCTAATAAAGGTTTTTTCATGAGAGATCGCCCTTTAAAAGTAAAAGTACGTGAAAAACCACCGCCATTTCATCGCCACTCAAAAATGAGCCCGCCTGCTCTAACCACTGAGCTAAGGGGCCAGCGGAGCGGGGATTATAAAGTATCTGCTCGGGGCGATCCAGCGTTCAGCGGCTGGTTGCTGAAATTAGCATCAGTTCCTGAGTGGCTGATTTACAAAGTAAATCAGCGAGGCCATTGAAAAAGTTGCAACCGAATACGGTTTTTGCTGTGAGTCTTTAATCATTATCCCGGTTTGCCCCTGAATAGTTGCTCGTCTTCTGCCCTGATTAACACCCGGTTTAGCTTATGTGTTCCGGCTAAAGCTGTTGATGCCCGGCTACAGCTAATATCTTCAGGCACTGTTATAGCGATGAGAAAAGCAAAGCCTGAAGCGATATCGTTGACAAGGTGACAGGCATTATTGAGTGGGATGTGACGGTTAGCCTGTTTTTCATCAAGCCAGCACCGAAAGGGTAACTAATACACTGATAGCTGAAGAAGATATGAAAAACAAAAACATCAAGTGAATCGCCACGGATAATCTAGACACTTCCGAGCCGTTGATAATATTGTTTTTCATATTCCGTCGGTGGCATCTGATCACTCGAACCATGCCGACGCTTACTGTTATAAAACATTTCGATGTAATCA
>NZ_JASUAZ010000046.1:0-28492 GCF_030283135.1 Mixta mediterraneensis | reverse complement strand
TTTGCATATGCAAAGGGCTTTTTTACGTCCGGCCCCGGACCGTTTTCAGCCGGTAAAAGCCTGCTCTGTCGGTTTCCTGCAAAATACAATTGTGCGAAAGTAAGGTTTTTAATTTGCTATAAATTGCATGTATTACAAGCAAATAACCGGTCATGTCACAATTTGAAATATGAGAGCTAATTTCCTTTCCGGTCACCCTTAACAAATGCTTTACTCAATTCCTTGACGCTGCTTATCAGTAAGGAAAAGAGGCAAAGCATGACAGACACAATTAAAAGCCAAAGCGGCGAAAATCCGCATCCTGCTTCTACTAAAAAACGCATTTGGGCCATTGTTGCTGCCTCATCAGGCAACTTAGTTGAGTGGTTTGATTTTTACGTATATTCCTTCTTCTCTTTGTATTTCGCGCACATTTTCTTCCCCAAAGGCGATACCACCACACAGTTGCTGCAAACGGCGGGCGTGTTTGCTGCGGGTTTTTTGATGCGCCCAATCGGGGGATGGCTATTTGGTTATATCGCCGATCGCCATGGACGGAAAAAATCGATGCTCACCTCTGTATGCATGATGTGCTTTGGCTCGCTGGTTATTGCATGTTTGCCGGGTTACGAAAGCATTGGTATTGCTGCCCCAGCCATTTTGTTACTGGCGCGTATGTTTCAGGGATTATCGGTTGGTGGAGAATATGGCACCAGCGCAACTTATATGAGCGAAGTCGCGCTCGAAGGACGTAAAGGCTTTTACGCCTCCTTTCAGTACGTCACGCTGATCGGGGGGCAACTGATGGCGGTGCTGACAGTAGTCGTATTGCAGTTTGTTCTGAGCGATGAGCAACTACACAGCTGGGGGTGGCGAATTCCATTCTTCTTTGGGGCTGCATTAGCCATTATTGCGTTATGGCTGCGTCGATCGCTTGACGAAACTTCAGATAAACAAAGCCGGGAACACAGAGACGCGGGGAGCGTTCGTGGCTTGCTACGTAATCACACCCGAGCCTTTCTGATGGTGTTAGGTTTTACCGCTGGCGGCTCACTCAGTTTCTATACTTTCACTACCTATATGCAAAAATATCTGGTGAACACGGCAGGTATGGATGCGAAAACGGCCAGCGGTTTAATGACGGGCGCCTTGCTGGTCTTTATGCTGCTACAGCCCGTTATTGGCGCTTTGTCGGACAAAATTGGTCGACGTGGCTCAATGATGATTTTTGGCGCGGGCGCGGCGATTTGCACTGTTCCGGTCCTGACGCTACTGCAAAATGTGCAAAGCCCGTGGATCGCTTTTCTGCTTATCATGCTGGCCTTATTTATCACCAGCTTTTATACCGCTATCAGCGGCATCCTCAAAGCTGAGATGTTTCCCTCACAGGTCAGAGCATTAGGCGTAGGACTATCTTACGCGGTTGCGAATGCCATTTTTGGTGGCTCAGCAGAATACGTGGCGCTATTGATGAAACAACAGGGGATTGAAACCACTTTCTTTTGGTATGTTTCGGCGATGGGCGCGCTGGCGTTTTTGGTGGCTTTAATGCTTCACAAACGCGGTAAAGGGATGCAACTCTGATATTACTGGCTCAGATTCCATAAGGCGATGCCGCCTGTCGCGCCTGCGACATCCCAGGCTAAGTCCTTCCAACTCCAGCCGCTGCCATTGGCGCGGCTGTCAAACCACTCTTTGCCGACGCCGAAACTCAGAGAAAACATCATGCCAACACTGCTGCTTTGACGAGCAGAAAGGTGCTGACGATCGCCATATTCACTGCCAGCCGCTGCTAAAGCGGCGGAAGCAAAAAAGTGTTCAGCTTTATCCTGACCTGTCCAGCGGTCATCAGCGACATGTGCGCAGCCGCTACAAAGCAACACAGTTAATAACAAAATACGCATACATTTTCCTGAAAAAGCCCACCGTGGGCTTGAATCAAAGAATACGACTAATCAGGCGATCAATACGAATGCGGCGAAGGCGACGAATAAGTTTACGTACCTTGGCGGGGTAATCAGCAATACTCTCCAGCTCGCGAAAATGCTTCACAATGGTTGTATGTTGACGAATCAGCGCGAGCTCTTTTTCACGTTGCTCTGCAAGTTGTTGCAAAGGATCATGAATCAGAACCGCATTTTCGAGATCGAGTCGCCAGGCGCGTGGGTTAAGGTTATTGCCGGTAATGAGCTGCCATTCATCGTCCACCCATATGCCTTTCAGGTGATAACTGTTTTCACCATCCTTCCACAAGCGCACCACTAACTGATCATTACTGACGTAATATTGCAGACGGCTCAAAAAACGGCGTAGATTAATTTCGTAGAGATAGGGCAGAGCGCCGATAATCTTGAATGGCTGATCTTGCGGGATATAAAAATCATTAGCCGTTTTATCACCTACGATGATCTCAACCTGCCTCCCCTGACGCAGCAGATGAATGATATTGCGCACCAAAATTGCCGGCAGGTTAAAGTAAGGCGTGCAGATAGTCAGCTTTTGTTCGGCACACGGCATTAAATGAAAGATGGTTTTGTTTAACAGACTGCGTTTGCCAAGGCCAACCAGCGGCGTCACAGTTAACTCTTCATTGTGACCGTTACCTTCAAACTGGTAGTTAAAACCCCGCAGATCCTGGCGGAACTGTCGCGTTTCATTTTTAATTTCCGGGCTGGAAGGGCGTTCGGCATAATCCAGACGATTTACTGCTTCCGCCTGTTTTAAATGGACGTTTATCCATTCATACATGGTGTCGGCCAGCGCTGGATTACGAATCACCTGATAGCGATCGTAGCGGTATTTATCATGCTGATGCAGATAAACATCGTTCAGGCTGGCACCGCTATAAAGCAACGTATCATCAATAATAAAGCCTTTCAGATGCAGTACGCCCAGCGCCTCACGGGTATTCACCGGAATGCCATAAACCGGAATAGCAATGTCCGCATGCTGTGTAGCCATTTCGCAATACCAGTCAGCATTAGTCAGTCCACGCGCTGCACCAATCCGCCCACGCTGTGCACGATGCCAGTCAACCAGGATGCTAATAGTTAATTGTGGGCGTGCTTGTTTCGCTGCATACAATGCATCCATAATGGCGCGACCGCCATCATCATTTTCCAGATAGAGCGCAACGATACAAATGCGGGAATGTGCTGTCGCGATCATCTCCAGTAGCGACTGGCGGAATTCGGCAGGCGAGTAAAGGGTCGACATATCCGAAACGGATTGTGACAGTTTCGGCAGCTGTGCGAGGTGTTGTTGGTGTTTATTGCGTTTAAATTTAGACAACATCGCAGTGCACTTCTTCTCTGTTCATTGCATGGCCTTTTGCCATCAAATCATGGTCATAACGATACATAATAACATCAACCACGCCGACCCGGGTGATTTTTACCTTTCTCTACAAGGTTAGCTGATGCCATCCTGTAGCGACAATTTCAGGCTGACAATACCTTCATCCAGTTGAATATCAACATGAAAACCCAATTTCCTCGCCAGGGTAATCATGCCGCGATTATGTGGCATAGTGATACCGTTCAATTGTTGCAGGCCATGATCGCGAGTATAGCGAATCATCTTTTCCAGCAAACGTCGTCCCATTCCCAGGCCTTTCAGATCGGAACGAACCAGCACCGAAAACTCCGCATCAATATTATCCGCGTCTGAAATAGCCCGCGTGACACCAATGATTTCAGGCTGTCCGTGATGTTGCCGTAACGCAATAATGGCCATTTCCCGGTCATAATCAATTTGAGTCATATTGGCGAGATCCTCGTGAGTGAATTCATTGATCTCGCTGAAATACCGGTAATAAAGATCCTCCTTTGTAACCTGACTAATAAATTCACGCAGCAGCGGTTCATCTTCCGGCAAAATTGGCCGAAACAGGCAAGCCTGACCATCTTTCAGCTCAACCTGTTCCTCGAGATGTTGTGGATAAGGCCGAATCGCCAGTCGTGCTTCGTTATCGCCGCTGAAAGGCGCAAGATTAAGCGTGACGTCGAGTAGGGTGAAATCATGGCCGGATGCCAGTAACGGATGGATGTCGAGCCGTTGAATCTCCGGGCAATCCACCACCAGGTTGGATACCTGCACCAGTAGCTGGCTCAAGCCCGCAATATCAAGAGGATTCAGGGCGCTACGGCTGCGTAATTTGCCATTTTTAATCGCCTGAATAACCTGATAACGTGCCAGCGTCATATTTAACGGTGGCAGCGCGACGGTGGCTTGTTTATCCGCTTGCCATTCAACGCCACCTTCTCCCAGCATAATAACGGGACCGAAAAGCGGGTCATGTTCCACCACTATACGTAACTCTTGTGCTCCCGCGCGGTTCGCCATGCTTTGTACCAGTAAACCTTCGATGCGCGCCTGTGGGACGGTTTGTTTCACGCGATCAAAAATAGCATCCGCTGCGGCTTGCACTTCTGTGGCGTTACGTAAGTAGAGCATTACGCCTTGTACATCTGATTTATGGGTAATGTCTGGCGAACGCAGCTTCAGCGCCACTGGATAGCCAATTTGTTCGGCAATGACGACTGCCGCGGCGCTATCGCTGGCAATCCATGTTGGCAATGTTGCTAAACCATAGGCTTCCAGTATCGGATGCACTTCATGTGTATCCAGCGACGTAATGCCCTTTTCCAGCGCCTGTGATAACAGCAGATGCGCTTGCTCAGTATCTTGCGTCAGGCTGGCGGGCAAGGCAGGCGTTTCGCGCAGTTGCTTTTGGTTACGACGATATTCAACCTGATGCATAAACGCCGTTACCGTACCTTCCGGGGTGCGCCAGGTTGGAATGCCTGCCTGCGTAAAAGCACGGCGGGCGGCCAGTGATGAAAACTCGCCGCTCCAGTTGGTTAACAGCGTAACCAACTTACCACGGGGATGCTGCGCAATCGCGCTAATCAATCGCTCCGCCGATTCCGTGGCGGGTGCGACCGCGCTGGGAGCGTGAATAATCATCAACGCATCCATTTCATGACTATTCAGCAGAATATTAATGCAGGCTACGTAACGTTCCGGCGTCGCATCATCTTTTAAGTCGAGCGGATTACCGTGCCCCGTGCCTTCTGGCAGCACTTCTGCCAGCTGCGCCAGGGTTTCTACGCTGAGGGTCGCCAGCTTGCCATTGCGCGCATACAGTTCATCAAGCGCCAGCGCAGCCGGTGCCGCGCCATTGCTGACAATCATTAACCGCTCCCCACGCAGCGGGCGCATATGGCTCAACGATTCTACGGCCGTAAATAGCTCATGCGTGTCCTGCACGCGCAACAACCCGGCGCGTTGAATCGCTGCATCCCAGGCTGCATCCAGACCACTGTGCGTACCAAGTAAGGCTTGCGCCTGATGGCTGCGACCGCTTTTGATCACCAAAATGGGTTTGTTACGCGACGCGCTGCGTGAAGCCGAGACGAAGCGACGCGCATCGCTGAGATGTTCAAGATAAAGCAAAATGGCGCTGGTTTTACCGTCGCGCGCAAGAAAATCGAGCAGATCGTCAACGTCGGTATCCAGGCTGTCGCCCAAAGCGATAAACCATGAGAATCCCAGGTTACGCTGTTGCGCCCAGTCCAGAATGGTATTGGAGACGGCTGCAGACTGCGAAATAAACGCGATGCGGCCTTTCCCGATTGGCACTGGCGAGAAGCTGGCGTTCAGCCCTTGCCAGGGCGCCAGCAGGCCTAAGCTATTTGGACCCAGCAGACGGATCTGCCAACGGCTGGCACAAGCCTTGAGTTCTGCCTGCTGGCTGGCTGGCGCGGAGAGAATAATGCAGGCTTTGCAGCCTTTTTCACCGAGCTGTTGCAGCAGCGCCAGATTGCGCCGGGCATGGGTGCAGATTACCGCAAGATCGGGGGCGAAAGGCAAACTTGCGATAGTGGGCCAGGCGAGAACGCCGCTGACCGCTTTGTATTTTGGTGTGACCGGCAACACCGGGCCGCTGAAGCCGCCCGCGAGTAAGTTGCGCAGCATAATATACCCGGCACGTCCAGGCTTTACTGAGGCGCCAATCACCGCAATCGATTTAGGTCGTAACAGTGCTTCCAGTCCGCGTTGGCTCATCGTGCTCTCCAGAGCTGAGGTTTTGCGTGAGTGTAAACGCTTTTTAGTCAGCTTGCCGCCTGGCAGATCGCAGGCTGCGTAACACAATCAACTTTCTGTTTGATGGCAGGGATGATGCGGTTTGCCCGCCAGGTAAGCGGCGCGGAATTTTTCGAAGTGATTAAGCAGCGCCTCTGCTGCCTGATGATCGCCAGCTTGCTCTAATAACGCCGCCGCCACTTCAGCGGTACAGTGCTGACCTTCGCCATGTGCCTCACGCAGGCTATAGCGCGAGGGCGTATTAACATTCAGCGACATCACTGGCAACGCATCCAGCCACGGGCTTTTGCGAAACATCTTACGAGCCTCGCTCCAGGTTCCATCCAGCATAATAAACAACGGCGGTTTACCGCTAAGTGGCGGCGCAGTTATCACCTCGCGGTCCGGCTCGGCGTAGCTGGCAGGAAACACCACCAGCGGCTGATAATCAGGGGGGGCGACGGCCTGCAATAACAAAGCATCCGGTTCGGTTCTTGACCAGCCGAATGCCTGAGTTTCCGGCAGAATATCGGCAATCAGGCGTCCAGTATTACTGGGTTTCATCGGTTCTGTATCAAACATCACCAGGCAAAAACGGCTACGTGCTGATTGCGGCTCAATGGAGGCGCACAGGCAAAGCTTTTCAGGCAGTAAACATCCCTGACAGCGCAACACGCGGTTACCGCGGGCAAGAAAAGGGCGTGTGGCACGAGCCAGGCGGTGCGCGCGCAGACGCAAGACGGCATTTTCAGACATGATTTTTCGGAGCAGGGAAAACGACAGTGTAATCGAAGCGCAGAAAAAAGGAAAAGGCCAGCGTGGCTGGCCTTAAAGCATTAGAGCGACTCGTCAAGCCACTCGTTAAAGGGTGCTTTCGGCATCGCACCGTTCAGCATATCGACCATTTCGCCGTTCCTGAACAGCATAATGGTTGGAATGCTGCGAATGCGAAAGCGTGTGCTTAAAGACGGTTCGGCTTCAGTATTCACTTTAATAAAGCGTACCTAGCCGCTGCGTTCGCCAGCAATCTCTTTAAAGACCGGCGCGAAGTTTACGCAAGGACCGCACCACGGCGCCCAAAAATCCACAACTACTGGCAAATCGTCCTGCAGATATTTGTCCAGGGTCGCTGCGGTGGCACTGATCACTTCGCCGTTAAACAGCTCATTGCCACAACGGCCACATTTTGCTCCGTCGGCAAGTCGTTCTTGTGGAATGCGATTAGTTGCCTGACAGGAAGCGCATACCGTATTCATAGGAACCTCTGATGTTGAAACATGTCAGTCTGGTAAATATTGTCCATTATGAAAGAGGGAGCAATACCGCTCAATTTGGATTTCCCAATAGGTTCAATAGTTGATAGCTAAGCGCTTGCACATCAGGTAATCTTCGCGCTCTCAATGCAGGAGGAAGAAATGAACGACGAATTTAAAGGCAAAAGCGGTAAGGTCAAAGTGATGTATGTGCGTGGCGAGGATGATAAAAGTGCGCGTGCGCCAAACCCTCGTACCGGCAAAGGTGGCCGTCCCGCTGCCCGCCAGCAAGATAATCGTCGTACTTCTGGCCCTCGCACTGAGCGTAATGAAGAAACTCGCAATGCGGGTCGTCGCAGCGATCGTAATGACGAAGGTGGCCGTCGTAATGAGCGCTTTGATGACAGCCGCAAATCAGGCGGTAACAGCGATTCACCTTGGCGTACCGTTTCGCGTCCGCCAGTTGAAGCGGATGATAACAAGCCCGATCACGGCGGTATCAGCGGCAAAAGCTTCGTTGATCCGGCACAGATTCGCCGCCAGCGTTTAGAAGAGACCCGCGTTTACGGTGAAAATGCCTGCCAGGCGCTGTTTCAGAGCCGCCCGGATGCGATTGTGCGCGCATGGTTTATTCAGAGCGTAACGCCGCGCTTCCGTGAAGCGCTGCGCTGGCTGGCGGCAAACCGCAAAGCCTACCATGTGGTAGATGATGCAGAGATCACCAAAGCCTCGGGTACGGAGCATCATGGCGGCGTCTGTTTCCTGATCAAAAAGCGCATGGGTATGGCGGTTTCAGAATGGCTACATCAGGCCGACGCGAGAGATTGTGTATTAGCGCTGGAAGATGTCAGCAATCCGCACAACCTCGGCGGCATTATGCGTAGCTGCGCCCACTTTGGCGTAAAAGGGTTGCTGGTGAATGACGCGTCGCTGCTGGAATCAGGTGCTGCTGTACGTACCGCTGAAGGCGGGGCTGAGCACGTGCAGGCTATCAGTGCTTACTCTTTCAACGAGGGGCTCGAAGCATTCCGCAAAGCCGGTTATACCATTGTCACCACTTCAAGCCATGAAGGTACGCCACTGGCGAAAGCAAAACTGCCCACCAAAATGGTGCTGGTGTTAGGTCAGGAGCGCGAAGGTCTGTCTGATAGCACTTTCCAGCAGGGCGATATGAGCGTCTCGATTGGTGGAACGGGCAACGTGGAAAGCCTCAATGTTTCGGTTGCTACCGGCGTATTGCTCGCCGAATGGTGGCGTCAGAATGCATAAAAAACGGGCCTGAATGGCCCGTTTCGCTTTTATATTTAGTGCGCACCACCACCGCCGCCGCCCGCACCAAATGGCGGGCGGGCGAACCAGATCAGCACCAGCAAGACCAAAAATACCCCCGCCGAGGCCCAAAAGATCTCATTAGCCGAGATGATCAATCCCTGATTAGTAATCTGCTGTGCAATATAGGCCGACGCTTGTCGATGCGTCATACCCATCCCTTCCAGCTGAGTGTACATTTGCTGTGAATTGGTACTATAGGGCGTCACCGATTCCGACAAATAGCTGTGATGCATTGATTCGCGATCGGTCCACATCGTAGTGGTGATCGAGGTGCCAATGGAGCCAGCCAGCGTTCGCACAAAATTGGATAAGCTTGATGCCGCCGCCAGCCTGTCCGGTGTCAGACCTGACAAGGTAATGGTAGTCAGCGGCATAAAGAAGCATGCCACCGCGAAGCCCTGAATAAATTGCGGCCATGCCGACGCGCCGAAATCCATGCCAGGCTCAAAGGTGTAAGCGCGCCAGTAAAAACAGACGGCATACATAATAAAACTGAACGTGACCAGATGGCGCATATCCAGCTTATTGGCGAAGCGGCCAATAATGGGCGACAGAATAACCGGAAGTATCCCGACCGGCGCCGATGCCAGCCCCGCCCAGGTTGCCGTGTAGCCGTAGACTTCCTGCAAGAGCTGCGGCAATAAGACAATAGAGCCAAAGTAGAGCATATAGGCCAGGCTAATCGACAGGCAGCCAATCGTAAAGTTACGCGATTTAAACAGCGACAGATCGACTATCGGATGGTCATCGGTTAGCTCCCATACCAGCAATATCGCCAGCGCAACCACCGCGATGATAGTCAGGACGATAATTTCCGTCGAGCTAAACCAGTCCAGCTCTTTGCCGCGGTCAAGCATGACCTGCAAACAGCCGATACCCACCACCAGCAGCACCAGTCCAACGATGTCGATGGGACGGATTTCTGTTTTGGTCTCGCGGCCACGCAAGGTTTGTAGCGTCAGCATCACGACCACGGCGCCAATAGGCACGTTGATGAAGAAAATCCAGCCCCAGTGATAGTTATCACTGATCCAGCCACCGAGTATCGGGCCGCAAATAGGCGCAACGATCACGGTCATCGCCCACAGCGACAAGGCAACGCTACGCTTTGCCGGAGGATAATTGCTCAGCAGCAAACTTTGTGACAGCGGGATCAGCGGACCAGCAACAATGCCCTGGATAACGCGAAAGAAAATAAGCATTTCCAGGCTTTGGGACATGCCGCACGCCCAGGAGGCGATAGCAAACAGAATCGTCGCCCAGGTAAACAGTTTGACTTCACCAATGCGTTTTGCCAGCCAGCCGGTGATCGGAATCGAAATGGCGTTCGCCACCCCGAATGAGGTAATAACCCAGGTGCCTTGCGAGTTCGATGCGCCGAGATTACCGGCGATAGTGGGAATTGCCACGTTAGCAATGGTCGAGTCCAGAACCTGCATGAACGTCGCCAGTGATAATGCGACGGTCATTAAGACCAGCGGCATCCCTTCAAGCGGTTTGTGTGCCATTACAGCCTTCGCTCCTTTATCCGGCGTTGGCGCGGACAATATCGGTGATCAGCTGATTAACCGGCGTAAGATCAATCGCCAGCGCATTGCTGCTATAAGCCGCCTGCTGACGCACGCTGGTAGCCAGAGCACTGCCGTCTGCGACGCTGGTATCGATTTTCACTAAGGTTGAAAGGCCAATACGCAGCGGATGTTGAGCAATGTCTTGCTGCTCCAGTTCAATACGCACCGGCAGGCGCTGAACCACTTTGATCCAGTTACCGGTCGCATTTTGCGCAGGCAGCAGAGAGAAGGCGCTGCCGGTACCCATATCAAGGCCAACCACTTTGCCGTGATAAACCACATCGTCACCGTAAATATCCGCCACTACCGTTGCGGGTTGGCCGATGCGCACGCCTGCCAGCTGCGTTTCTTTAAAATTGGCGTCTACCCACAAGTGAGTTGCAGGCACTATCGCCATCAGCGGCGTACTGGTGTCGATCTGCGAGCCAACCTGCACGCTACGGCGAGAAACATAACCCTCCATTGGGCTACGAATATCAGTGCGTTGCAGTGCCAGCCAGGCATCACGCAATTCCGCAGCGCTCTGTTTTACCGCCGGCTGATTTTCCAGCGAGGTCTTCAGAATCATTGCCTGATTAGCATTGTACTGCTGTTCGGCTACATCAAGCTGAGCTTTGGCCGTAGCCACTGCGTCACGCGAATGTTGCAGTTCTTCACGACCAATCAGGTTAGAGGCACCTAGCGGCTCGCGGCGTTTCAGATCGGTCTCTGCCTGTTCCAGTGCGGTTTGCTGCAGTTTAATACTGGCCTGATATTGCTTACCGTTAATCATAAGCTGATGTGTTTGACGCACGCTGGGGGCTAATGCGGTTTGCGCTTTCTCAAATGCTTGCTCGGCATCGGTTTTGTCCAGTGAAACCAGCACATCGCCTTTTTTGACGAAATCAGTGTCATCGAACCACACCTTGTTTACGCTACCTGAAACCTGTGCCATGACCTGCACCTGATTACCCGCAACGTAAGCGTCATCCGTTTCCTGATAATGACGCAGCACCAGGAACCAATAAACCAGCCAGGCAATACCGAGCAGCACGAATATCACCATCAGCCCAATTAACACCCCTTTGCGCTTTTTCTTTTTATTACCAGTCTGTTGCGGACTTTGTGCTTCTGCTGTTGCACTCATGTCATTCTCCACGTTTTCCATTTTATCGGGGTGCGGAGATCCATTCTCGCAAATGCCCGAGTCAAAAAAGGCCAGCGACTGAGCGCTGGCCGGACAAAAAGGAAATTAAGGTAACGGTTTCGAAAGGTGATTGTGTCGCACTTCTTGCTATTAACGCGACAGCGAGGCGATAAGTTGTTCTTCGTCCATTTTATCTAAGCGGTTAAGCAACTTACGGGTTATTCCTTCCAGCTGCGATTTTTCATCCACTGACAAAGAGGACCATAAATATTGCAGACTCTGATGCTGGGGCGGCAACACCTGACGCAGAAAATCGTTACCTTTTTCGGTCAGGTGTAGATGCAGACAGCGGCGATCGTGCTCGCTTTCACGGCGTTCAATCCAGCCGCGTTTCTCCAGCTCATCGGCAATGCGCGTTGCATTGGTGCGAGATGAACCCAGCGCTGCACTCAACTCAGAGGGCTGAATGCTCTGGTTTTCCTGTGCATCCAGCGTAATCAGAGCCATAAACAAGGTTTCGTTAATTCCCTGCGCCTTGAGCATCTTGTTGCGGTTATCTAACAATTTGCCCTGCATATGCATGCACAGGCGCGTCAGAATGATCTCCTGCAACGGGAAATCTTTATGGCGGTTAGCACGGATGTTTAACATCTGTTCAATGGGAGTAAACGAACTTTCCATTTAAAAAACCTCACTAATTGCAACTAGTATAATAACCATTGTGACAGGTTAAGCGTAGGCAGATTTTCCGCTCGTGACTGTTCACACTATCACTCTGTCAACGTCAGGCGATTCCAGGTCAATCCGTAACCCTGGGCGCGAAACCCTCGCTTGCTGCGGCAAACGCAGGCAGCAGGCGGCATCAAAAATGTGTGAAAGGAAATAATTTCACCGGAAAAAATAACTAATGTTAATAAGTCTGCTGACAACCATAACAAACTCAACCAAACGTAACCAGACTTAATCAGCACGCTGGCGGTGGCTTTACATTTTCTGACTCTGCTCGAAACGGTGGCCTCGCCACCAAATCAATAAGTTAATTAATGTCATGATCGCACCCGCTGCGCATACGCCGTACCAGCCTGCCAGATGATAAGCATTAGCTGACAGCAGGGAGCCGAACGCACCACCAATAAAATAGCTGGTCATATAACCGGCATTCAGGCGGTTACGTGCCTCCGGTTTTTGCGCGTAAATCACGCTTTGATTGGTGATGTGTACCGCCTGCACGGCCAGATCGAGCAGCAAAATGCCAATAATCAGGGCCGCAAGATTGTGTGCTCCCAGCGCAATCGCCGCCCAAGACACAAGCATAATCAGCAAACCGCCGCTGGTGGTGAGTTTCGCTTTGCCCTTATCCGCCAGCGAACCGGCCTGACGTGCCGCTAAGGCTCCCGCCGCGCCGACCAAGCCAAGCAAACCTATCTGTCCTTCTGAAAAATGGTAAGGCGGCGAAGAAAGAAGAAATGCCATGGAAGTCCACATCACGCTGAAATTGGCGAAGGAGAGGCAACCGGTGTAAGCGCGGGTGCGAATCACCCGATTCCCGGCATATAAGCGGAAAACAGATACCAGCAACTGGGGATAATTCAGCGGAACGGATTGCTTCGTGCGCGGCAGGAAACACCATAACGCCAGCGCCATCAGCACCATTAAAACGCTGGCCGTCCAGTAAACGGTACGCCAGCCGCCGAGCTGAGCCAGTAAACCGGCGACAGTGCGCGCCAGCAAAATGCCCAGCAGCAGGCCGCTCATGACCGTGCCAACAATTTTGCCGCGCCGTTCAGGCGCCGCCAGCGTAGCAGCCAGCGGCACCAGTATTTGCGCGACCACGGAAAACAGGCCAGTAATGATAGTGCCGAGTAATAGAAAGACAAAAGATGAAGAAAGGGCGGTGATGACCATGCCGCCCGCCGCCAGTAAGGTCATGCTAACAATCAGCCCTCGCCGTTCCAGCATGTCGCCTAAAGGCACCAGCAGCAGTAAGCCGCAGGCATAACCGAGTTGGGCTGTGGTGACAATAAATCCAGCCAGATTCACAGAAAGGCTAAATTGTTGAGCAATGGTATGAAGCAGAGGCTGCACATAGTAATTACTGGCGACCGACAAACCGGTAGCGATCGACATCAGCAATACCAACGCGGGCGTTAACTCCTGGCGCGATGTATTCATTGAGTGAGAGGGGAAGTAATAATCATATTAGATTAATAGTAACTCAAAAAACTATTTCAATGTTGCGTTAATTAACAGGACATACCAGTGACGCACAACAATAAAAAAGGGCGGAAATCATTCCGCCCTTGATCGGTGTGTTAACGATTATTTAGCTGCAGCCTGAGCGTCGCTTACCCATTTGTCGAATTCAGCCTGATGTCCTTTGATCCAGCCATCAACGTGAGCGTTAATCGCGTCTTCGGAAGACTGACCGTTATGCATTGCCGCGTTCTCTGCATTGATGTCAGAGAGAGGCAGCTTCATTTCAGCAAACAGTTTTGCTGCTGCCGGGTTTTTCTCAGCCCAGGCTTTATTGGCCACGATATGCATGGTGTTGACCGGGAAGCCGTAGTTTGCGCCATTTGGCAGTTTGGTATCGACACCTTTCTGCTCACCTGGCAGCGATGAGAACGGAACCTGCAACCAGACGACATCGCGACTTGGCTTCAGCGTATCGCTTACCCAATAAGGCGTCCAGGTGTAATACAGAATGGGTTTACCCTGCTTAAAGCGAGTAATGGTGTCTGCAATCATTGCGGAGTAATTCCCCTGGTTGTGCTCAACGGTATTGCTCAGATCAAACGCTTTAATCTGATGATTAATCACCGCTTCACAGCCCCAGCCTGGGGTGCAACCTGTCAGGTCTGCTTTACCGTCATCATTGGTATCGAACAGTTTGGCGATTTTTGGATCTTTCAGCTGGGCGATATTGGTGATGTGGTATTTCTCAGCCGTTTTCTTATCAATCAGATACCCCTGCGCAGCACCGCTGACATACGTACCCTGACGATAGAATTTATTGTCGCCACCGGCCGCTGTATACATATCGTCATGCAACGGCTTCCAGTTGGTTGCTATAAATGTGCCATCGCCTGCGGCGATAGTGGTGTAGCCGACGTTGTAATCGACTTCACTCGGCTTCTCAACGGTATAACCCAGTTTCTCCAGCGCGCGGCTGACCAGCAGCGTCTGAAAGGTTTCTTCGGAAATGGTGCTTTGAATAGGTTTGACCGTAATGCCTTTACCAGGCAGATCGGCAGCGGAGACATGTGAAACGGCAAACGTCGTTAACACGGCGGCGAGCAGAGGAGCTGTCTTGCGCATAGTCATTCCTTATTTTTAGATGTCGCTACGGGACGGGCGGCACGTAGAGGCCGCCCGAAAAATTATTTCTTACGGAAAGGGGATAACAGCAGGCCTACAGGGCCAGAGTGATACCAGTGGCGATTACCCCGGCTACGGCTGTCACGGCCCATGGATTGCGTCAGGCGATCAAGGATAATGGCGAGAATCACGATTCCAACGCCGCCTACGGTAGCAAGGCCCATATCAAGACGACCAATGCCGCGCAGGACCATTTGACCAAGGCCGCCCACCGCGATCATGGAAGCGATCACGACCATGGACAGCGCCAGCATCAGCGTTTGGTTCACACCCGCCATAATGGTGGGCATCGCCAACGGCAGTTGCACCTTGAACAGCATCTGACGCGGGCTGGCACCAAAAGATTCACTCGCTTCGATCAAATCGGCAGGCACCTGCTTAATGCCAAGGATAGTCAGACGCACAATCGGAGGCAGGGCGAAGATTATTGTCACCACTACGCCAGGCACGTTACCGATACCAAACAGCATCACAATCGGCACCAGATAGACAAAGGCGGGCGTGGTCTGCATCGCATCCAGCAGCGGGCGTATAATACGCGCCGCACGCTCGCTACGGGCTAGCCAAATTCCCAGCGGCAAGCCGATGACGATACAAAACAGCAGGGCGGTAAGTACCAGCGCCAGCGTCACCATCGCCTGTGACCATGCGCCAATCGCGCCAATCAGGATCAGTGAAATCAGCGTCGCGACGCCCATTGCCGGGCTGGCAATCTGCCAGGCAATCAAAGCAAACAGCACTATCGCGACGGGCGCAGGCATGCCCATCAGCATCTGCTGGAAGGCGCTAAGGATGTAGTCTACCGGCACGCGAATGCCCTGGAACAGCGGACGAAAATGATTGACGACCCAGTCAATTCCCTCCGTGACCCAATGATCGAGCGGTATCCAGGTTTTATGGAACGGATCCATCATATTAAAATGTTCAGGTTGCGGTGCGGGCGTGCTGCTCAGCCAGTCACTGCTGCCGGCACTGCTGGCTGCTGCATCGTGACCACCGCTGCTGCCTGCAGAACCCCACGCATCGGCACCACCGCCATCGCTGGAGGGGACTGCATTGCTGCTGTCAGTAGGCGTATTACCGGCGCCAGACCACGGATCGCTGCTTTGATCGGCTGGGGCAGGGGAAGTGGGTGCAGGCGCGCTAGTGGCGTCCCACGGATTGCTTGCATCTTTACTCATTGCTGGGCTCCTTCACGATCTAAAGCGCGTAATAACATGCTCTTTGAAATGATACCGACGTACTGATTCTCTTCTCCGACGACCGGCACGGCGCAAGGCGCCTGTGCGACGTGGGAGAGCAAATCGTTTAACGAGGTATCCGCAGGAACCGCGGCAGGAATATCCAGCAGGGCGCTGTCGAGCCCTTCGCCAGCCGCTAACGCCGCTTTCAGTGAATCCGTTGAAACCACACCAATAAACTTCTGTTTTTCCAATACGTAACCATATTCGCGATCTTCATCTTGCAGTAATTTAATCGCAGAACGTGGGCCGAAACCGGCGGCTTTACGAATTAATGCCCCCGCGCTGCGACGGGCAATATCTTTGGCGCTAAAGACATGGCTTATATCCACACCGCGGAAGAAAGTACGAACATAATCATTGGCTGGATTATTGAGAATTTCATCCGGCGTGCCCACCTGTACGACTTCACCACCTTGCATAATGGCAATGCGATCGCCAATACGCATTGCTTCGTCAAGATCGTGAGAAATAAACACAATGGTACGCTGATGTTTAGCCTGTAATTTTACCAGCTCATCCTGCATCTCGGTGCGAATCAGCGGATCAAGTGCGGAAAAAGCTTCATCCATTAATAAAATATCTGGATTAATGGCTAATGCGCGGGCTAATCCAACGCGCTGTCGCATCCCCCCAGAGAGTTCATCAGGGTAAGCCTGGGCATAATTTTCCAGCCCGACCTGACGCAGGGCATCCAGTGCTTTTTCCTGACGTTCAGCCACGTCAACACCGGCTAATTCCATGCCAAAGGCAGTATTATTGAGTACATTCATGTGCGGCATTAACGCAAATGACTGGAATACCATGCTGATTTTATTTCTGCGCACTTCACGCAGTTCGCTGTCAGATATTTTCGCAATATCGACACCATCAATGATGACCTGGCCGCGTGTCGGCTCTATCAGACGATTGAGAAGGCGAACCATGGTCGATTTTCCTGAACCGGATAATCCCATGATGACAAATATCTCGCCTTCTTCAATGGCCAGACTGGCATCTTTGACGCCGAGAGACAAACCTGTCTTTTCGAGAATGGCGTCTTTTCCTTCCCCTTTTTCAATGTATTTAAAAGCGCGATCTGGATTGTCGCCAAATATCTTATATAGATTTTTTACTTCGAGTTTAATTGCCATGCACTAATAAAATCCCGGTTAAAATATTTAATATAAAACTACTTCCTAATGAATTTTAAGCAGGCCATACCGTAGCATACTCAGAATATCTGACAACCCTGAAGAGGAATACAGGCGGGCCTTGACAGGCGGTTGATCGCGATTATTCCTAGTGTCCACAAGGGATACGGCCAGATTAATTTTTTGTGATCCTGAAAGTGATTTATCCGTGTTTCAGCAGGTTTTTTGTCGAAAGCCGCTGAAAATTACTCTGAAAAAGGCGAATATTTAGCGTAAAGCGAAAGGTTAAACAGGGCGAAACAGAAAATTAAGAAACAGTAAATTCTGGCGTCAGAATGCAGGCTACCAAAGAGAAATATTCGAGCCAAAAATGGCCCGAATCGCCCTATTTAGAAATTCCAGTCCTCGTCTTGGGTTTCCACGGCTTTTCCCATCACATACGATGACCCTGAGCCGGAGAAAAAGTCATGATTTTCGTCCGCATTCGGTGACAAGGCAGAGAGAATCGCTGGGTTTACCGTGGCTAGTTCTGCCGGGAACAGAGCTTCATAGCCAAGGTTCATCAACGCCTTGTTAGCGTTATAGTGCAGGAAGGTTTTTACCTCTTCTGCCCAGCCAACATCGGCGTACAAGGCGTCAGTATAAGCCAGCTCATTTTCATAAAGCGCCAGCAGCAGATCATAAGCGAACTGCTGCAATGTTTCGCGGCGGCCTGCATCCACCTTTTCCAAGGCTTTTTGGTATTTATAGCCAATATAATAGCCATGTACGGCTTCGTCGCGGATGATTAAACGAATCAGATCGGCAGTATTGGTTAGCTTGCCGCGGCTGGACCAATACATGGGCAGCCAGAAGCCAGAATAGAACAGGAACGATTCCAGAAACACGCTGGCGATTTTCTTTTTCATCGGATCGTCGGCGCGATAATGTTCAAGTATGATGCGCGCCTTATTTTGCAGCGGTACATTCTCTTCGCTCCATGCATAAGCCGCATCCACATCACTGGTATTACACAGCGTCGAAAAAATGGAGCTGTAAGATCGCGCATGTACCGCTTCCATAAAGCTGATATTCGACAGCACCGCTTCTTCATGCGGCGTAATCGCATCAGCCATTAATCCCGGTGCGCCAGTCACATTTTGAATGGTGTCGAGCAGCGTCAGGCCGGTAAATACGCGAATTGTTAACTGCTGTTGTTGCTTATTCAGCGTTTGCCAGGCAGGCAGATCGTTGGACAACGGCACTTTTTCCGGCAGCCAGAAGTTGCTGGTCAGACGATTCCATACTTCGAGATCTTTCTCGTCCTGAATGCGGTTCCAGTTGATGGCCTGAATTTGATTTAGTTGCATAGTTTTCATCACAGCGCGCAGGATACGCAGCCCTGAACCTCTGTGCCTTGAAGCGCCATTTGGCGGAGTCGAATGTAATAAAGCGTTTTGATGCCTTTCTTCCATGCATAGATCTGCGCTTTGTTGATGTCACGTGTCGTGACGTCATCGCGGAAAAACAGCGTCAGCGACAGTCCCTGATCGACATGTTGCGTTGCTTCAGCGTAGGTATCAATAATCGCTTCCGGACCGATTTGATAGGCATCCTGATAAAGATCGAGATTGTCATTGGTCATAAACGGCGCCGGATAATATACGCGACCGGTTTTACCCTCTTTGCGAATCTCAATACGCGATACAATCGGATGAATGCTGGAGGTCGCATGGTTGATATATGAAATCGACCCCGTGGGGGGAATGGCCTGTAAATTCTGATTGTACAAACCGTGTTTCATTACCGCGTCACGCAGCGCCAGCCAGTCGGCGTGCGTCGGCAGCGTAAGCCCCGCATCGGCAAACAGCTGTGTCACGCGTTCGGTGCGCGGCAACCATTCACGCTGCAAATATTTGTCAAAATAGGCACCGCTGGCGTATTGCGATTGCGCAAAGCCGTCAAAAGTTTGCTGATGCTCTTTGGCTAAATGATTTGAAGTACGCAGCGCGTAATAGGTCACGCAATAAAAGTAGAGATTAGTGAAATCCAGGGCTTCTGCTGAGCCGTAAGCAATTCCTTCACGCGCCAGATACCCATGCAGATTCATTTGGCCTAATCCAATGGCGTGCGAGCGGCGATTACCTTCTGCTACTGACGGCACCGAATCGATCTGGCTCATCACCGACACCGATGTCAGCGCGCGTACCGCTACCTCCACGGTACGCGCCAAATCGCGTGAATCCATCGCATGCGCAATATTCAGTGAACCCAGGTTACAGGAGATATCTTTGCCAACACGGCGGTAGCCGAGATCGTCATTAAATTCACTGGCGCTGTTAACCTGTAAAATCTCTGAACACAGGTTGCTCATATTGATACGACCGGCAATGGGATTGCTACGGTTCACGCTGTCTTCGTACATGATGTACGGATACCCTGACTCAAACTGGATTTCCGCCAGCGTCTGGAAGAAATCCCGTGGCTGAATATAGGTTTTGCGGATGCGATCGTCTGCCAGCATCTCGTGATACTTCTCGCTGATGGCAGTATCGCCAAATGCCTGGCCGTATATACGCTCTACGTCATACGGTGAAAACAGCGCCATCGGCTGGTTCTCTTTTGCCAGCTGGAAAGTAATATCTGGGATCACCACGCCAAGTGATAAGGTTTTAATGCGGATTTTTTCGTCGGCGTTTTCACGTTTAGTATCAAGGAAACGGAGAATGTCGGGATGGTGCGCATTCAGCCATACCGCGCCTGCGCCCTGACGTGCGCCAAGCTGGTTAGCATAGGAGAAAGCATCTTCCAGCATCTTCATCACCGGAATGACGCCGGAAGACTGATTTTCGATACGCTTAATCGGTGCGCCAGCTTCACGCAGGTTTGACAGCAGAAATGCCACGCCGCCGCCGCGTTTCGACAATTGCAGCGCCGAGTTCACCGCACGACCAATCGACTCCATATTGTCTTCAATACGCAGCAGAAAGCAGGAAACCAGTTCACCGCGCTGTTGTTTACCACAGTTTAAAAAAGTTGGCGTGGCAGGCTGGAAACGACCGCTGAGGATCTCTTCTAACAGCGCACGTGCCTGCTTTTCATCGCCCTGTGCCAGCGTCAGCGCAACCATACAGGCGCGCTGCTCGAAGGTTTCCAGATAGCGTTTGCCGTCAAAGCTTTTCAGCGTGTAGCTGGTGTAGTACTTCCATGCACCCAGAAAAGTTTTGAATTCAAAACCCCAGGCCGCAGCCTCGTCGTGGAATCTGCACAGGAAACTGAAATTGTACTGATTAAGCACGTCCGCTTCGTAATAGCCTTCTGCCACCAGATAGCGTAAACGCTCAGCAGCCGAGTCAAAGGCAACGGTATTGGGCTGGACGTGTTGAAGGAAAAACTGACGCGTTGCTTCACTATCCTTGTCAAACTGGATACGGCCATCGGCATCGTAAAGATTTAGCATGGCGTTGAGCGCGTGGTAATCCAGCGTCAGATTATTGAGGGTGTCTGTTGTTGCCAAAATTGGGTTACTCCCGCTTTTATATGAGCAATATCATCAGGGGTTCCCATCAATTCAAAGCGGTAGAGACAGGGAACCTGGCATTTCCTGGCAATAATGTTGCCTGCCAGACAATAACCTTCACCGAAGTTGCGGTTACCGGCGGCAATTACGCCGCGAATGCCGCGCCGGTTGTTTTCATCATTGAGAAACTGAATCACCTGTCTGGGTACGGCACCGCGGCTGCTGCCACCGCCATAGCTCGGCACGACCAGAATATAAGGCTGGTTGATGTGCAACTGCTGCTTCGCGTCGAGCGGTATACGGCGGGCGGCCAAGCCCAGTCGGATGATGAATCGATGGGTATTTTCCGACTGGCTGGAAAAGTAGACCAGTGGAAACATGGGATTACCCCTCAACAGCGGCAAGCTGACGCAGGTTGGCGATTTTGTCTGGGCGGAAACCGCTCCAGTGATCGTCATCAGTCATGACCACCGGGACCTGGCGATAGCCGAGGGATTTCAAATTGGTGATAGCTTCCGGCTGAGAATCGAGATTGATCAATTGATAATCAATGCCGTTACGATCCAGGGCATTTTTAGTCGCGTTACACTGGACACAATTGTTTTTGGTGTAAATAATAATGCGCATGATTCGTATTCCTCTTTGTGAGCGGTTCAGGACACCAGATACGAAGTAAATCCCCTTCGCTGTGGCGTCGTCCTTGCTGACATCTTGTGTCGTGCTGATGATATAAATACTAGATGTAGTGGTTAATCAGATCAAGCGCACTATATATAGGGATTTCCGCTGTTGACTTGCAGAACGTGGCAAATGCCAGTAAACATGCGGCTTTCCCGGCTGGAAATTAACAGGAATTAATTTTGTAAAGAGAGTTGCTTAAAAAACAGGCGTAAAAAAGCCCCGCAGGAAGCAGGGCTTAGGTGAAGCGGGGATTAGCGGCGTGAAACCAGCAGCGCACCTAAGACAATACCGACCGCAGCGCCGATACCGACCCCGTGCCACGGTTTATCACGCACATATGCATCAACCTGGCAACCCGCGTCACGTGCAGCCTGCGTGACGCGATTCCCTCCGCCGCTGAGTCTGGAGCGGGTTTGCTTAAGTAATGTCTCGGCCTGGCTGCGTGCAGCCGTCACTTCCTCTTTTGCATCGCTGCCATAAGATTTCAGCAGCGCTTCAAGCGAATCTGCCAGTTCGTTCACATCCTGATTAAGATCAATGTCATCGTTTTTGTCAGTTCGATTAAACATTTTTTGGCTCCCTTTAATTTAAAACGTAATACTAAGTGTAGACGGCCTTTCAGCAAACGAGACGGTGAGCGCGGCCTTTAGGGAAAATTCCGAACGCCAGATACTGTCATGCTGTTGTAAGGTTGCGGGGCTTTTGAAGAGGAGAGGATCAAGCATGTATTTAAGACCAGATGAGGTAGCGCGCGTACTGGAAAAAGCGGGTTTTGAAATGGATGAAATTACGCCACGTGCCTATGGGTATCGTCGTGGTGACAACTACGTTTATGTTAATCGCGAAGCGCGAATGGGGCGCACGGCGCTGGTCATTCATCCGACGCTAAAAGAGAAAAGCCAACCGTTCGCTGAACCTGCATCAGAAATGAAAACCTGCGATCACTACACCCAATTCCCTCTCTACCTGGCGGGTGACTCACAGGAACATTATGGTATTCCACACGGCTTCAGTTCACGTATGGCGCTTGAGCGCTATCTGCAAAGCGTTTTTGGTTAACGCATCAGGCCCCGCTGCGACGGGGCACTGAAAGAACTTTCACCGAATCCTTACCCCTCACCCTGCTGCAATCCACTTCTATGGCGGTTATAACGCGGTCCGACAGAGCCGCCATGGAGGTCTGTACGGCAAACATACGCGCGGGCAGGAAAAACGCCCTGACATCTCGCCAGGATGTGCTAAAAGTACGCCAGCTGTGACGCTATCGTGTACGTTGTCAACGGCAAAAAGGCGTCAGAAACGAGCGATGATAGTCTGATTGAGGCGCGTGAAAAGGCGGGGCGGGCAGTTTACACTGTGCGTTCTGACCTTTTTGCGGATCCCTTCATGAAACAGCGAATACTGGCTCTGGCCGCCGCGCTGCTACTTAGTGGCTGTGCCAGCCTTGTTGGCAATGAAACTCAGTTGGTGCGCATCGACTCTCTGCCGCAGGGCGCGCAATTTACCGTGCAGGATGAAAATGGTCACGCAGTCGCCCAGGGTTTCACGCCGCAAACTGTCGAACTGGAGAAATCCACCGGCCATTATTTCGGTAAAAAACGCTATTTGCTGATGCTGCAAAGCCCCGGCTATGTACCGGTGACAATGCCGATCGAAGCCCGCGCTAATCTTTGGTATCTGCTGGGTAATATTCCGCTGGGCGGATTCCCCGGCTGGCTGCTGGTCGATCCATTCTATGGCGGAATGTACAATCTGAAGCCGGAACATCCACGGCCGTTTATGAATCCGGTTGGCGCACGCGGCTAATTACTGCGCCGTTGGCTTCACCATGCCGCCAGAAGTTTTGTGTTTTTCCAGATACTGATGCTGGAAAATACACATGCGGATGGTGTTGCGGTACTCGCCATTGATAAAAAATTCATGCTTTAACACGCCTTCGATCTCAAAGCCCAGTTTAGTGTAGATGTGGATCGCTTTTTCGTTTTCCTGATCGACAATCAAATACAGCTTATAGAGATTTAATACTGAAAAGCCGTAATCCATTGCCAACTTTGCCGCCTGGCTGGCAAGCCCTTTACCCTGGTGTGTGGGATCAATAATGATCTGAAACTCCGCGCGGCGATGCACATGATTAATCTCGACCAGCTCCACCAGCCCAGCTTTTTGCCCATTATGCTCGACGACAAAGCGTCGCTCGGTCTGATCGTGAATATGTTTGTTATACAGGTCCGAAAGCTCTACAAAAGCTTCATAAGGCTCTTCAAACCAGTAACGCATCACGCTGGCGTTGTTATCCAGTTGATGGACAAAATGTAGATCTTCTCTTTCCAGCGGGCGTAATTTAACGGTCATTATTTATTCCTTTTGTCGCATATCTGCCGCAAGCGTCGTCAATTGTCAGCGAAACGTCACTCAGTGGCGCGTTAAAGCGTTTTGCTGAGATAAACGCCAAAGGGATCGTCGCCGTAGGGTGGAAAGGCTTCGCAGTGCTGATAGCCCAGTCGCTGATAGAATCGCAGCGCGGCGTGATGATGAAGACCCGTTTCCAGCCTGATGTGCTGCAAACCGTTATTACGCGCCTGCATTTCAATCTCAACCATTAATTGTTCTGCTACGCCTTGCCCCCGCATTTCGGGCGCCACAAACAGCCGCTTGAGCTCCCCGAACCCCTTTGGCTGAATCATCAGCGATACACATCCCACAGCATGGCCTTGCTTATTGCGCGCCATCAGCAGAATTAATTCGTCATCAGCGAGAGCGGTGAGATCGGTGCAATGTTGGCTTTCGGGAGGATAAAGGGCATTTTGCCAGTCGTCTAATGCGGCAATGAGCTGCGCAGCACAAGGCGAGAAAGGTTCCTGTTGAATCGAAAACACGCGGTCCTCAGCATTCTGTTTAGGGTATTTTACCCTACGACAAAACGGGAGCGCGCATCAAGTAAAACAAGCGGTTAAGCATCGCGCTGTTTGATGATGCGTCCCATAAGCCCTGCGTACGGCACGATCGCACCTATGATCAGGATCGTGGCTCCCCAAAATCATGTTTAAGCCATCCTGCTGTTTCAGCTCGTTCAACAGGTTGATGATCTCCGCCTGCACCGACATATCCAGCGCCGGGGTTGGCTCATCCAGCAGCAGGATCGACGTCAGCTCAAAACTTTTGGCGGGTCAAAGCTACCAGCATCATCTTTTGGCGTTGCTGCTTGCACGCTGTAGGCGGCGGCCAGGGTTATTGCCTGTAGGGAGAGCAGTATTTTTTCATGAAGTTCCCTTATCTAAAAAGTCATGCGCGTCTCTGAGAGGATTGTAATAGTCAAATACGGACGCCCCTATGCAAAGAAGATCTAATTACAGGAATAGGGCGATAAAAAATCGCATTGTTAAAGAATAGACAATCGATTCAGAAACAGAACATCAACGAAACGTTATTAGCCGATTTATTTTCTTTACCCATTTTACGCTCTGCCTATAATAGCGGAAATTTTACTGGAGGATTAAATTGGACAGTTACCTTAGATATTTGCACTAATTTGGCAAGCTGAATTCTCTTCGCTGCTTGCCACTCGGCGGGCAACAATCCCTTTGTTTAAGTACGATTGCTTTCCCAGTTTATTTCTCTGTCAATAAGTGTGATCGTTATGTTGACGTTTATCTTTGCACTTTTTCCTCCGCCTCGACAGGCGTAGCATCAGTCTACGCGACACTTCCCGGCTATTATACGCCTGACCATTGATGGGCTGAGTGATACTGGATTTACGCTAAAATTTCTGCAGCAAATAATCTGTTATTTGGCTGAGGCTATTTTATTCCTATTCAGTCACGCCAGTGAAATATGCATGCGTCCCCGCGTGCAAGAAAGTTATTGCCTTAAAACAAGGGATGTCGAAATGAGCGACATGAAATTAGATACGCTGGTGAGTAAAACCAGCGAAGATCGCACCGTTAAAAAAGCGAAAAATAGTTATGCCATTGAACGCGAGGCGCGTAATCACCTCAATACCACCTTCGCTAATTTGCAAAGCCAGCCAGAAGGATTAACGCAGCAAGAAGCCGATGCGCGGTTGGCGCGCTTTGGGCGAAATGAAGTGGTGCACGAGAAAGCGCCACCTGCGCTGATTCAGTTGCTGATGGCATTTAATAACCCTTTTATCTATGTTCTGTTAGCACTGGCGCTGATCAGTTTCTTTACCGATTACTGGTTGCCGCTACGTGCCGGAGAGGAAACCGAACTTTCGGGTGTGATCATCATTTTCACCATGGTTACGTTAAGCGGTTTGCTGCGTTTCTGGCAGGAATTTCGAACCAACCGGGCGGTGCAGGCACTTAAAAATATAGTGACTACCCAGGTTACGGTACTGCGCCGTGTTAATGGAAGTTCAGAACGCCAGGATACAGATATAAATACGCTGGTTCCAGGCGATGTTATCTGGCTTAGCGCCGGAGATTTAGTCCCTGCCGATGTGCGGTTACTCACGTCGCGCGACCTGTTTATCAGTCAGGCAGCGCTGACGGGTGAATCACTGCCGGTAGAAAAAAGAGATTTGTCCCTCGATGCCAGCGGCAGGTCACCGGTTGTGCAGCAGATTGAAAGCGAGGAGAAAGGTTTATTTGAGCGGGACAATATTTGCCTGATGGGGACCAATGTTGCCAGCGGAACGGCCAGCGCTATGGTCGTCGCTACTGGCGCGCAGACCTATTTTGGATCGTTAGTTAAATCACTGGCTGGTAAACGCCCACAAACTGCCTTTGACCGCGGTGTGAACAGCGTTAGCAAATTATTGATTCGTTTTATGCTGGTTATGGTCCCGGTTGTCTTGTTGATCAATGGGTACAGTAAAGGCAACTGGATGGACGCTGCGCTGTTTGCCTTAGCTGTCGCGGTGGGTCTGACGCCTGAAATGCTGCCGATGATTGTCAGCTCGAATCTGGCAAAAGGGGCGATTGCCCTGTCACGGCGTAAAGTGATCGTTAAGCGTCTCAACGCCATTCAAAACCTGGGAGCAATGGATGTGCTGTGTACCGACAAAACCGGCACGCTGACTCAGGACCATATTTTGCTGTCACAATACCTAAATTGCGCGGGGGAAGACGATGAGCGAGTGCTGTTACTGGCATGGTTAAACAGTAACAGCCAGAGCGGGGCTAAAAATTTGATGGATCGCGCAGTGCTGGAAGTTGGTAAAACGGCGATTTCGCCTGCACTGCGAGGTCAGTTTCACAAAATGGATGAGTTGCCGTTCGATTTTGTTCGCCGTCGGGTATCGGTGCTGGTGGAGGATCTCGAATACCATTCACCATTGTTGATCTGCAAAGGCGCGGTGGAGGAGATGCTGGCTGCCGCGACGACGCTGCGTCAGGGCAATGTGATTATCCCGCTGTGTGAGGCGCGTCGGGCTGAACTACTGGCAATGACGCAACGCTATAACCAACGAGGTTTTCGCGTTTTGCTGGTGGCGACACGTCAGAATAGCGTGCGGCTGCCGCTGTGCAGCGGTGATGAGCGCGAATTAACCCTTGAAGGTGTGCTGACCTTTCTCGATCCCCCGAAAGAGAGTGCGGGAAAAGCCATCCAGGCGCTGCGCGACAGTGGCGTAGCGGTGAAGGTGCTGACGGGAGACAACCCGCTGGTCACGATGCGCGTCTGTCAGGAAGTGGGCTTGTCGTCGCCAGTAACGCTAACCGGCGATGAAATTGAAGCAATGAGCGATGATGTGCTACGTCAGAAAGCCGAGCGCTGCACGATTTTTGCCAAACTGACGCCGTTGCAGAAAGCACGCATTCTGCGGCTGCTTCAGCAAAATGGTCATACGGTGGGCTTTCTTGGCGACGGCATTAACGACGCACCAGCGCTACGCGATGCTGATGTTGGCATTTCAGTGGACAGCGCGGCGGACATCGCCAAAGAATCTTCAGACATTATTTTGCTGGAAAAAGATTTGCGGGTACTCGGCGACGGTGTGATGAAAGGGCGCGAGACGTTTGGCAATATCATCAAATATCTCAACATGACCGCCAGCTCGAACTTCGGCAACGTCTTTTCGCTGCTGGTCGCCAGCGCTTTTATTCCGTTTCTACCGATGCTGTCTATTCATCTGCTGATTCAAAACCTGATGTATGACATCTCACAGCTGGCTCTGCCGTGGGACAAAGTGGATAGCGAATTCTTGCGTAACCCACGGAAATGGGAGGCGAAAAATATTAAACGCTTCATGCTGTGGATGGGGCCGACATCTTCCATTTTCGATATTACGACGTTTGCGCTGATGTGGTTTGTGTTCGCCGCCAACCATGTGGAAGTGCAGGCGCTGTTTCAGTCAGGCTGGTTTATCGAAGGGTTGTTGTCGCAGACGTTGGTGGTGCATATGTTGCGGACGCAGAAATTGCCCTTTATCCAGAGCCGTGCGGCCTGGCCCGTGTTGATTATGACTTTATTTATTGTGGCGGTCGGTATTTTTATTCCATTTTCGCCGCTGGGCACGATGGTCGGATTGGTGCCGTTACCATGGCAATATTTTCCCTGGTTAGCGCTGACGTTGTTGAGTTATGGCGTGCTGGCACAAGGCATGAAAACGTTGTATATCAAACGATTTGGTCAATGGTTTTAAGGAGGGGAAATGCGTGTAATTAAACGGGAGAGCGTATTGCCCTTTTCGCAATATGATATAAACCATACAGGATATGATGTTGGAGCGGTAGAAATAAGCTTTGGGCAGGCTCTGCCATCAGAGCCGCCGGAATGGCTGATTGGATATCCGTTCAGCTTACAGGGTACATGAGACGCAGGTGTCCGGACTCTGAAGCTTGAACCGTCCAAAATCAGAGTTCGGAAAGTAACGATATAGCAGAAAGCTTCGTGAAGACGATAAAGCGAAATACATCAGCAACATGCCAAAATCGTATAGCCAGATGGTGGTGAACCTATTATAACGAACACTACCCTCCCAGAGCGCTGGGGTATCCTCTAAGGGTAAAAAAGCGGCTAGTTATATAGGAACAAATCCGCTTAAATATATTAGTCGAGAAGAGATTTGACAGTTTTCGGTTATTTAAACAGGTCTCTGTCAGATCAGATACGAACTAATACTGAATGTACTAGCTCAGACCTGATCTGACAGTTACCGGTTATTTATACAGGTGTCTGTCAGATTAAATCTGGTTCAGATTCTTTTCTGCCCAGACCCGTTTTCCATCAAGTAACGTGGCCATTGGCGTA
>NZ_JASUAZ010000045.1:0-28373 GCF_030283135.1 Mixta mediterraneensis | reverse complement strand
TTTGCATATGCAAAGGGCTTTTTTCGTTGGCGCATTAAACTGATCAAAATCACCGTTCTATTCTTCTTAATACCCATCCTTTGAATTAAGTTTCTATACTAGCTAACCAGGCACAAATTACTACCATACATCATCCATTAAGAAGCGGTACACGCCAGGATTTAAACGGACTAATAAATCCTGAATTACTCCTCATCTACCTATTTCAAATCCGGAGCAACAAAGGCTTCCTGCTAGCTACGGCTCAATCATTTCATCGCAACCATCACCGTCACTTTATCAGCGTTGCCCACACCAGGATGGTGCCAATTCTGCATTTCATTGAATTTATTAGAAAAGAAACGGCGGTCTAACGTATCCCGCTAATACCCTTATCGAAGAAAGCAATATGCGCTGATCCAATCACTTTATATAAATAGTCTTATTACAGAAAAAGAACGAAACTCAGACAGGAATGTATGAAGTAGTCTTGTTACGAATAAAAGCAGTGGCTGCTAGTCATTAAAAGGCGCAAGGGAACACATAAGGAAGGCGGAGGGAGGAGATAACTATGATCAAGGATGCCAATCAATCATTGATCGTTTCACACGTTTATCGCTGGTTCTGTTGTCATTAAGCACAAATAAAAACGCCAACCCAAAGGTTGGCGTGATTAGCAGGATGAA
Source organism: Mixta mediterraneensis (assembly GCF_030283135.1). Classification (NCBI taxonomy): domain Bacteria; kingdom Pseudomonadati; phylum Pseudomonadota; class Gammaproteobacteria; order Enterobacterales; family Erwiniaceae; genus Mixta; species Mixta mediterraneensis. The sequence continues at coordinate 27,708 of NZ_JASUAZ010000045.1, read as the reverse complement.
CCAATATCAGTTCATGCCGTATTTTTTCAATTTCTTACGCAGCGTACCGCGGTTAATACCCATCATCAGGGCAGCACGGGTCTGATTGCCACGGGTATATTGCATCACCATGTCCAACAGAGGCTGCTCGACTTCTGCCAAAACCAGCTCATACAGGTCACTAACGTCTTGACCGTTCAGTTGAGCAAAATAGTTCTTCAGTGCTTGTTTTACCGAATCACGTAACGGCTTTTGCGTTACCTGATCCTGTGAGTTAACGGTAGAAACAGTCAGTACGTCAGAATTTACGCGTTGTTCGAACATAGTTCTTTCAGCTCTTTATTTCGTTACGCAAGATTTTCGAAGTATGCCTCCAACGCCTCCAGCTGTTCGCTGGCATCCTCAATGGCGTTGAATGTGCGCCGAAACTGGTCATTCGGGGCATGCTCCTGGAGATACCAGGAGACGTGCTTTCGCGCTATACGGTATCCCTTGCCTGGACCGTAAAAGTCGTGCAGCTCACGTATATGCGAAACAAGCAAGCGCTTCACTTCTGCCAGAGGCAGTGGAGCAAGCAACTCCCCAGTGTCCAGATAATGCTGGATTTCCCGGAAGATCCACGGTCTTCCCTGAGCAGCACGTCCTATCATCAGAGCATCGGCTCCAGTGTAGTCGAGCACCGCTCTGGCTTTATGCGGGTCAGTTATGTCTCCGTTCGCGATAATCGGAATAGAGACACTCTGCTTAACTGTCCGAATGCTGTCGTATTCAGCTTCCCCGTTGAACAGGCAGGCACGAGTGCGGCCATGTATCGTCAGAGCCTGAATGCCACAGCGTTCAGCCAATTGGGCAATCGCGACACAGTTTTTGTTTTCAGGATCCCAGCCGGTGCGTATTTTCAGTGTAACCGGCACATTAACTGCATTCACCACCGCAGAGAGGATTGACTCCACCACTTCGGGATATTGCAGTAAGGCCGAACCCGCCATTTTGCGGTTCACTTTCTTCGCAGGGCAGCCCATATTAATGTCAATGACCTGGGCACCAGCATCAACATTAATCCGCGCAGCCTGCGCCATCTCGCTGGGATCGCAACCGGCGATTTGCACGGCGCGAATACCTGGCTCATCACTATGCACCATGCGTAAACGAGACTTATCACTGGCCCAAACCTCGGGATTTGATGACAACATCTCAGAAACCGCCATTCCTGCGCCCATTTCATGACAGAGCATCCTGAAAGGCTTATCGGTAATACCGGCCATAGGCGCTGCAATCAATCGATTTCTCAGCTGGATGTTTCCAATACGCATGAAGTAAAGATGGCCATACTGTGTCTGCAAGGCGGCGTATATTACGCATTTTTTAAGGAAGATGAAAGGCCAAACTTTGAACAATTAGCAAGGAAAGATCAAAGAAACAGGGCGCATGAAGATGTATTTTTATATTTATTCTTATAATTCATATGCTTAAGTAAATTTCGCTGAAATTGTATACAAAAGTTTTTCCGATAAAGTTCACCGAATTACCAGATATTAAACGTCACCTGACGTAATTAACGATACATGCAACGGGGAAACAGCCTAGTTGTACCATTCTCTGCCAGACAGAAACGCATCCAGCAGGCGTAACCTGCTCATCCAGCCACAGTCAAACGAGCTTTGAAAAAAGGCTGCGCGCGATGGATTGCTACCCGGTGCCGCATCAGAGTGAGAAGGGTTAATTTCTCTTTGAGATACATCGGAACGATATTTGCCTGAGTTGATGGATACACCGCTTCTGAATCGTATGAGCGCATTAGATAAGCCCTGCTATTACTGGCCAGGGCAGAATGAAAATGCGCGCGCTGTGATCAAAGCCGTGCAATCCACGCAGAACAGTGCGATCAAGCGCGTTTGATACCCGTAATGCGACACCACTCTTCTTTGACAGCAACCGGGTCTAAGGCGAATTGCTGTACATAAGCCTCACAGACGCTTTCAGCCTGGCTCTCCAGCACACCGGATAAGCCTAAATGGCCGCCCTGTTTTGGCAGCACGCTGATCAGCGGCGCTAATTCTCGCAGTGGGCCAGCGAGAATATTCGCGACCACTACGTCAGCCTGCAAATTTTCTGGCTGTTGGTGCGGCAGATAAAGTGACAGGCGCTCCGCAACACCGTTTCGCTCTGCATTATCACGGCTGGCCTGAATAGCTTGTGGATCAATATCAATGCCAATAGCCTGAGCTGCGCCCAATTTTAGCGCAGCAATGGCCAGGATTCCTGAACCGCATCCAAAGTCGATCACTGTTTTACCTGCCAGATCCAGACCATCGAGCCAGGTCAGGCAAAGTGAGGTTGTTGGATGTGTTCCGGTGCCAAATGCCAGGCCAGGATCAAGCATCACGTTTACCGCATTTGGATCGGGTACATCGCGCCAGCTTGGACAAATCCACAAGCGTTCGCCAAAACGCATAGGATGAAAGTTTTCCATCCACTCGCGTTCCCAGTCCTTATCTTCGATTTGCTCAATTTTATGACGGAAACCGGTAGCCAATACAGGATGATGTGACAGCACCGCAATGACTGCCTTCATGTCGGTTTCCGCATCAAATAAACCAATCACATCGGTATCTCCCCACAGGCGTGTTTCACCTGGCAGAGGCTCATACACGGGCGTGTCATTGGTGTCCTGAAAAGTGACTGATACTGCGCCGGTTTCCATTAACGCATCGCTCAGCGTCTCTGCATGCTCACCTGAGCTATTAATTTTGATTTGAATCCAAGGCATAACATTTCTCTTTCATTCATTGTTGTGGCGCATCAACCGACGGGACACGTCCAAACAGATTGCCGACTAAAAACGCCAGCAGACTTAAAAGCAAGGATGGCACGATAGGATGAAAACCCCCGATCTGCCAGTTAAGGCTCGCCAGAAAAGCGTAGCAGCTTCCCCCTGTCACCATGCCGCTAATTGCACCGGCAGCATTGGCTCGCTCCCAGTAAAGGCCCAGCACCAGCGGCCAGAGAAACACGGCTTCCAGGCCGCCAAAAGCCAGTAAATTTAGCCAGATGATCATATCTGGTGGGTTCCAGGCAGCAACCAGCAGCAGGATACCCAGTAACAACGTGATGGTGCCGGATAACGCGCGTAGCCGCGACTCATTTTCCATATGCTGCGGCGCAACGCGCAAATAAAGATCCTTTACCAGCGTCGCCGACGCTTGCAGCAGTTGTGCATTGATAGTTGACATGATGGCAGCCATTGGCGCCGCAAGGAACAGTCCTGCCGCCAGTGGCGGAAGCACCGTAATCATCAGGGTCGGAATCACGCGATCAGGCACGGTGAGATCCGGTAAAATGGCCCGACCCAATGCGCCAGCCAGATGCATACCTAGCATCAGGATCACCACCACGGCAGTGCCAAGAACAATGGCGCGATGCACGGCTTTACTGTCTTTATATGAGATACAGCGCACCGCGGTGTGTGGCAGACCAATTACGCCAAAGCAAACCAGCACGGTAAATGAAGTAAGAAAGGTAGGGTTGATGATGTTGTCTGGTCCCTGTGGCGACAGCAGCCTGGGATCGATGGCGTGGAGCTTCTCGACTGCGGCATGCAAACCGCCAGCCTGGTGCAAAATGGCAAAGAGCAGTAAAAATGTGCCAATCAGCATCACTATGCCCTGCATCGCATCATTCAGCACGCTGGCACGAAAGCCGCCAAACGCGGTGTAAAGTGCGATAGTACCGCCGAAAATAAGCAGCCCGGTATCGTAGGGAATGCCCGCAGCCGTTTCAAGCAGGCGTGCGCCACCAATAAACTGAACCGTCATCGCACCTATAAACGCCACCAGTAAGCTCAGGCTTGCCAGCCAGATGAGTAATGGGCTGCGATAACGGGCATAAAGCATATCATTGAGCGTCACCGCGTTATGGCGGCGTGCCAAAATGGCGAACTTCTTGCCCAGTACACCCAATGACAGCCAGACCGCCGGAACCTGCACCATTGCCAGCAGAACCCAGCCTAAACCGTACTTATAAGCCGCGCCGGGACCGCCAATAAACGAGCTGGCGCTGATATAGGTGGTAGTGATGGTCATCGCCAATACAAAACCGCCCATTGAGCGATTACCCAGGAAATATTCCGTCAGGAAGTTGCCCTGGCGCTGTTTACGCGCAGCAAACACTGATAGCGCCGCAACTATCACTAAATAGGCTAATAAAGGAAGGATAATTTCAGTTGCCATTTTTATCCTCCAGTGACATATCACGAAAGATCATCCGCACCATCAGCCAGCATAAAAAAATGAACAGTAGCGGCGCAAAAATGCAGGAAAATTCGAACCAGCGCGGTAAGCCGGTAATGCCGGTTTCGTTACCGCCAAGCCAGGCAGTAAGGCCCCAGACAACCAGCCAAATCAGTGTTAAATAAAGCGACCAGCGCGCTTCTTTGTGCGCCTGTGAAAAACGAGCATCCATCATTTACCCCAACCCCAGCGGCAAAAGAAAAAGGCCGGATTAACCGGCCTCAATGTCACTCAACATTGCGTTTACTTCTCGTGCAAGCCGAGTTTCTTCTCCAGATAGTGGATGTTAGTGCCACCATGCTGGAAGTTTTCGTCGGACATGATCTTCATCTGCAGCTCGACGTTGGTCTTGATGCCATCAATGATCAGCTCCGCCAGGGCATTTTTCATGCGCGCAATCGCCACTTCACGGGTTTCGCCGTAGGTGATCAGCTTGCCGATCATGGAATCGTAATACGGCGGCACGCTGTAACCGGCGTAAATATGCGATTCCCAGCGCACGCCAAAACCGCCCGGTGCGTGGAAGCGGGTGATTTTACCTGGACTCGGCAGGAAGGTGTTTGGGTCCTCGGCGTTGATACGGCATTCCACCGCGTGACCGCGAATCTCCACGTCAGCCTGTTTAATCGACAACGGCTGACCGGCTGCGATACGCAGCTGTTCCTTGATGAGATCCACACCAGTGATCATTTCGGTCACCGGATGCTCAACCTGAATACGGGTATTCATTTCAATGAAATAGAACTCACCGTCTTCATACAGAAACTCAAACGTACCCGCACCGCGATAGCCGATATCAATACAGGCTTTCGCACAGCGATCGCCGATAAAGCTACGCAGTTCCGGCGTAATACCCGGCGCTGGTGCCTCTTCGACCACTTTCTGGTGGCGGCGCTGCATGGAGCAGTCGCGCTCGCCCAGATAGATGGCGTTGCCCTGACCATCAGCCAGTACCTGAATCTCGATATGGCGCGGATTCTCCAGGTACTTCTCCATATACACCATGTCGTTGTTGAAAGCCGCTTTGGCCTCCGCCTTCGTCATGTTAATGGACTGTTCCAGATCCTTGTCGCTGCGCACTACGCGCATACCGCGGCCGCCGCCACCGCCAGAGGCTTTGATGATCACCGGATAACCGATACGCTTCGCGAAGGCACGGTTCTTTTCCATGTCATCGGTCAGCGAGCCGTCGGAGCCAGGCACGGTTGGCACACCGGCTTTTTTCATCGCGGTAATCGCGGAGACTTTATCGCCCATCAGGCGGATGGTGTCAGCTTTCGGGCCAATAAAGATAAAGCCTGAACGCTCAACCTGCTCGGCGAAATCGGCGTTCTCAGAGAGGAAGCCGTAGCCGGGATGGATCGCCACCGCGCCGGTGATTTCAGCAGCAGAAATCAGCGCCGGGATGTTGAGATAGCTTTTGACCGACTGCGCCGGGCCGATGCAGACGGTTTCGTCAGCCAGCAGTACGTGCTTAAGGTCACGGTCCGCGCTGGAGTGCACCGCCACGGTCTTGATGCCCAGCTCTTTGCAGGCACGCAGAATACGCAGCGCGATCTCACCACGGTTAGCAATTACAATTTTATCCAGCATGGTTCGCCTCGTTATTCGATGACGACCAGCGGCTCGTCGAATTCAACCGGTTGACCGCTTTCCACCAGGATCGCTTTCACCACGCCAGACTTATCTGCTTCAATCTGGTTCATCATTTTCATGGCTTCGACGATGCACAGGGTATCACCGGCGTTCACTTTCTGGCCTACTTCAACGAAGGCTTTCGCGTCCGGGCTTGGGGTGCGATAGAACGTTCCCACCATTGGCGAACGAACGATGTGGCCACTGATTTCCGCAGGCGCAACTTCAGTTACGGTCGCAACCGGTGCGACAGCGGTAGCCAGGGCAGGTTGTGGCATCGGAGCAGCATAAGCCTGCTGCATCATCGGATAACCCGCATTTGCAGGTGCACGACTGATACGAACGGACTCTTCGCCCTCGGAGATTTCCAGCTCAGAGATGCCAGACTCTTCAACCAGTTCGATCAGTTTCTTTATTTTACGAATATCCATGAGTGGGGTTCCGTACTCAGTTTGATTAATTTGTTTGAGACAGGCGTTTTACTACCGTTTGTAAAGCCCATGCGTAGCCGTCGGCGCCAAGCCCACAGATCACGCCAGCAGAGACATCAGAAAGACAGGAATGATGACGGAAGGGCTCGCGGGCATGCACATTTGAGAGATGCACTTCTATAAACGGAATATCGACCGCCAACAGAGCATCACGTAACGCTACGCTGGTGTGCGTAAACGCGGCAGGATTAATAATAATGTAATCCACATTGCCTTTGGCCTCATGAATGCGATCGATCAGCTGAAATTCAGCGTTGGATTGCAAGTGGCTCAGCGTTACATTCAGTTGACTGGCCTGCTGCGTCAGATCACTGACAATCTGACTTAGCGTAGTATGACCGTATTTTTCAGGCTCACGCGTTCCTAGCAAATTAAGGTTAGGTCCGTTTAAGAGCAGAATGTGTAATTTATGTGCCATCTTGCTGCTATCTCCCGCAATCATTGAGGAATCGCGTAAAATACCTTGCCTCTCTTCGTTTGTCACCCATCAGGGCCAAAAAGAAGTCATGGTTTGCAATAAAGCCGGGCATTATATCCGTTTCGTGGCAATTCGCAGCAAAATACTGGTCTTATCTGCGAAGTTGATCGGAGGAGACATCTTTTATCAGAGAGTAAATGAGAAAAACAACTCAGGCGGGGTTAAAAGGGCCACCATTTGCGAAACTTTTTGTAACGCCACGCGAGCAGCAGTGCTGCGATAAAGGCATAAATCAGGGGCTGCGGCGACACAACTTTCACCGACCACAAATAGTGTATGGGGGCGAGGATAGCCACGACATAAATACAGTTATGCAAAGTTTGCCAGCGCTTGCCGAGTTTGCGTTGCATAAACCGGAAAGAGGTGACGGCTAGCGCCAAAAGTATCAGCCAGCAAATGATCCCAAGCGTCAGGTAGGGGCGGGAGACTAATTCGCTTCCCAGCAAACGCAGGTTATCCACGCCGAGCTCAAGCAGGTAATAGCTCAGCAAATGTAAGCAGGCCCAGGCGAATGTCCAGACGCCAAGCAGACGGCGCGTGCGAATGAATAGCGGCTGTTTCACGTAGCGCGCAAGCGGCGAAACCAGCAGCGTGGCCAGTAACAGCTTCAGCGCCATGCGACCGGTAAAATGCTGAATATCTTTCGCCGGATCGGCGCTTAACCCACCCTGGCTGGCCGCCAGAAACAGATAAACCAGCGGCAGTAACGCGGCCAGATGCAACACGACTTTTAGCCAGGTGATCTGCTTAATCGACAGTCGCACTTAATAATTCTCCCGCAAATCGAGACCATGATAGAGCGATGCTACCTGCTCCGCATAACCGTTAAATAACAGCGTTGGCTGACGCTCAACCTTCAGGGCGCTGCCAGGGCCAATAAAACGTTCAGTCGCTTGTGACCAGCGTGGATGATTTACATGGGGGTTCACGTTGGCATAAAACCCGTATTCATCGCTGGCAATCTGGTTCCAGGTTGTCGGTGGTTGATCGCGCGTTAAGGTAATTTTGACAATGGATTTAACGCCTTTGAATCCATACTTCCACGGTACGGTCAGGCGAATCGGTGCGCCGTTTTGTGGGGGTAAGGCTTTGCCATAGACACCGGTACTGAGAAGAGTAAGGGGATGCATCGCTTCATCTAAACGCAGACCCTCAACGTAAGGGTAGTTCAGCCCGCCACCAATAAAGCGGTCTTTTTGGCCCGGCATTTGATCGGGAGCATACAGAGTCTGAAAGGCGACGAAGCGTGCATTGCTGGTGGGTTCCGCCAGGCGGAGAAGTTTGTTTAACTCAAAGCCGACCCAGGGCACCACCATTGACCAGGCCTCGACGCAGCGCATACGATAAATACGTTGCTCCATAGCAAAACGTTTAAAAATCTCGTCCATATCCAGCGTAACTGGCTTAGCGACTTCGCCATCAATGACAAGCTTCCACGGTTCGGTTTTCAGTGTGCCCGCGTTCGCGGCAGGATCGGCTTTATCCAGACCAAATTCGTAATAATTATTGTAACCAGAAACCTTCGATTCGGGCGTTAAGGTCAGGTCCGCCTGATATTGTGCCGGCCTGGTGAAATCCAGCGGGCGGCCAGCTGGCGCAGCTGATCGATCGTTACCTTTGAACCAGCTGAGAATATCCGCGTTAGCGATGCCGGGTACGCTTATGGCGGCGGCGCTTAAACCCAACGCCTTTAACACCTGACGGCGTTGCATATTAAAGATGCTTTCGGGGGTGACGTCGGCTTCGGTCAGATTATTTGTGGGTTTCATGCTGCCTTCTCCAGACTCGATTTGCTTTTAACATGACGAATATCGCGAGCGCTGGCGAATTTTTTCGCCAAAATGCGAAATTTCCTGGCAAACGCTGCCAATGAGAATACGCCGAAAAAATCCACAATAAACACCCGCTGTCATCTGTCAGCGGTATACTGGCTTATCATGCATTGCCACGCTGTCGCCTGACGCAAATTATGCTATTTTGCTCGCGATTTCATCAGCCCGGTTCGGCGATGCCATACAGGAACGAGATCCGGTCATTACCCTCGTATTACAGGCACAGGGATGCGATTAACCACCAAACTGTCTGCGTTTATTACATTTCTTAGTGTACTGGCGATGTTACTCATGCTGGTAGGCTGTGCTTTTAGCGTTCTTTGGTTAAATAACCAGCGGGTTGAAAATCGCGTGCAGGTACTGGCCACCGAAGTCGATAAATCCTTACTCGTCCAGACGCCCGCTCAGCTTAATGACTGGTTATCCCGACTGATGCCGGTAATGAATGCTGAACAGCTTTCATTACATAGCGGTAGCCATACGCTGCTCATGCTCTCACGTCAGGAACATCAAATGATTGAGAATGAGCCCAATCGTTTTATCCAGTTTGACGTCCCGCTAATCCATCAGTCAGGGGTAAAGCTGCGCGTTCTGTTACTCGATCCGGCAAAAACCTGGCTGCGCTCGATCACGGCGGCTTACACGCTTGGCGCGTTATTGTCAGTGGTGCTGGTGATGAGTTTGCTATTGCTGATGATGCACCGTTGGTTAACCCGACAATGGCGTGGCATGGAACAGCTTGAAGTACGCGCAGAAGCGATTATTAACGGCGATCGTCAGATAACAGATAAGAAAAAAAGTGATGAATGGCCGCCCAGGGCCAGCCGTGCACTGGATGTATTGCTGGGTGAGCTGCAAGAAGCGAGTGAACAGCGTCTGCGTATCGATATCTTAATACGTACTTTTGTCGCTCAGGATGGCCGAACCGGTCTAAATAACCGGCTGTTTTTTGATAATCAGCTAGCCACGCTGCTTGAAGATCAGGAGGCGGTGGGGACACATGGCGTAGTGATGATGGTGCGTCTGCCCGATCTGGATACGCTTAGCGGCGAACTGAATCCATCGATAGTTGAAGAATATCTGTTCGATTTGGTGAATATGCTGTCGACTTTTGTGCTGCGCTACCCTGGCGCGCTACTGGCACGCTATTTCCGCAGTGATTTTGCCGTATTGCTACCGCATCGAAGTTTAAAAGAAGCGAATAGCATCGCTGATAAATTAATTAATGCCGTTGATTCACTACCGCCAATGCGAATGGTGAACCGCGACGATTTAATCCACATCGGTATCAGCGCCTGGCACAGCGGTCAAACCGTGTCGCAAGTGATGGATAATGTCGAAATGGCGACCCGCCGTGCGACTTTGCTCGGCGGCAATAACTGGTTAAATGGTGAAGACAATCCGCTGGAGGCCGGACGCGGTAGTGTGCGCTGGCGTAGCTTGCTGGAAAACACACTAAGCCGTGGCGGTCCGCGCTTGTATCAAAAACCGGCGGTAAACAAGGAAGGTAAAGTACAGCATCGTGTCATGCTGGCGCGTATCTTTGACGGTGATAAAGAGCTGCTGCCAGCGGAATATATGCCACTAGTGCAGCAGTTAGGCATGGCAGGACATTGGGATCAGCAACTGGTAACGCGTATCGCGGCTTTATCGGAGTGGTGGCCAGAAGAGACGCTGGTCATGCCAGTAAATATTGATTCACTATTACAGCGTCCTTTTGTGCTCTGGCTGCAAAATATGCTGCTGCAATGCCCAAAAGGACAAAGAAAGCGATTTTTATTTGAACTTGCCGAGGCGGATGTATGTCAACACATCAATCGCTTAACACCGGTTTTCCGCGCATTAAACGCATTTGGTTGCCGGACTGCGGTAAGCCGGGCGGGATTAACGGTAGTCAGCAGCGCCTATGTCAGGCAATTGCCAGTGGAATTGATCAAGCTTGATCCCGGCTTAGTTCGCAATATTGAGCGTCGCACTGAAAACCAGCTGTTTGTGCAGAATTTAATAGAAGTATGTAAATCGACGCGAGCCCAGGTTTTTGCCGCAGGCGTTCGAACCCGTGCTGAGTGGCAAACCCTGGTGGGATTAGGCGTGGCCGGGGGGCAGGGCGATTTCTTTGCGCCCTCTCAACCGGTAAACAGTAACGTGAAAAAGTATTCTCAACGTTATCGTATTTAGCGCGTTGCGTCGTTTTAACGCATTTATGCGCTGTTTTTAATTAATGAGCGTGGCTCAGGACCCAGAATTTTGAGCCGGAAATGTTAAATTTTATGTCGAAATACCTTTAAGGAAACAGGTTTAAAAGCGGTCAACAGGGCGTGGTTTCGCCGTTCCGCTCATGCTGATGCCTCTAACAGATCATTTAAACGCAATTTGGCGTATTTTTTCACCGAAGCAGAACGTTTTTGCGCCTTGTGGCAGCTTCGTGTGGTTGGTAAAGTAAGCGGATTTTATTTTCCGCCCCCAGCTTGCAGGATTATCCCTTAGTATGTTTAAAAAATTTCGTGGCATGTTTTCCAATGACTTGTCCATTGACCTGGGTACCGCGAATACCCTGATTTATGTAAAAGGACAAGGCATCGTGCTGAACGAGCCTTCCGTGGTTGCTATCCGCCAGGATCGAGCCGGTTCACCGAAAAGTGTTGCGGCCGTCGGTCATGACGCAAAACAGATGCTTGGCCGTACGCCGGGCAATATTGCTGCCATTCGTCCGATGAAAGATGGCGTGATCGCTGATTTTTTCGTCACCGAAAAAATGCTACAGCACTTTATTAAGCAGGTTCATAGCAACAGTTTTATGCGTCCCAGCCCGCGAGTGCTGGTCTGTGTGCCGGTGGGGGCGACGCAGGTAGAACGCCGCGCCATCCGTGAATCTGCACAAGGCGCAGGCGCACGTGAAGTGTTTCTGATCGAAGAGCCAATGGCAGCCGCTATCGGTGCGGGCCTGCCAGTTTCTGAAGCGACCGGTTCGATGGTGGTGGATATTGGTGGCGGCACCACAGAAGTTGCGGTGATCTCCCTGAATGGCGTGGTCTATTCCTCCTCGGTGCGTATCGGTGGTGACCGTTTCGATGAAGCTATTATTAATTATGTGCGTCGTAATTACGGTTCACTGATTGGTGAAGCGACCGCAGAACGTATCAAGCATGAGATTGGGTCAGCTTACCCAGGCGATGAAGTGCGTGAAATTGAAGTACGTGGCCGTAATCTGGCAGAAGGCGTACCGCGCGGCTTTACACTGAACTCCAATGAGATTCTCGAAGCGCTGCAGGAACCGCTGACCGGTATCGTTAGTGCGGTAATGGTCGCGCTGGAGCAGTGCCCGCCAGAACTGGCGTCTGACATCTCCGAACGCGGCATGGTATTAACTGGCGGCGGTGCGCTACTGCGTAATCTGGATCGCCTGTTGATGGAAGAAACCGGCATTCCGGTCGTTGTCGCAGAAGATCCATTAACATGCGTAGCGCGCGGTGGCGGTAAAGCGTTGGAAATGATCGACATGCATGGCGGCGATTTGTTCAGCGAAGAATAATCGTCTCAACCGGCTGAGACCGTTAACTATCATGCGCAGGGAGTAGCGTGTAAGCTGGCGCTACACGCGTCGGTCAGATGCGTCCAGCCCAGGGAAGTACGGTATTGACTGTGCTTCCTTATCTGTTGTCGAGGAACACGCAGATTATATGAAGCCGATTTTTAGCAGGGGGCCTTCCCTGCAGTTGCGTCTTTTTTTGGCGGTGATCGTGGCAATTGCCATTATTATTGCCGACAGCCGTGTGGGTTCATTTACCCAAATACGCAACTATCTGGATACCTCGGTCAGCCCGTTTTACTTTCTGGCCAACGGGCCGCGCCAGCTGCTTGATGGCGTATCAGAAACGCTGGCATCTCGCCAGCAGCTCGAACTGGAAAACAAAGCGTTACGTCGCGAACTCTTCCTGAAAAATAGCGACCTGCTGATGCTGGGGCAATATAAGCAGGAAAATGCGCGCTTGCGTGAACTGTTAGGTTCGCCGCTGCGTCAGGATGAGCAGAAGATGGTGACGCAGGTGATTTCTACCGGGACCGATCCTTATACCGATCAAGTGGTTATCGATAAAGGCAGCATTAACGGGGTCTATGAAGGCCAACCAGTTATCAGCGATAAAGGTGTGGTGGGTCAGGTCATCGCCGTTGGGCAAATGACCAGCCGCGTGTTGCTGATTTGCGATGCTTCGCATGCGCTGCCGATACAGGTTTTACGAAACGATATTCGTGTTATTGCCGCCGGTAATGGCTGCTCCGAAGATTTGCAGCTTGAGCATTTGCCCGGCAATACCGACATTCGCGTAGGCGATGTATTGGTTACCTCAGGGCTGGGTGGGCGTTTCCCTGAAGGGTATCCGGTTGGGGTGGTTTCTTCCGTGAAGGTTGATACGCAACGCGCCTATACCGTCATTCAGGCGCGTCCAGCCGCTGGCCTGCAGCGTCTGCGTTATCTGCTGCTGCTGTGGGGAGCCGATCGTAATGGCGATATGCCCATGGCGCCGGATGAAGTCCATCGCGTTGCTAACGAGCGGCTGATGCAAATGATGCCGCAGGTTTTACCCCCTGCCGGTGAAATGGGTCCTCCCGCGCCTGCCGCGCAAATGGGCCCGCCTGCACCCGCACGCAGTGAAAGCAGCGCACAAGGTTCGCCAGCTCCCTCACGCGGAGGTCAGCCTTGAGTCGGTATCGCAGCCAGGGTCGTTGGGTGATCTGGCTGTCCTTTCTGGTTGCCTTTGTCCTGCAAATCATGCCCTGGCCGGAACAAATCTATATGTTCCGGCCTTCATGGCTTTTGTTGATTCTTATTTACTGGGTGCTGGCGCTACCGCACCGGGTTAACGTTGGTAGCGGCTTTTTATTGGGTGCGATTATGGATTTGATCGCCGGTTCCACGCTCGGCGTGCGCGCCTTAGCGCTGAGTATCATCGCCTACCTGGTTGCCTTTAAATTCCAACTTTTCCGCAACTTAGCGTTGTGGCAGCAAGCGTTAATGGTTATGGTGCTGTCGCTGGCGGTGGATGTGATTGTATTCTGGGCGGAATTTTTAGTGATCAACGTCTCATTTCGACCCGAAATTTTCTGGAGCAGCGTCGTCGACGGTATTCTCTGGCCCTGGCTATTCTTATTAATGAGAAAGATTCGTCGTCAGTTTGCTGTTCAATAAGGAAATTTATGGTAACCCTTTATCTGGCTTCCGGTTCACCGCGTCGGCGTGAACTGTTGACTCAGCTTGGCCTCACGTTTGAACGACTCGTCACCGACGTTGAAGAGCAGCGTCAGCCGAATGAAGCGGCTGAGGCGTATGTTCGTCGCCTGGCAAACGAAAAAGCGTACGCTGGCGTTGCAGCCGCAGAGCATGGTTTACCGGTGCTAGGCGCCGATACTATCGTAGTGTTAAATGGCGAAGTGCTGGAAAAACCACGCGATACTGAACACGCTGCTGAAATGCTCCGCAAGCTCTCAGGACAAACACATCAGGTGATGACCGCTGTGGCGCTGGCCGATCGCCAGCAGGCATTAGATTGTCTGGTCACGACCGATGTCACATTTCGCAGCCTAACCGCGGCGGATATTAGTGAATACATTGCGACCGGCGAGCCGATGGATAAAGCCGGGGCATACGGCATTCAGGGCAGGGGTGGAAACTTTGTCCGAAAAATTAATGGAAGCTACCACGCGGTTGTCGGATTACCTTTGGTTGAAACAGGAGAGTTATTCAACCATTTTCAGTCACTGCGAGCCTTAAGAGGTCAACCATGACGGCCGAATTGTTGGTCAACGTCACGCCATCGGAAACGCGCGTGGCTTACATTGACGGCGGTATCCTGCAGGAAATCCATATCGAACGCGAGGCGCGCCGCGGTATTGTCGGTAACATTTATAAAGGCCGAGTGAGTCGCGTATTGCCCGGCATGCAGGCTGCCTTTGTTGATATTGGGCTGGAGAAAGCGGCTTTTTTGCATGCCTCTGACATCATGCCCCATACCGAATGTGTGGCGGGGGACGAGAAGAAAAATTTCATTGTGCGCGATATTGCTGAGTTGGTGCGCCAAGGCCAGGATTTAATGGTGCAGGTGGTAAAGGATCCCCTCGGCACCAAAGGCGCGCGCCTGACGACTGATATTACTTTGCCATCACGTTACCTGGTGTTTATGCCAGGCGCGTCGCATGTGGGCGTATCACAACGTATCGAAAGTGAAAGCGAGCGTGAACGCCTGAAGGCTGTCGTCGCGGATTATTGTGACGACCTCGGCGGCTTTATTATTCGTACCGCCGCAGAAGGCATCGGCAACGAAGAGCTCGCGCAAGACGCCGCTTTTCTGAAACGCCTGTGGACCAAAGTCAGCGAGCGTAAAAAACGTAACCAAACCCGCTGCCTGCTTTACGGCGAGCTGGCGCTGGCGCAACGCATTCTGCGTGACTTTGCTGGCGCTGCGCTGGATCGCATTCGTGTCGATTCCCGTCTGACCTGCGATTTGCTGGTGGAATTTACCAGCGAGTATATTCCGGAAATGGCCAGCAAGCTGGAGCTCTACAATGGCAAGCAGCCGATTTTTGATCTGTTCGACGTGGAAAACGAAATCCAACGCTCACTGGATCGTAAGGTTGAGCTAAAATCTGGCGGTTATCTGATCATCGATCAAACCGAAGCGATGACCACCATTGATATTAATACCGGCGCGTTTGTCGGCCATCGCAATCTTGATGAGACCATCTTTAATACTAACGTCGAAGCAACGCAGGCGATTGCGCGTCAGCTGCGGTTGCGTAATCTTGGCGGCATTATCATCATCGACTTCATCGATATGAGCAATGAAGAGCATCGCCGCCGCGTGCTGCACTCCCTGGAAAGTGCGCTGAATAAAGATCGCGTGAAAACAGGCATTAACGGTTTTTCTGCGCTCGGATTGGTGGAGATGACACGCAAGCGCACACGCGAAAGTATTGAGCATGTGCTGTGTGAAGATTGCCCGGTGTGCAAAGGCCGCGGCACGTTGAAAACGGTCGAAACCGTCTGCTATGAAATCATGCGTGAAATTGTACGCGTCCATCATGCTTATGATTCGGATCGCTTTCTGGTTTATGTCTCGCCAGCCGTTGGCGAAGCGTTAAAAACTGATGAATCACATGCGCTGGCTGAAGTGGAAATCTTTGTCGGCAAGCAGGTCAAAGTGCATGTCGAAGCGCTTTATACCCAGGAGCAGTTCGACGTTGTGATGATGTAGCGTCTTGTTAATGCTGGCCCTGGGCACAACATCAGGCTAAAAAGGCATCCCGGTTTAGGTTAGAATGCAAATTCATACCGCTTATTTTTGTCTGTAGACGGTCGGGTATGAGAATCATTCTCCGTCGTTCGCGGAAGGCAAGGAGAGGTGTGAGTGAGGCAGTTGCCGAGGATATTATTACTGCTGGTTGCGACAATCATCGTGATTATCGCGTTGCTGGTCAGTGGGCTGCGTCTGGTGATGCCGCATCTCGACAGCTACCGCAGCAATATTATGCTGTTCGTCTCCAGGACCAGCGGTCTGCCGTTTAGCGCGGGGAAGCTGCATGGCAAGTGGGAAAACTTTGGCCCCAGCCTGCAAATCCATGATCTCAATGTTGAGATGAAGGATGGCGGAAAACTCACTATTGCTCGCGTCAATCTTGCGCTGGATGTCTGGCAATCTTTGCTGCACTGGCGCTGGCAGTTTCGCAATCTCACCTTCTGGCAATTGCATCTCAACAGTAATCATCCGCTGCTGACAAGCGATGAACAAAAAAATAGCTTCAGGCCAAGCCAGATCAACCAACTCTTTTTACGCCAGTTTGACCATTTTGATCTGCGTGACAGCACCATTCGTTTTCTTACGCCTTCTGGTCAACATGCCGAACTGGCGATTCCAAAGCTCACCTGGGTCAACGAGAAAACGCGTCACCGCGCTGAAGGAGAAGTCAGTCTTTCCAGCTTTACCGGCCAGCACGGCGTGGTGCAGGTGCGGCTCGACCTCAACGACAGTAATGGCTTACTCAACGACGGACGCATCTGGATGCAGGCGGACGATGTTGACGTTCGTCCATGGCTGGGACGCTGGATGCGCGACAATACCCGTCTCGTCAGCGCCCGTTTTAGCCTTGCTGCGTGGGTCAGTCTGCGTGGCGGTGACATCTACGCAGGCGATCTCCTGCTGCGCAAAGGGGGTGCCAACTGGCGAGGCGAAAGCGGTCCACATCAGTTACAGGTTAATGGCCTGACCGCGCATCTTTCGCGCTTTCAAAACGGCTGGGTGGTTAATGTGCCGCAAACGCGTTTGAGTACTGACGGCGAGCCGTGGCCTGCCGGACATTTTTCACTGCTATGGCAACCTCAGGATCCGCAGTTGCTGGGCGCGGATCGGCAGGCGGAAGTGCGTGTTCGTGCTACCCAGCTGGATTTACAGCATATTGCGCCGCTGGTGCCGTTGTTCGCGCCATTATCGCCCGCGCTGTTTGATAACTGGCGCGCCCTACAACCGCAAGGCATCATCGAAGGGCTGGCACTGGATATTCCCTTACAGCAGCCGGACCAGACGCGTATGCTGGTGAAAGGGCGTGACTTTAGCTGGCAGCCCTGGAAGCTGCTGCCGGGCATCAGCCATTTGAGTGGTGAAGCGCGTGGTAGCCTGGCGAATGGTCAGGTGAAAATCGATATGGGCCGCGCTGATGTGCCGTATGGCAACATGTTCCAGGCGCCTCTGGAAATCCATCAAATTCAGGGATCAATGCGCTGGTTACGTGATCGACATGGCTTAACGCTGGATGGCAAGGATCTCGATGTACAGGCGCGATCACTGTGGGCGCACGGCGGCTTCCGTTATCAACAAAACAACGGGCGCGAGCCGCGGCTGGATATTCTGGCTGGCATTCGTGTTACCGATGCCGGTGATGCCTGGCGCTATTTCCCGGTTCCTTTAATGGGACACGGTTTAACCCATTATCTCAGCAACGCAATCAAAGGCGGCAAGGTCGATAACGCGACGCTGCTGTTTGCCGGTAATCCCAAACTGTTCCCCTTCAGGCACAACGACGGCATGTTCCAGGTGTGGGTGCCGCTGCGCCAGGCCACCTACGCTTTCCAGCCTGACTGGCCGGACATCAGCGATTTTGCTATCGATCTTAACTTTATTAATGACGGCTTGTGGATGAACGCGCCTGCTGCAAAACTGGGCAAGGTTGATGTACGCGCGATTAGCGCCATCATCCCAGATTACCTCAAAGAAAAGCTGATTATCGATGGCGACATCAGTGGTGAAGGCAACCAGATTGCCGACTACTTTCAGCAAACGCCGTTGCAAAACTCGCTGGGCGCGGCATTGCAGCAATTACAAATTAAGGGCAACACGCGCGGACATCTCAATCTGGATATTCCATTAGATGGCAAGCTGGTGCATGCCAGCGGCAATGTGGTGATGAACAATAATTCATTGCACATTAAACCACTCAACACCACGCTGACGAACCTGAGCGGCCGATTCCGTTACAACAACGGTAATCTGGAAAGTGACGAAATGCAGGCGAGCTGGTTTGGTCAGCCGCTCAGTGTCACGTTCAGTACTACGGAAAACCCGGATGATTTTGGTGTTAACGTCAAACTGCTGGGTGACTGGCAGCCGGGTAAAATGACACAAATTCCCCAGCAGTTCCGCAGTCAGCTTGGCGGTCATGTGCCGTGGCAGGGTAATGTCGATATTACCTTACCGCACAAAGGTGGCGCCCGTTACAACGTTGCATTAAAGGGTGAAGCAAAAGAAGTAAGCAGTCGCTTACCTGCACCATTAGATAAGCAGGCCGGTGAGGCGATGCCGGTGGCTATTAATGTCAGCGGCGATTTACACAGTTTCGTCCTGGGCGGTAGCGTTGATCAGCGTCATCGCTTCAATAGCCGTTGGCTGCTGGAGCCGCAGCTGCGTATCGATCGCGGTATCTGGTTAAACGATGCGAAACGCCTGCCAGCCTTGCCTGATAAATCTGGCATGGTGCTGAACTTACCGGCGATGGATGGCGAAGCCTGGGCAGCATTAATGGCTACGGGCAGTGCCGGGACACCCGGCACACGTCAGATCGGCGGCGCAACTATTCCAGGCAACATCCTTCTGCGCAGCCCGGCGGTCACGCTGGCAGGGCAACAATGGCATGATATTGATGCTACGCTGACGGAAGGGATAAGCGGCAGCACTCAGGTTTCAGTAAAGGGCAAAGAAATTCAGGGACGATTGACTACCTCCTCTTTCGCGCCCTGGCAAATTGCCCTGGATTACCTTTATTACAATCCGCAATGGGGAAACAGCCCGGCGCAAAGCAAACCCCCGCAGTCGCAATCCAGCGCGATCAATTTTAGTAACTGGCCGACGTTACAAATACGCTGCGCTGAGTGTTGGATCCGGGGACAGAAATATGGACGCATGCAGGCAATGCTGCAACCCAAAGGCGATACGTTAGCACTAACTAACGGTTCAGTGGATACCGGTAATACGCAACTGAAAGTACAGGGCGAATGGGTTAACCGACCGAATGATCAACGCACCTCGCTGAAAGGCACGTTAAAAGGCCAGAACATTAATAACGCGACCAACTGGTTTGGTGTGAATACACCGCTGCGCGACGCGCCATTCAACATTGAGTACGATCTGCACTGGCGTGCAGCGCCGTGGCAACCTTCAGAAGAAACGCTGAGCGGTACATTGAAAACACATTTTGGCAAAGGCCAAATCGCGGACGTAAATACCGGTGCTGCAGGGCAAATATTACGACTGATGAGCTTCGATGCGCTGCTGCGCAAGTTACGCTTTGATTTCCGCGACACCTTTAATGAAGGTTTCTATTTCGATTCGATCAACGGCACGGCATGGATTGAAAATGGCGTAATGCGCACCGATAACCTGCTGGTGGATGGGCTGGAAGCCGACATTGCTATGCAGGGTAAAATGGATTTAGTACAGCGCCGGATTGATATGGAAGCGGTAGTGGCACCGGAAATATCCGCTTCGGTGGGGGTCGCTGCCGCCTTTGTGGTTAACCCGGTAGTGGGCGCGGCGGTTTTTGCCGCCAGTAAGGTGTTAGGCCCGCTGTGGAATAAAATATCGCTGCTGCGTTACCACATCAGCGGCCCGCTGGATAAACCGGAAATCAATGAAGTGCTACGCAAACCGCGTGAAAACGCTATCAAGTGAATTTGACGCCGTACTGGAATTACCGCAGGCTATGATTATCCGAGCACATAATGAGTGAGAAACGATGACTCTGAACCTGGTAAGTGAGCAGTTGCTAACTGCTAACAGCATTAATCAGCAGGACCTTTTTTCCCTGTTAGGGCAGCTTTCAGAACGTCGTCTGGATTATGCCGATCTCTATTTTCAGTCCAGCTTTCACGAATCCTGGGTGCTGGAAGACAAAATCATCAAAGATGGTTCGTATCATATCGATCAGGGCGTAGGTGTGCGTGCGGTTAGCGGTGAGAAAACCGGTTTCGCCTATGCTGACCAAATTACGCTGAATGCGCTGCGTTTGTCATCAGAAGCGGCGCGCAGCATCGTGCGTGAGCAAGGTAATGGCAAAGCACATACCTTGTCGGCGGTGGTTAATCGCTCGCTGTATGCACCTGTTGATCCGCTGAACAGCCTGACGCGTGAAGATAAAATTGCGTTGCTTCATCGGGTGGACCAGGTTGCGCGTGCTACCGATCCGCGGGTGCAGGAAGTGAATGCCAGCCTGAGCGGCGTATATGAGCAAGTGTTAGTTGTCGCAACCGATGGCACGCTGGCGGCGGATGTTCGCCCGCTGGTACGCCTTTCCATCAGCGTTCAGGTGGAAGATAACGGCAAGCGCGAACGCGGCTCAAGTGGCGGAGGTGCGCGTAAAGGCTATGAATTTTTCCTTGCCGACGAAAGCGGCGATGTGCGTGCTGATGTCTGGGCGCGCGAAGCGGTGCGCATGGCACTGGTAAACCTGTCTGCCGTGGCGGCACCTGCCGGAACCTTACCGGTGGTGTTAGGCGCAGGTTGGCCGGGCGTATTGCTGCACGAAGCGGTCGGACATGGCCTGGAAGGCGACTTCAACCGCCGTGGCACCTCTGTATTCAGTGGCAAAATGGGTCAGCTGGTCGCTTCCGATCTGTGTACGGTGGTTGACGATGGCACCATTGATGGCCTGCGCGGGTCGCTGTCGGTAGACGATGAAGGCGTACCAGGGCAGTACAACGTGCTGATCGAAAAGGGTGTGTTGAAAGGTTATATGCAGGACAAGCTCAACGCTCGCCTGATGGGCATGAATCCAACGGGTAATGGTCGTCGCGAATCTTACGCGCATCTGCCTATGCCACGTATGACTAACACCTATATGTTGGCGGGACAATCTACGCCACAGGAAATCATCGAAAGCGTTGAATACGGTTTGTATGCGCCGAACTTCGGCGGCGGTCAGGTTGATATTACGTCTGGAAAGTTCGTGTTCTCTACCTCCGAAGCCTACCTTATTGAGAAGGGCAAAGTGACCAGGCCGGTGAAAGGTGCGACGCTGATCGGTTCAGGCATTGAAGCTATGCAACAGATTTCAATGGTGGGTAACGATCTGGCGCTGGATAAAGGCGTCGGCGTATGCGGTAAAGAAGGACAAAGTGTACCGGTTGGTGTAGGCCAGCCAACGTTGAAACTAGATAAACTTACCATCGGCGGTACCGCCTGATAAACATCTGACAGCCCGCCAACTGGCGGGTTGTTAGCTTTTACGGTGCTGCTGATATTGCTCGGCGACCTGCTCAAAATATTCTGTCAGATAATCGATGCAGACCTGCACTTTAAGCGGCAACTTATCCTTCTCGGTATACAGCGCATAAACCGGGCGCGGATCGGATTGGTATTGCGAGAATAGAATATCGATTTCGCCTGCATTTATCTCTTCAGCCACCCACATCATGGGGACATAGGCGATGCCATTCCCTGCTTTTAGCCAGCGAATCAACGTCAGGGAGTCATTGGTAACGAAGCGGCCCTGCGGCGATAAACGCGTCACCAGTCCTTCGGGGGCGATGAGTTCAAAATTATTGTCGGGGCGCACGCTGTATTCCAGCCAGGCAAAATTGTCGATGTCGCTGGGTTTCTCTGGCGTGCCGTATTGCGCCAGATAACTTTTCGCCGCGCACACTACCATCGGCATAGCACCAAGGCGACGGGAAAACAGGCTGGAGTCTTTTAACGTGCCGACGCGAATCACTAAATCTAACCCGTCAGCGATCAAATCAGGCGCAGGAATACCGGTAACAAGGTTCACGCTCAGGCCGGGGTATTCACGCAGCATATCGCTGGTCATGCCTGCAAGTACGTTTTGCGCCATAGTCGAAGAGCTGCCAATGCGCAGCACGCCAATCGGCGTGTTATTAAAAGCATAAAGCTGTTCGTGGACCTGCATCGCTTCTGCCAGCATGCGGCGACAGCCCTGATAATAAATTTTGCCCGCTTCAGTAAGCCCAATGCTGCGTGTGCTGCGGTTAAGCAATTTCACCTGAAGCTCATCTTCCAGTTTTGCAACGATTTGGCTGATAGATGACACGCTAAGATGGAGTTGGCGCGCGGCGGCGGTAAACGAACCCAATTCAACCACTTTGGCGAAGATGGACATGCCTTTTAGTCGTTCCATTGTTTACTCTGGCTAAAAAGTGATTTAGTTCACATTCTGTAGAAAACGTATAGTTAAGCACGTTACTATAAGCGCGCCGGGGTATTTCCCGGTGGTTCTTCATTGTCTGATGTCATCCGATGATACGCTATTATTAAGCCATCTGTGGTTCGGATGTGGTGACCCACTGTTGTGTCATGCCACTATTATGATGCGATCAGTCAGGCAACGGATTATCCCGGCAAGGTCGAACTAAGGATTTCTGATGAGTGTGCTTCCGGTATTTGTCGTGTTTGGGCTCTCTTTCCCGCCCGTATTCATTGAATTGATCATTTCACTCATGCTTTTTTGGTTAGTGAAACGCGTGCTGACGCCCAGCGGTATTTATGATCTTGTCTGGCATCCGGCACTTTTTAACACAGCGCTTTACTGCTGTGTGTTTTATGTTGTATCCCGTCTATTTGTCTGAGGTTTAAGTGAAAGCGCTCATAAGAAAAATCGCGCGATACGCGATTACCATCCTGCTGGTCATCATCGCCATCGTCATTATTTTCCGCGCCTGGGTGTTCTATACCGAATCGCCCTGGACACGTGATGCTAAATTTGCTGCTGATATTGTGGCGATATCGCCTGATGTCACCGGTTTAATCACGGATGTACCGATCCACGACAACCAGTTATTGAAAAAGGGCGACACGCTGTTTGTCGTTGATCGCCCACGCTACCAAAAAGCCTTAGATGAAGCCCAGGCTGACGTTGAGTATTATCAGGCATTGGTCAGTGAGAAACGTCGTGAAGCAGGGCGTCGCAATAAGTTGGGCACGACAGCAATGTCGCGTGAAGCTATTGATCAAGCAAACAATGATTTGCAAACCAGTGAGCACCAGCTGGCGAAAGCTGTCGCCACGCGTGACCTGGCGAAAATCGACCTTGACCGCACTACGATCAAAGCACCGTCCGACGGTTGGGTAACGAATCTCAATGTGTTCGAAGGGGAATACATTACACGCGGTTCGGTGGCGGTTGCGCTGGTACAGCAGCGTTCATTCTATGTACTGGCCTATCTGGAAGAAACCAAATTACGGGGTGTACGGCCAGGCTTTCGCGCTGAAATTACGCCACTGGGCAGCAATATGGTACTGCACGGCACGGTTGACAGCATAGCGGCGGGTGTGACTAACAGCAGCAGCTCAGTGGACACCAAAGGCATGGCAACCATAGATTCGAATCTGGAATGGGTACGTCTGGCGCAGCGTGTGCCGGTGCGTATTCGTCTTGATCAGCAACCGGGTAACCGCTTCCCGGCAGGCACCACCGCCACGGTGGTGATTACAGGTAAAAACGATCGGCAGCACACTAACGTCTCGCCGATGACCCGGCTGTTTAATCGCCTGCGTGAGTTTGGCTAAGCGTTATGATCGAATTTTTGCGTTTCCCGATAAAGCTATGCTTCGCGCTGGTAGCAGCGCTGATGATTGGCTTTCATCTGAATCTTGAAACGCCGCGTTGGGCAGTCATGACCGCCGGGATCGTGGCGGGTGGTACCGCTTTTGCGGCGGGTGGCGATCCTTATTCAGGCGCGCTGCGCTATCGTGGTATTTTGCGCATTATCGGTACTTTTATTGGCTGTATTGCTGCGCTTACTATCATGATTGCCACAGTACGCGCACCGGTTGTTATGTTGCTGTTGTGCTGCATATGGGCCGGATTGTGCGTCTGGCTTTCTTCACTGATTAAAGTTGAAAATTCCTACGCGCTCGGTTTAGCCGGTTACACCGCGTTGATTATTGTGGTGACCGCAGATGCCAGCGGCGGCCTGATGCTGGCACCGCAATATGCGGTTGAGCGTTGTAGCGAAATCGTTTTAGGAATTTTATGCGCGATCCTTGCTGATATGATCTTCTCGCCGCGATCGATTAAGAAAGTGATCGATCAGGAAGTGGATTCGTTGCTGGTGGCGCATTACAAATTGCTGCAACTGTGCGTCGCGCATAGTAATAAAGAAGAAGTGGATAAGGCATGGGCAGAGCTGGTTCGTCGCACGACTGCCCTCAACAACATGCGCAGCCAGCTCATGATGGAATCCTCGCGTTGGCAGAACGCTAATCGCCGTCTGCAAATGCTCAACACCTTATCGCTGACGCTGATAACCCAGGCGGCAGAAACCTTTCTTATCCAGAATACACGCCCTGATTACATTGCCGCACAGTATCGTTTGCTGATTGAAAAAGATGTTGAAAATGTTGATGACGTACATAAGCGCATGAAGATTATGCGCCGGGTGCTCGGCATCAGTAGCAAAACCTCACCGCTAACGTTGGCAAGTTGGGTCGGCGCAGCAACGGAATATTTACTGCTGATCAATGGTATCCGAAGTAATAGCTGGATTACGACGATCGAAGAGGAAATTTTACAGCGTGAAGTGGTGATTCAGGCGCGTTCGGCTGAAACTCATCACGCCGCGATCAATGGTATTCGTACCTTTGTGGCTACCGCGCTGGGCTCGCTGTTTTGGCTATATACCGGCTGGACGTCTGGCAGTGGTTGCATGGTCATGCTGGCAGTAATTACTGCGCTGGCGATGCGTATGCCGAACCCGCTGATGATGGCGAAAGATTTTCTGTATGGCATGACGGTGGCCGTGCCGCTTGGCGCGCTTTACTTTATGTATGTGTTGCCCGCCACGCAGCAGAGCGCCCTGTTATTGTGTATCGCCATCGGTTTGCTGGGCTTTATCGGCGGCATCTTCGTTCAGCGCCGCCAGCTCGGAACGCTGGGTGCATTGATCGGCAGCATCAACGTATTGGTGCTGGATAATCCGATGCAGTTCCAGTTCAATGTTTTCCTCGACAATGTGTTAGGGCAGGTTATCGGTTGCTTCGTGGCAATGACCGTGATCCTGCTGATTCGTGATAAATCGAAAGCGCGCACTGGCCGTAAGTTACTGAACCGCTTTATGTATGCGGCAGTGTCGGCAATGACCACCAATCAGGCGCGTCGTCGTGAAAATCATCTGCCTGCACTCTATCAGCAGCTATTTCTGCTGTTGAATTTGTTTCCTGGCGATATAGATAAATACCGTATCGCGCTGACGCTGATTATCGGTCACCAACGTTTACGCAACGCGGAAGTACCGATTAATGCCGATTTGTCGGCTTTCCATCGTCAGCTTCGTTACACCGCAGATCGGGTCATTTCCGCCGGAAGCGATGACAAACGTCGTCACTATTTCGAACGCTTGCTGAAAGAACTGGACGTTTATCAGGAAAAGCTGATGCATTACGAGGCGCCTGTCAGCGTCACAGAGCCGGTTAAACGTCTGGCAGACATGTTGAGTAAATACCAAAATACCCTACTTCAAATCTGAATCTGGCCGCTGTGTTCAGCAGCGGCCTGTGCAATGCCTTCCCGTCACAAAACCTGTCGCTTTTGCCAACTATACTTTCCTGACGAAAAGTAAATCTGACAGGAGCAAATGAATGCGTATTTCACTACAAGACAGCGAATTTTTTCAAACTGGCTACTTAGCCGACGGCAAATGGCACACCGCCGCTTCGACCTTTGACGTAACCAATCCAGCCACTGGCGAAGTTATCGCGCAGGTAGCGAAAGCCGGTAAAAGCGAAACCGAACAGGCAATTGCGGCTGCGCAACGGGCCTTTCCTGCCTGGCGGGCGAAAACGGCCAAAGCTCGCGCCGAAATCCTGAATCGCTGGTATCAGCTGATGATTGAAAATAAACACTGGCTCGGCCAGTTGATGACCACCGAACAGGGCAAACCGGTAAAAGAAGCGGAAGGTGAAGTAGAGTATGCCGCCAGTTTTATCCAGTGGTTTGCCGAGCAGGCCAAGCGCGTTAATGGCGAAATCATCCCACCGGCTAAAGCGGGATCACGCATTCTTGCTACGCGTGAACCGATTGGCGTGGTTGCGGCTATCACACCGTGGAATTTCCCGATGGCTATGCTGACGCGCAAACTAGGCCCGGCACTGGCTGCGGGCTGTACGGGGATTATCAAACCCGCCAACAACACACCTCTGAGTGCGTTTGCGCTGCTGGCGCTGGCGAAAAAAGCCGGCGTGCCGGACGGCGTATTAAATGCCGTTGCAGGCGACACGCATGCCATCAGCGACGCGATCATGGCCAGCAAAGCTGTACGCAAAATTTCCTTCACCGGTTCTACTGAAGTCGGCAAATTGCTGATGCGTAATGCCGCCGAGACAATGAAGAAAGTGTCGATGGAGCTGGGCGGTAATGCACCTTATATCGTCTTCGACGATGCGGACATTGACGCAGCCGTTAAAGGTGCGATTGCCAACAAATTCCGTAATGCCGGGCAGGTTTGCGTTAGCGTTAACCGTTTCTATATTCACAACGCCATCTATGACCGTTTCGTGAATCAACTTGCCGATGAAGTGAAAAAACTCAAAGTCGGTAATGGTATGGAAGAGGGGGTAATTGTTGGGCCGCTGATCGAAAAATCCGCCGTGGAAAAGGTGGAACAGCATATTAAAGACGCAGTAGCCAAAGGCGGCAAACTGCTGGCAGGCGGCGACCGCCATGCGTTGGGCGGCAATTTCTGGCAACCCACGGTGATTGCTGACGCGCATGAGGACATGCAGCTGGCGCAGGAGGAAACTTTTGGTCCGGTGGCTGCTTGTTTCCGTTTCGATGATGAAGAAGAGGTCATCCGTCGCGCTAATGAAACCGATTACGGCCTGGCAGCCTACTTCTATACGCAGAATTTGCAGCGCGTATTCCGCGTTTCAGCGGCGCTGGAAAGCGGCATGATCGGCATTAACGAATGTGCGGTATCGACCGAGTTGGCACCGTTTGGCGGTGTAAAAGAGTCAGGGCTGGGACGCGAAGGGTCAGTACTCGGTATAGAAGAGTATCTGGAAATTAAAGCATTACATTTGGGCGGCTTAAACTAGTTTCACATCAACGGGCGGCGAAAAATGTCGCCCAAAGCAGGAAGATGGGAGCTGTTCACATGAAAATCGAGCGTTTTGACTTCAATGAAATCGTTGATCAGGCCCATTTTTTTCGCCAGTTCAGCGAACGCTTTGCCATAGACGATCGGCGTATCTGCGATCTGGATGGGCTGTGGAGTATCGTCACGAGTGAAACATTGCCAATGCCACTGGAAATTGAGTTCGTGAACCTTGGAAAGGGGCAGAAGAGGCGCTACGGTGCGCTGATTTTGTTGTTTGATGAAGCGGAAGAGGAGCTGGAGGGTCAGCTCCATTTCAATATCAAATAACACGAAAAAGGGCTCCGGCGAGCGGAGCCAAAGGGTTCGTCAATCAGTTGACGAGGAATTACTTATAAAGCTCAGCGGTGATGTGATA
>NZ_JASUAZ010000044.1:0-29628 GCF_030283135.1 Mixta mediterraneensis | reverse complement strand
TTTGCATATGCAAAGGGCTTTTTTACGTCCGGTTCCCGGACCGTTTTGAACTATAAGCTATAAAACATCCCAACATGCCTTATCTGATGCGGTAAACTACAGACAGTTTAAATCAGTTAAGGCCGTTAAATGTCTATCCAGCTTCCCTCCTTAAAAGCCGACAACACGCTTGGTCTTGATGTCAGCACACAAAAACGTATTGTTGCCGAAACATCTGAAGATATTTTAAAAGCCTGGCAGTTAAGCCAAATTGAACGCGCTTCATTTCTGATCCTCGGTGAAGGTAGTAACGTACTGTTCATGGAAAATTTCAACGGCACAGTTGTAATCAACCGGCTTAAGGGTGTCGAAATTTATGAGGGAACGGAATGTTGGAAAATTCATGTTGGAGCGGGAGAGAACTGGCATCAGTTAGTTAAGAGTACGCTGGAAAAAGGCATTCCAGGGCTGGAGAACCTGGCTTTAATTCCCGGAACAGTAGGCTCTGCACCTATTCAAAATATTGGCGCTTATGGTGTTGAGTTTAAGGATGCCTGTGAATATGTTGACGTGCTTAACTTGCGCAGCGGCGATACCGAAAGGCTCCATCGTGACGAGTGTCAGTTTGCTTATCGCGACAGCATTTTTAAGCATCACTACCAGTCTGGCTACGCGATTGTTGCGGTAGGGCTAAAGCTAGATAAACACTGGAAGCCAGTATTAACTTATGGCGAATTAAAGACCTTAAACCCAGCGACAATTAATGCACGGGAGGTATTTAATGCAGTCTGCAAAATGCGCCAGAGCAAACTGCCTGATCCTGCTGTGATCGGTAATGTGGGAAGTTTTTTCAAAAATCCTGTTATCAGCCATGAAAAAGCCACCGGGCTATTATCACGTTTTCCTGATATGCCGCATTATCCGCAAGCTTCAGGTGAGGTTAAAGTAGCTGCGGGTTGGCTAATTGACCAATGCCAGCTAAAAGGATTTAAAGTCGGCGGGGCAGCCGTACATCAACAACAAGCATTAGTATTAATTAATGTTGATAATGCCACCCCGCAAGATGTCGTCGCTTTGGCAAAAACGGTTCGTTTGCAGGTTGGCGAAAAATTTGAAGTTTGGCTTGAGCCGGAAGTGCGGTTTATTCAGGCCCGCGGCGAATGCAATGCGGTTGAGGTAATTTCATGAAAGATCATAACATCCCACTAAGATTGATCGAAGCGTTAGCTGACGGTGAATTCCATTCCGGTGAACAGCTTGGTGAAATGCTTGGCATGAGCCGGGCAGCAATTAATAAACATATACAGACTTTGAAAAGTTGGGGACTGGATGTTTATACCGTCACAGGTAAAGGTTATAGCCTACCGGCTTCAATAATATTACTGGATGAAAAAGAAATTATATCCAGGCTAAATCAACCCCGTTTGACGGTCATTCCTGTTATTGATTCTACTAATCAATATTTATTGGATCGTATGGATGAACTTCGCTCGGGGGATGTTTGCCTTGCGGAATATCAACAAGCTGGACGCGGTCGCCGTGGACGGCAGTGGTTTTCACCATTCGGTGCAAATCTTTATATGTCAATGTACTGGCGTCTAGAGCAAGGCCCAGCCGCCGCAATGGGGCTAAGTTTAGTTATTGGCATTGTTATGGCGGAAACCTTGCAAGCTCTGGGGGCAGAAAAAGTCAGAGTGAAATGGCCAAACGATCTTTATCTTAATGACCGCAAGCTAGCTGGCATATTAGTTGAGTTGACAGGAAAAACGGGTGATGCCGCGCAAATCGTCATGGGAGCGGGCATCAATTTAGCCATGCGCTCTGCCGAAGGCTCTCAAATCAATCAGGGCTGGATTAACCTGCAAGAAGCCAACGTCAATATCAACCGTAACGAACTTGCTGCTAAGCTTATAAACAGCTTACGGGAAGCGCTACCCGTATTTGAACGTGATGGTCTAAAACCCTTTATTAAGCGTTGGGCCGCACTGGATAACTTTATCAATCGGCCGGTTAAATTACTTATCGGTGATAAAGAGATTCATGGTATTGCTCGCGGCGTTGATGAGCAAGGCGGTTTACTGCTGGAGCAGGAGGGCCAGGTTAAATCCTGGATTGGCGGCGAAATTTCCCTTCGGCCAAATTAAAAATAAAAGCCTGCAAGCGTGCAGGCTTTAATCTTTTCAGCTAATAAACTATTTACGTAAACGCACCGTGTCGACGGCATGATTACCGCTTTTCGTCATTATTAAGCTTGCGCGTTCACGCGTCGGTAATATATTTTCCTTCAAATTCAAAAAATTAATTTCTTTCCATAAACTACTTGCTGTCTCAACTGCTTCTTTTTCAGACAGCTGCGCATAATGGTGAAAATAAGAGTCAGGATCGGTAAATGCACCCTGACGAAATTTCAAGAAACGGTTGATATACCAATTTTGCAGAAGATCCTCAGCAGCATCGACATAAATAGAAAAATCTACAAAATCTGAAACAAAGACATGATGCGGATCATGAGGATAGTCCATACCGCTTTGTAAGACGTTTAGCCCTTCCAGAATTAAAACGTCAGGTTGCTGAACGATTTTATCGCCACCGGGGACGACATCATAAATAAGGTGCGAATATACAGGCGCAGTGACATGGGCAGCGCCTGATTTCAGAGCAGAGACAAAATTAACCAGGCGATGCATATCATATGACTGCGGGAAGCCTTTTTTCTTCATCAGGCCACGCTCTTTTAACACGGCATTAGGATGAAGAAAGCCATCTGTAGTAATTAGCTCCACTTTACGGTGTTCTGGCCAGCGGCTAAGAAGCGCTTGCAGCACTCGAGCTGTGGTGCTTTTACCCACAGCAACACTGCCCGCAATGCTTATTATATAGGGGATTTTCTGGCTATTGGTTCCCAAAAATTGTTCCAGCACCGCCTGGCGACGCAAGTTTGAGCTAATGTAAAAATCAAGCAGGCGGGAAAGCGGAAGATAAATTTCAGCAACTTCTTCCAAAGAAAGATCTTCGTTAATCCCTTTTAATTGTGCAATCTCAGTTTCTGATAACGTCATTGGAACGGAGTTGCGCAATGCTGCCCACTGTTTACGAGTGAACTGTAAATAAGGAGTTGTCAGTGAGATTGTTTTGTCCATAAGCATGTATTTGACAGCTAATCTATCCTCGGGCATGAGTAGCAAACAGGCTACATCATTGCTGAAATGGGCCGCTATCTATTAATTGAGTATCGGGTACATTGGGTTGGAGGGTATCACCAGTATGGCTTTTGAAAGAAGTAAAAAATTTTGTATTTATGCTGTCGAAAGCGAGCCTACAATTTTGATGTAACTTATTAAGGTGGATAATAATGCAACCCGTTGACCTGGACACACAGAGGAGCCTTAGCCGGAATAGACTTTATACAATGCATTGAATTAGCTGTTCAGCTACAAGTTTATGCCTGGCAGGCCATTAGCATAGATGTATGCACAAACAGAGCGCCTGTCGCGCTTGATCCACATAAATATGAAGCGGGTATGGTAAACATATCGGCTTTCTGCGAAGCACGTTAAAAGAAAGTCGGCACTTTCTTTGTATTGTCCTGACGTTCCCGGCCTTCTTTAGCGCATCCAGCAGAAAAAAGTTTTCCTTAAAACCCGCTTTCCGCTCCGTGGAAATTCAACCTGAAGCTGGCTTTATCGAACATTTTTTCTGCGGAAATAAGCTAAATTGCTACGATTTGCACAAATTCTAAGCGATAGAACAAAAACAGCGATTTTTTTGTTGCATCCTGAAGCCGACCTTCCTAGAATGCGCGTCACTTGATGCCGGCTTAGCTCAGTTGGTAGAGCAACTGACTTGTAATCAGTAGGTCACCAGTTCGATTCCGGTAGCCGGCACCATCAAGTAGGTGGGATTCCCGAGCGGCCAAAGGGAGCAGACTGTAAATCTGCCGTCACAGACTTCGAAGGTTCGAATCCTTCTCCCACCACCATCTCAACCCAACGGTTGAGAACAGATAAACAATCCGTTTGTCTGTCAGGTGAGTCACTTCTTCTCACCCTGAATTCAGACTGTGCAATAGCAACAGTCACGATCAGTCAGCCAACGCTGGCGGATTCGAATAGTAGGGGAATTTCTCTTATTATTCACAAGCTACAGAAAGAACAGGTAGCCGAGTTCCAGGATGCGGGCATCGTATAATGGCTATTACCTCAGCCTTCCAAGCTGATGATGCGGGTTCGATTCCCGCTGCCCGCTCCAGATGTGCTGATATGGCTCAGTTGGTAGAGCGCACCCTTGGTAAGGGTGAGGTCCCCAGTTCGACTCTGGGTATCAGCACCACTTCCTTTATCTCCCTCCTGATTTTCTCTCTGTAATTTCTTGCAGTCAGGCACTGCCTGGTTAATGTCATAATATCTTTGATATATCCGTGTCTTAGAGGGACAAACGATGGCTAAAGAGCAATTTCAACGTAACAAACTGCACGTAAACGTGGGCACCATCGGTCACGTTGACCACGGTAAAACTACCCTGACTGCAGCAATCACTACCGTTCTGTCTAAAACTTACGGTGGCCAGGCTCGTGCGTTCGATCAGATCGATAACGCGCCGGAAGAAAAAGCACGTGGTATCACCATCAACACTTCACACGTTGAATATGAAACCCCGACCCGCCACTATGCGCACGTTGACTGCCCAGGCCACGCCGACTACGTGAAAAACATGATCACCGGTGCTGCGCAGATGGACGGCGCGATCCTGGTTGTTGCTGCGACTGACGGCCCAATGCCGCAGACCCGTGAGCACATCCTGCTGGGTCGTCAGGTTGGCGTTCCTTACATCATCGTGTTCCTGAACAAGTGTGACATGGTTGATGACGAAGAGCTGCTGGAGCTGGTTGAGATGGAAGTGCGTGACCTGCTGTCTGCGTACGACTTCCCTGGCGACGACACCCCAATCGTTCGTGGTTCTGCGCTGAAAGCGCTGGAAGGCGAAGCAGAGTGGGAAGCGAAAGTCGTTGAGCTGGCAGAGCACCTGGACACCTACATTCCGGATCCAGTACGTGCAATCGACCTGCCGTTCCTGCTGCCAATCGAAGACGTATTCTCCATCTCTGGTCGTGGTACCGTTGTGACCGGTCGTGTTGAGCGCGGCATCGTAAAAGTGGGTGATGAAGTTGAAATCGTGGGCATCAAAGCGACAGCGAAATCAACCTGTACCGGTGTTGAAATGTTCCGCAAACTGCTGGACCAGGGTCAGGCGGGCGAGAACTGTGGTGTTCTGCTGCGTGGTATCAAGCGTGAAGAGATCCAGCGTGGCCAGGTACTGGCTAAGCCGGGTTCAATCAAGCCTCACACCCAGTTCGAGTCAGAAGTTTACGTTCTGTCTAAAGACGAAGGCGGCCGTCATACTCCGTTCTTCAAAGGCTACCGTCCACAGTTCTACTTCCGTACAACGGACGTGACCGGCTCAGTAGAGCTGCCAGAAGGCGTTGAGATGGTAATGCCGGGCGACAACATCAAAATGGTTGTTACCCTGATCCACCCAATCGCAATGGACGAAGGTCTGCGCTTCGCAATCCGCGAAGGCGGCCGTACCGTTGGTGCGGGCGTTGTTGCTAAAGTTATCGCTTAACTATCGATAACATTTGACGCAATGCACAAGAAAAGGGCATCATTTGATGCCCTTTTTGCACGCTGCCTCATAGAACCTGGCTCATCAGTGATTTTCAATCATAATCATTGCTGAGACAGGCTCTGTTATGCGGCGTTGGATACCGAGTTACGCCCCAAAAGCTCATTCGGTTTGGATGCCTCGCGTTGCGGGGCAGAATAGTTTCTGAATTATTGTGGCAGGTTGGTTTATGAGTGCAAATACCGAAGCTCAAGGGAGCGGGCGCGGCCTGGAAGCGTTAAAGTGGCTGGTCGTAGCAGTATTATTGCTCGCAGCAATCGTAGGTAATTACTATTATCGCGATGTAACGTTGCCTCTGCGCGCACTGGCTGTAGTTGTTTTAATTGCTGTGGCTGGCGGCATTGCTCTTTTGACAATCAAAGGCAAAGCGACCGTGGCTTTTGCTCGTGAAGCAAGAACCGAAATGCGTAAGGTCATTTGGCCAACTCGCCAGGAAACGCTGCACACCACGTTAATCGTTGCCGCGGTTACCGCCGTGATGTCACTGATTTTGTGGGGGCTGGATGGTATTCTGGTCCGTCTGGTATCGTTTATCACTGGCCTGAGGTTCTGAGATGTCTGAAGCTCCAAAAAAACGCTGGTACGTCGTGCAGGCGTTTTCCGGCTTTGAAGGCCGCGTAGCGCAGTCGTTACGTGAGCACATCAAATTGCATAACATGGAAGAACTGTTTGGCGACGTCATGGTTCCAACCGAAGAAGTGGTTGAGATCCGTGGTGGTCAGCGTCGTAAAAGCGAGCGCAAGTTTTTCCCTGGTTATGTTCTCGTGCAGATGGTTATGAACGATGCCAGTTGGCACCTTGTACGCAGTGTCCCTCGCGTAATGGGTTTCATTGGCGGAACGTCTGACCGTCCAGCACCTATTAGTGACAAAGAAGTTGATGCGATAATGAACCGCCTACAGCAGGTTGGTGATAAACCGCGTCCGAAAACGCTGTTTGAGCCAGGTGAAATGGTCCGCGTTAGTGATGGTCCGTTTGCAGACTTTAACGGTGTTGTCGAAGAAGTTGATTACGAAAAGAGTCGCCTGAAAGTGTCCGTCTCGATTTTTGGACGTGCTACCCCGGTTGAACTCGACTTCGGTCAGGTAGAAAAAGGCTAATCTTTTTCTGCTCAAAATTTAGCTATTGCAGCAGGCGCGAAATTTCACTACAATTTCGCGCCTTTTGTTTTTATGCGCTAATCAATAGCGTGTGAATTGTTATCACGGGGAGCCTGTCGATCCAGGCGCTAAAACCCATTTGAGGAAATGTCATGGCTAAGAAAGTACAAGCCTACGTTAAGCTGCAAGTCGCAGCTGGTATGGCGAACCCAAGTCCACCGGTTGGTCCAGCTCTGGGTCAGCAGGGTGTTAACATCATGGAATTTTGTAAAGCGTTCAACGCTAAAACAGAATCTTTGGAAAAAGGTCTGCCGATTCCTGTTGTTATCACTGTCTACAGTGACCGCTCTTTCACTTTCGTTACTAAAACGCCTCCAGCGGCCGTTCTGCTGAAAAAAGCAGCAGGCATCAAGTCTGGTTCTGGCAAGCCGAATAAAGAAAAAGTCGGTAAAGTAACCCGTACTCAGGTACGTGAAATCGCAGAAACTAAAGCTGCGGACATGACTGGTGCAGACGTTGAAGCGATGACTCGCTCCATCGAAGGTACTGCTCGTTCCATGGGCCTGGTAGTAGAGGATTAAGAAATGGCTAAGCTGACCAAGCGCATGAGCGTAATCCGCGACAAAGTGGACGCGACTAAACAGTATGACATCTCTGAAGCCGTTGCTCTGCTGAAAGAACTGGCTACGGCTAAATTCGTAGAAAGCGTTGACGTTGCAGTTAACCTGGGCATCGACGCGCGTAAATCAGATCAGAACGTACGTGGCGCGACTGTGCTGCCGCATGGTACTGGCCGTTCAGTACGCGTAGCCGTCTTTAGCCAGGGCGCAAACGCTGAAGCTGCTAAAGCAGCTGGCG
This sequence comes from Mixta mediterraneensis, assembly GCF_030283135.1. NCBI lineage: Bacteria > Pseudomonadati > Pseudomonadota > Gammaproteobacteria > Enterobacterales > Erwiniaceae > Mixta > Mixta mediterraneensis. The sequence goes on along the minus strand of NZ_JASUAZ010000044.1, from coordinate 22,009 downwards.
CTGAGCTGGTAGGTATGGAAGATCTGGCTGAGCAGATCAAAAAAGGCGAAATGAATTTTGACGTTGTAATTGCTTCTCCGGATGCAATGCGCGTTGTAGGCCAGTTGGGCCAGATTCTGGGCCCACGTGGCCTGATGCCAAACCCGAAAGTTGGTACCGTAACACCTAACGTTGCAGAAGCGGTTAAGAACGCTAAAGCGGGTCAGGTTCGTTATCGTAACGATAAAAACGGCATCATCCACACCACCATTGGTAAAGTGGACTTTGACGCTGACAAATTGAAAGAAAACCTAGAATCTCTGCTGGTTGCGCTGAAAAAAGCAAAACCATCTCAGGCGAAAGGCGTGTATATCAAGAAAGTTAGCCTCTCCACTACCATGGGCGCTGGCGTTGCCATCGACCAGGCGGGTTTAAGCGCAACAGCAAACTAATTGCTGCTTGAAACGGGTGAAAAATTCGCCTAGAATCTTACGCCCGTTATGCTTTTAAGCATGCCAAAGTATTTAGGTTGGAGCCAGGCCTTATCCTGGCCTCCGTCCAAGACCGCAGGAGCCGCACATTTTCCAATGTAAGGCTTAATCCCCTGCGTAGACGGTGACAGAACCAAAAGAATTTTTTCTTAGCTGGATTCTGCTCACCGTGTAATAGCGCTTATTTTCCTTTGGGTAAGTAAGTGAAGTGAGTTCCGGAGAAATCCTTCTCCGGTCAAATCCAGGAGCAAAAGCTAATGGCATTAAATCTTCAAGACAAACAAGCGATTGTTGCTGAAGTCAGCGAAGTAGCCAAAGGTGCGCTTTCAGCGGTTGTTGCGGATTCCCGTGGCGTTACCGTTGATAAAATGACCGAACTGCGTAAAGCAGGTCGTGAAGCTGGCGTTTACATGCGTGTTGTTCGTAACACCCTGCTGCGCCGCGTCGTTGAAGGTACTCAGTTTGAGTGCCTGAAAGACACGTTTGTTGGTCCGACCCTGATTGCATATTCTATGGAACACCCGGGCGCTGCTGCTCGTTTGTTCAAAGATTTCGCGAAAGCGAATGCAAAATTTGAGGTCAAAGCTGCGGCCTTTGAAGGTGAGCTGATCACGGCGGCCAATATTGACCGTCTGGCAACGCTGCCGACTTACGAAGAAGCACTGGCACGTCTGATGTCGACCATGAAAGAAGCCGCTGCAGGCAAACTGGTCCGCACTCTGGCTGCTGTTCGCGATGCGAAAGAAGCGGCTTAAGGCCATATTCTTTTTCTTCGTACTTGCTAACGTATAAACTTTTTCTGATTCTTAGGAACAATTGTCATGTCTATCACTAAAGACCAAATTCTGGAAGCCGTTGCTGCTATGTCCGTAATGGAAGTAGTTGAGCTGGTTTCTGCTATGGAAGAAAAATTCGGCGTTTCTGCTGCTGCTGCTGTAGCTGTTGCTGCTGGCCCAGCTGAAGCTGTTGAAGAAAAAACTGAATTCGACGTTGTGCTGAAAGCTGTTGGCGCGAACAAAGTTGCTGTTATCAAAGCCGTTCGTACCGCAACGGGTCTGGGCCTGAAAGAAGCCAAAGATCTGGTTGAAGCAACTGGCGTAATCAAAGAAGGCATCAGCAAAGACGACGCAGCTGCACTTGAAGCTGCTCTGAAAGAAGCTGGCGCTGAAGTTGAAGTTAAGTAAGACAACCTTCGGGTTGCGGTCTGAGTAATTTCAGACTGATGGCTGGTGGCTTTTTGGTCACCAGCCTTTTTGCGCTCCAGGGCCTCAATGGGGTTTCACACTGTTTGACCATTGTTGCTCTTCAATATCTTTCTCTATCGACGACTTAATATACCGCTTTCCTGTGCGGGTTCCCTGCCCACGCAAAAGCGATGAAATGATTTAAGCGTGATAGAAAGAGGTATTGCACAACCTGCTGCGCAGGCTGTGAAACAAACAAAATCGTGTTGCATGAACTGTCCTTTCAGGACGGACAGCGTGGGTCGACTTGTCAGCTAGCTGAGGAACCCTATGGTTTACTCCTATACCGAGAAAAAACGTATTCGTAAGGATTTTGGTAAACGTCCACAAGTTTTGGACATACCTTATCTCCTTTCTATCCAGCTTGATTCGTTCCAGAAGTTTATCGAACAAGATCCAGAAGGTCAGTACGGACTGGAAGCTGCATTCCGTTCCGTCTTCCCGATCGCGAGCTACAGCGGCAATTCTGAGTTGCAGTATGTAAGCTATCGCCTGGGTGAACCTGTCTTTGACGTAAAAGAGTGTCAGATTCGTGGCGTGACCTATTCGGCACCGCTGCGCGTGAAATTACGTCTGGTGATCTATGAGCGCGAAGCGCCAGAAGGCACAGTAAAAGACATTAAAGAACAAGAAGTGTACATGGGTGAAATTCCACTCATGACCGATAACGGTACCTTTGTTATCAACGGTACTGAGCGTGTTATCGTTTCTCAGCTGCACCGTAGTCCTGGCGTGTTCTTCGACAGCGACAAGGGTAAAACCCACTCATCGGGTAAAGTGCTGTATAACGCACGTATCATCCCTTACCGCGGTTCATGGCTCGACTTCGAGTTTGACCCGAAAGACAATCTTTTTGTTCGTATTGACCGTCGTCGTAAGCTGCCGGCCAGTATTATTCTGCGCGCGTTGCAATACACAACTGCACAAATTCTCGATATTTTCTTCGAGAAAGTGGTGTTTGAAATTCGTGACAACAAGCTGCAGATGGAACTGGTGCCTGAGCGCCTGCGCGGTGAAACCGCCACCTTCGATATTGAAGCAAACGGCACGGTTTACGTTGAGAAAGCGCGTCGCATCACTGCTCGCCACATCCGTCAGCTGGAAAAAGATGGCATTCAGCACATTGAAGTGCCGGTCGAGTACATCGCGGGTAAAGTCGTTTCTAAAGATTACATTGATGAGAGCACTGGCGAGCTGATTATTGCTGCCAATATGGAGCTGTCACTGGATCTGCTGGCTAAATTGAGCCAGGCCGGTCACAAACGTATTGAAACGCTGTTTACTAACGATCTGGATCACGGTCCTTATATCTCCGAGACGCTGCGTGTTGACCCAACCAATGATCGCCTCAGTGCGCTGGTTGAGATCTATCGTATGATGCGTCCTGGTGAACCGCCAACGCGTGAAGCCGCAGAGAACCTGTTTGAAAACCTGTTCTTCTCTGAAGATCGTTACGATCTCTCTGCCGTAGGCCGCATGAAATTTAACCGTTCATTGCTGCGTGATGAAATCGAAGGTTCAGGCATCCTGAGCAAAGAAGACATCATCGACGTGATGAAAAAGCTGATCGACATCCGTAACGGTAAAGGCGAAGTGGACGATATTGACCACCTCGGTAACCGTCGTATTCGTTCAGTGGGTGAAATGGCTGAAAACCAGTTCCGCGTTGGACTGGTGCGTGTTGAACGCGCCGTTAAAGAGCGTCTTTCTCTGGGCGATCTTGACACCTTGATGCCGCAGGACATGATCAACGCTAAGCCAATTTCGGCCGCGGTGAAAGAGTTCTTCGGTTCAAGTCAGCTGTCACAGTTTATGGATCAGAACAACCCGTTGTCAGAAATTACGCATAAGCGCCGTATTTCTGCCCTCGGCCCAGGCGGCTTGACGCGTGAGCGTGCCGGCTTTGAAGTGCGTGACGTACATCCAACGCACTACGGTCGTGTTTGCCCAATCGAAACGCCGGAAGGCCCGAACATCGGTCTGATCAACTCCTTATCTGTTTATGCGCAGACTAACGAGTATGGCTTCCTGGAAACGCCTTATCGTCGTGTTATCGACAGTGTGGTTTCTGATGAAATCCATTACCTCTCGGCTATCGAAGAGGGGAATTATGTTATCGCTCAGGCGAACGCCCAGCTTGATGATAACGGCGCGTTTGTTGATGACCTGGTAACCTGCCGTAGCAAAGGTGAATCGAGCTTGTTTAGTCGTGATCAGGTTGACTACATGGACGTTTCCACTCAGCAGGTGGTTTCTGTCGGTGCATCACTGATCCCATTCCTTGAGCACGATGATGCTAACCGCGCCTTGATGGGTGCGAACATGCAACGTCAGGCCGTTCCAACGTTGCGCGCTGACAAGCCGCTGGTGGGTACGGGTATGGAGCGCGCGGTTGCGGTTGACTCTGGTGTTACTGCGGTAGCGAAACGTGGTGGTACCGTTCAGTACGTTGATGCTTCTCGTATCGTTATCAAAGTTAACGAAGACGAAATGCATGCAGGCGAAGCCGGCATCGATATTTACAACCTGACCAAATATACCCGTTCTAACCAGAACACCTGCATCAATCAGATGCCTTGTGTGTCGCTGAACGAGCCGGTTGAACGCGGCGACGTGTTGGCAGATGGCCCGTCTACCGATCTCGGTGAACTGGCGCTGGGCCAGAACATGCGCGTAGCGTTCATGCCATGGAACGGTTACAACTTTGAAGACTCCATTTTGGTCTCCGAGCGTGTGGTTCAGGAAGATCGCTTCACCACCATCCATATCCAGGAGCTGGCGTGTGTGTCTCGTGACACCAAGCTGGGGCCGGAAGAGATCACTGCTGATATTCCTAATGTGGGTGAAGCTGCGCTTTCTAAACTGGATGAATCCGGTATCGTTTATATCGGTGCAGAAGTGACCGGCGGCGATATTCTGGTAGGTAAAGTGACACCAAAAGGTGAAACCCAGCTAACGCCAGAAGAAAAACTGTTGCGCGCTATTTTTGGTGAAAAAGCCTCTGACGTAAAAGATTCGTCACTGCGCGTACCGAATGGCGTTTCAGGCACCGTTATTGATGTTCAGGTCTTTACCCGCGATGGCGTGGAGAAAGACAAGCGTGCGCTGGAAATCGAAGAGATGCAGCTGAAGCAGGCCAAAAAAGACCTGTCTGAAGAACTGAAAATCCTCGAAGCGGGCCTGTTCAGCCGTATCCAGGCGGTGCTGATTTCGGGTGGCGTTGAAGCTGACAAGCTGGACAAACTGCCGCGTGAGCGTTGGTTGGAACTGGGTCTGACTGATGAAGCCAGACAAAACCAGTTGGAACAGCTGGCTGAGCAGTACGACGAGCTGAAGCACGAGTTTGAGAAAAAACTCGAAGGTAAGCGCCGTAAGATCACCCAGGGCGATGATTTGGCTCCAGGTGTGCTGAAAATCGTTAAGGTTTACCTGGCCGTTAAACGTCAGATCCAACCGGGTGACAAGATGGCTGGTCGTCACGGGAACAAAGGTGTTATCTCCAAGATCAACCCGATCGAAGATATGCCTTACGATGAGAACGGTACGCCGGTCGACATCGTACTGAACCCACTGGGCGTACCATCGCGTATGAACATCGGTCAGATCCTTGAAACCCACCTGGGTATGGCGGCAAAAGGCATCGGTGAGAAGATCAACGCCATGCTGAAGAAGCAGGAAGAAGTCGCGAAACTGCGCGAGTTCATCCAGCGTGCTTATGATCTGGGCACTGATGTGCGTCAGAAAGTTGACCTGAACACCTTTAGCGATGACGAAGTTCTACGCTTAGCTGAGAACCTGAAAAAAGGTATGCCAATTGCGACGCCAGTATTTGACGGCGCGAAAGAGAGCGAGATCAAAGAGCTATTACAGCTCGGCGGCTTGCCTTCATCCGGTCAGATTACCTTGTTTGATGGTCGTACCGGTGAGCAGTTCGAACGTCAGGTAACCGTAGGTTATATGTACATGCTGAAACTCAACCACCTGGTTGATGACAAGATGCATGCGCGTTCTACCGGTTCCTACAGCCTGGTTACTCAGCAGCCGCTGGGTGGTAAGGCACAGTTCGGTGGTCAGCGCTTCGGTGAGATGGAAGTGTGGGCGCTGGAAGCATATGGCGCTGCATATACTCTGCAGGAAATGCTCACCGTTAAGTCTGATGACGTGAACGGTCGTACTAAGATGTATAAAAACATCGTAGACGGCAATCATCAGATGGAACCGGGCATGCCAGAATCCTTCAACGTACTGTTGAAAGAGATTCGCTCGCTGGGTATCAACATCGAGCTGGAAGACGAGTAACCCTGCATTTAAGCCGCGGTTATCTATGCGCGGCTTGTAAGATGTCGGGTTTAAGCGCTCGCAATTGTACTGGTTATGGGGCGTTCAATTTCGGTTGAACGCCCCTGAGAGTCTCACTCCGACGGGAGCTAATCCGTGAAAGACTTACTTAAGTTTCTGAAAGCGCAAACTAAAACCGAAGAGTTTGATGCGATCAAAATTGCGCTGGCTTCGCCAGACATGATCCGTTCCTGGTCTTTCGGTGAAGTGAAAAAGCCGGAAACCATTAACTACCGTACCTTCAAACCAGAGCGCGACGGTCTGTTCTGTGCCCGTATTTTCGGGCCGGTAAAAGACTACGAATGCTTATGCGGCAAGTACAAGCGCCTGAAGCATCGCGGTGTGATCTGTGAGAAGTGTGGGGTTGAAGTCACCCAAACTAAAGTGCGTCGTGAGCGCATGGGCCATATTGAACTGGCTTCGCCGACTGCGCATATCTGGTTCCTGAAATCACTGCCGTCACGTATCGGTTTGCTGCTGGATATGCCTTTACGTGATATCGAGCGCGTATTGTACTTTGAATCTTACGTTGTTATCGAAGGTGGCATGACCAACCTCGAAAAGCGTCAGATTCTGACTGAAGAGCAATATCTGGATGCGCTGGAAGAATTTGGTGATGAGTTCGACGCTAAAATGGGCGCCGAAGCGATCCAGGCATTGCTGAAAAACATGGATTTGGAGCAAGAGTGCGAGCAGCTGCGTGAAGTGCTGAACGAAACTAACTCTGAAACCAAGCGTAAAAAGCTGACCAAGCGTATCAAATTGCTGGAAGCGTTCGTTCAATCAGGTAACAAGCCTGAATGGATGATTCTGACTGTGCTGCCTGTGTTGCCGCCAGATCTGCGTCCGCTGGTGCCGCTGGACGGTGGTCGTTTCGCAACGTCAGATCTGAACGATCTGTATCGTCGCGTGATCAACCGTAACAACCGTTTGAAGCGTCTGTTAGATCTGGCTGCACCAGACATCATCGTGCGCAACGAAAAGCGTATGCTGCAGGAAGCGGTCGATGCCTTGCTGGACAACGGCCGTCGCGGTCGGGCGATCACGGGTTCTAACAAGCGTCCGCTGAAGTCGCTGGCTGACATGATCAAAGGTAAGCAGGGTCGTTTCCGTCAGAACCTGCTGGGTAAACGTGTCGACTACTCTGGTCGTTCGGTTATCACCGTGGGTCCATACCTGCGCCTGCATCAGTGCGGTCTGCCGAAGAAAATGGCACTGGAGCTATTCAAACCATTCATTTACGGCAAGCTGGAGCTGCGTGGTCTGGCCACCACCATCAAAGCCGCGAAGAAAATGGTTGAGCGTGAAGAAGCCGTAGTTTGGGATATCCTGGACGAAGTCATCCGCGAACACCCAGTGCTGCTAAACCGTGCACCAACACTGCACCGTCTGGGTATCCAGGCATTTGAACCGGTTCTGATCGAAGGTAAAGCTATCCAGCTGCACCCGCTGGTTTGTGCGGCCTATAACGCCGACTTCGATGGTGACCAGATGGCTGTTCACGTACCGCTGACGCTGGAAGCCCAGCTGGAAGCGCGTGCGCTGATGATGTCGACCAACAACATTCTGTCGCCAGCGAACGGTGAGCCAATCATCGTTCCTTCACAGGACGTTGTTTTGGGTCTGTACTATATGACCCGCGACAAAGTGAATGCCAAAGGTGAAGGCATGGTGCTGACCGGCCCGAAAGAAGCTGAGCGTGTTTACCGCGCTGGCCAGGCCGAGCTGCATGCGCGCGTTAAAGTGCGTATCACTGAATACAGCAAAAACGAGCAAGACGAATTCGTTGCAAAAACCAGCATTATCGACACCACTATTGGTCGTGCGATTCTGTGGATGATTGTGCCGCAAGGTCTGCCTTACTCCATCGTCAACCAGGCGCTGGGTAAAAAAGCTATTTCCAAAATGCTGAATACCTGTTACCGCATTTTGGGGCTGAAGCCGACCGTTATCTTTGCTGACCAGACCATGTACACCGGTTTCGCTTACGCGGCCCGTTCAGGTGCGTCTGTTGGTATTGACGACATGGTTATTCCGGCCAAGAAAGTGGAAATTATCTCTGAAGCTGAAGCCGAAGTGGCTGAAATTCAAGAGCAGTTCCAGTCTGGTCTGGTTACCGCAGGTGAACGTTATAACAAAGTCATCGATATCTGGGCTGCTGCGAACGAGCGTGTAGCGAAAGCGATGATGGAAAACCTCTCAACTGAAACCGTGATTAACCGTGACGGCGAAGAAGAGAAACAGGTTTCTTTTAACAGCATCTTTATGATGGCCGACTCTGGTGCGCGTGGTTCTGCTGCTCAGATTCGTCAGCTGGCGGGTATGCGTGGTTTGATGGCGAAGCCGGATGGCTCGATCATTGAAACACCCATCACGGCGAATTTCCGCGAAGGCCTGAACGTACTCCAGTACTTCATCTCAACGCACGGTGCGCGTAAAGGTCTTGCGGATACCGCACTGAAAACCGCTAACTCCGGTTATCTGACACGTCGTCTGGTTGACGTTGCGCAGGATCTGGTGGTTACCGAAGACGATTGCGGTACGCACGAAGGCATCATGATGACGCCGGTCATTGAAGGCGGCGATGTTAAAGAGCCGCTGCGTGAGCGTGTTCTGGGTCGTGTGACTGCAGAAGATGTGTTGAAGCCGGGTACTGCTGACATTCTGGTGCCACGTAACACGCTGCTCGATGAGCATTGGTGTGACGTATTGGAACTGAATTCCGTCGACAGCGTGAAAGTACGTTCTGTCGTTGGTTGTGAAACCGACTTTGGCGTGTGTGCACATTGCTACGGTCGCGATCTGGCACGTGGTCACATCATCAATAAAGGTGAAGCGATCGGTGTTATTGCTGCGCAGTCCATCGGTGAGCCAGGTACACAGCTGACGATGCGTACCTTCCACATCGGTGGTGCGGCATCACGTGCGGCAGCTGAATCCAGCGTTCAGGTGAAGAACAAAGGTACTATCAAGCTGACCAACGCGAAGTCGGTAACCAACTCCGCTGGCAAGCTGGTAATCACCTCGCGTAACGTCGAACTGAAAATGATCGACGAATTTGGCCGCACCAAAGAAAGCTATAAAGTGCCTTATGGTGCCACCATGGCGAAAGGTGACGGTGAGCAGGTTGCTGCAGGCGAAACAGTAGCGAACTGGGATCCGCATACTATGCCGGTTATCACTGAAGTGGGCGGTTTCATTCGCTTCACTGACATGATCGATGGCCAGACCATTACGCGTCAGACAGATGACTTAACGGGTCTGTCATCGCTGGTGGTACTGGACAGCGCCGAACGTACGTCGGGCGGTAAAGATCTGCGTCCTGCGCTGAAAATTGTTGATGCTAACGGCGATGATGTCCTGATCCCCGGCACTGACATGCCAGCTCAGTACTTCCTGCCGGGCAAAGCGATTGTTCAGCTGGAAGATGGCGTGAAAATCAGTTCCGGTGACACGCTGGCGCGTGTTCCACAGGAATCCGGCGGTACTAAGGATATTACCGGTGGTCTGCCACGCGTTGCTGACTTGTTTGAAGCGCGTCGTCCGAAAGAGCCAGCTATCCTGGCGGAGATTAGCGGTATCATCTCCTTCGGTAAAGAGACTAAAGGTAAGCGTCGCCTGGTGATCACACCGGTTGATGGTAGCGATCCATACGAAGAGATGATTCCGAAATGGCGTCAGCTGAACGTGTTCGAAGGTGAACGTGTTGAGCGTGGTGACGTAGTTTCCGATGGCCCAGAATCACCACATGACATTCTGCGCTTGCGTGGCGTTCATGCGGTGACGCGTTATATCACTAACGAAGTGCAGGACGTTTACCGTCTGCAGGGCGTTAAGATTAACGATAAGCACATCGAAGTTATCGTTCGTCAGATGCTGCGTAAAGCGACCATCATGAGCGCGGGTAGCACCGAGTTCCTGGAAGGTGAACAAGCAGAGTTTTCTCGCATCAAGATCGCTAACCGCGAACTGGAAGCGAACGGAAAAGTTGCTGCAACCTTTGCACGTGACCTGCTGGGTATCACCAAAGCGTCACTGGCAACCGAGTCGTTTATCTCTGCCGCATCGTTCCAGGAGACAACACGTGTCCTGACCGAAGCAGCCGTTGCGGGCAAACGCGACGAATTGCGTGGCCTGAAAGAGAACGTCATTGTGGGTCGTCTGATCCCGGCCGGTACGGGTTACGCTTATCATCAGGATCGTATGCGTCGCCGTCAGGTAGGCGAAGTCCAGGCTGTACCGCAAGTGACTGCGGATGAAGCCTCAGCGAGCCTGGCTGAGCTGTTGAATGCTGGTCTCGGTGGTAATAACGACGAATAATCGTTAGTCATGTAATAAAAAACCCTGCCTGGCAGGGTTTTTTTATGTCTTTCATTTAGCCTATTTCACTTATCGCCATTGAGGCTGCTGTGAATAACGATACCAAAGCTTTTGCTGTCCAGTTTTCACCCGCTGCGTGAGCCACATATCCAGCCTGTTATCCATTTCCACTTTGCGATCGTCATCGTCTGTTAACTGTCTCGTGAACGACCGCTGGCCAACAACACCGGGCAAGCATTGCTCCTGTTGAGTGTGGCAGTGAAACAGATAATCCTGAGCAAGAATACTAGCCATGAACGGGGAGAGAAACAGGGCCAGAAAGAGGAGGGAACCGGCCCTGGACAGGCGAAGCTTGCCTGACGGGAGCAACTTTACTCAGAACAAACAAGCCGCGCCAGTGACGAGCTTCATCACTGTGCACGGCTTCCCAGCTTTAAATCCACAATTGCAGCAGTAAATACGCGAATGTGGAGGCGCGTTCCATTACCGCGTTAACTAACGGTTTCAGGTTCGGCCAACGCCAGCAAAGTACGTGTTGCTTCCTGCCAGTCAGCAGCTTCTGTAATCGCACTAACTACCGCGATGCTACCCACGCCAGTTGCCAGCACATCAGGGGCTCGCGCGATGCTGATGCCGCCAATCGCCACGGTGGAAATATCCTGCAAGCGCGCCAGATGACGTTTCAGTTCGGTTAAGCCCTGCGGCGCAGAAGGCATTTCTTTTGTTTGCGTAGGAAAGATATGCCCGAGCGCAATGTAAGAGGGACGCAAAGCCAGGGCACGATCCAGCTCAGTATCATCGTGCGTCGAAATGCCTAAGCGTAATCCTGCCTGATTAATCAGTTCAAGGTTCGCAACATCCAGATCTTCCTGCCCAAGATGCACGCCATAGGCGTGATGTTTGATCGCCAGTCGCCAGTAATCATTGATGAAAAGGCGTGCGCGATAGCGTTTACCCAGCGCAATAGCCTGAGCGATAGCCGGTTCCACCACCTCGTTAGGTTGATCTTTAATCCGTAGCTGAATGGTGCGCACGCCAGCCTGCAGCAGCCGCTCAATCCACTCTACGTTATCAACTACCGGATAAAGCCCTAAGCGCGGCGCGGTTGCGGGAAATGCATTCATATTTTCTCCTCCTGAATAGCGTCCGCAGAGTGGTAAAGTTCTCCTCCACGGCTGCGAAAAGTATCGGACATTTTTGCCATGCCAATTTCAATCGGCTGTGCGGCGGCTTCCTGACGTGCGGCGTAGTCGCGCACTTCCTGTGTAATTTTCATCGAACAGAATTTGGGGCCGCACATAGAGCAAAAATGTGCCACTTTGCCGGATTCTTGCGGCAGCGTTTCATCGTGATAAGCCCGTGCCGTATGGGGGTCCAGTGCCAGATTAAACTGATCTTCCCAGCGAAATTCAAAACGCGCTTTAGACATGGCGTTATCACGGATCTGCGCGCCGGGATGACCTTTCGCGAGATCGGCGGCATGGGCGGCAATCTTATAAGTGATTAAACCTTGCTTCACGTCTTCTTTATTTGGCAGACCAAGGTGCTCTTTTGGCGTGACGTAACACAGCATCGCACAGCCAAACCAGCCAATCATTGCTGCACCAATACCTGAAGTGAAATGATCGTATCCCGGTGCGATGTCAGTCGTGAGTGGACCGAGGGTGTAAAACGGCGCTTCATGGCAGTGCGCCAGCTGCTCCGTCATGTTGCGACGAATCATCTGCATGGGTACATGCCCCGGACCTTCAATCATCACCTGAACATCATATTCCCAGGCGATCTTCGTCAGCTCACCTAACGTATGCAGTTCGGCAAATTGCGCTTCGTCGTTGGCATCCTGAATCGAGCCGGGCCGCAAGCCATCTCCCAGCGACAGCGAAACGTCATAGGCGGCACAGATTTCACAGATGTCACGGAAATGCTGATAAAGAAAACTCTCTTTGTGATGCGATAAACACCATTTAGCCATAATCGAGCCGCCACGCGAAACAATACCGGTCAGGCGTTTGGCAGTCATCGGCACGTAACGCAACAACACGCCGGCATGGATGGTGAAATAGTCAACGCCTTGCTCGGCTTGCTCCAGCAACGTGTCGCGGAAAATTTCCCAGTTAAGGTCCTCTGCCACGCCATTTACTTTTTCCAGCGCCTGATAAATGGGCACGGTACCAATCGGAACCGGGCTGTTACGCAGGATCCATTCACGGGTTTCATGGATATAACGCCCGGTGGAAAGATCCATTACCGTGTCGGCTCCCCAACGAGTCGACCAGACCAGCTTTTCCACTTCTTCTTCGATCGAAGACGTAACCGCTGAATTACCAATATTGGCGTTCACCTTCACCAGGAAGTTGCGGCCAATGATCATTGGTTCCGATTCAGGATGATTGATATTGGCGGGAATAATGGCGCGACCGTCGGCGACTTCCTGTCGGACAAACTCGGGGGTAATATTTTCTGGCAGGTGCGCATCAAAGCTGTGTCCTGCGTGCTGTTGCAGCAACACATCGCCACGAATACGCTCGCGACCCATATTTTCGCGCAGCGCAATATATTCCATCTCAGGTGTGATGATGCCCTGACGTGCATAATGCAGCTGCGTCACACAGCGGCCCGCTCTGGCACGACGTGGTTTGGGCAAATGCTCGAAACGCAGATGATCGAGACCGTCATCGGCCAGGCGCTGTTGGGTGTAGGTTGAGCTTGTTTGCCCGAGGTTTTCACTGTCATTGCGTTCGGTAATCCAGCCCGCACGCAGCTTTTCAAGGCCGCGGTGTACATCAATTTGCGCCTCGGGATCGCCGTAGGCACCCGCAGTGTCATACACGGGCACCGCTTCGTTGTCTTCATAACGAGGATTATCTTTGCTTCCGCCCGCCAGGGTTGGGCTGAGCTGTATTTCGCGCATTGGCACGCGAATGTCATTACGGCTGCCAGTGATCCAAATGCGTTTAGAGTTAGGGAATGCGCTGCCGCCCTGTAGTGAATCTATAAATTTCTGCGCCTGGGCACGTTGTTCGCGACGGTTGGTTTTCGACATAGACATAGCAATTTTCCAGTTAAAGGGGAACGTTGCTTGTCCGGAGTTCGGAAGGAGTAAGCGATACGGTGGACAACGTGTTGCCAGCGTACGGATAAAATTTACTCTTGTTCCCTACGCAGGTTCTAACCTGGTCAGGTTCCGCGGATCCCGAATGAACGGTCTCAGCCCTAAGGCACTCCGACAAGAAATTAAAAACGGGTTTATCAGACTTTCGTCGTCAAAACCCATCCAGCATAGAAGGGCTGATAGATAATCACAAGATATTTACATGCGCTTAACGCTAAGCGGGGCGAGTGAGGTGATTATCGTTAGCTACCGGTGGGCGCGCCAGCTGGTGATCCCATGTGAGTTGAATCAATTTATCTTCCAGCGTGAAGCGTGCTTCCAGGACTTCCCCCACTTCAGACAGGGCTTGCTGGAAAGTCATGCAGTTATCATCGTCAATCGATTGCTGTAAGTGACCATCATAGATCTGCATCAGACGTTCAGTATTTGCCTCAAGCGGCGGATAGAACTGTGCTGCAGCAATCATTGGGTTGTCGCCATTCATTTCGCTCACCACGCGCTCGTAAATACTGAAATGCCCGGCAGAAAGGTAGTCGACTAAGCCGTGACAAAAATTATCCAGCGCCTGTTCATCCAGCGTCGTTAACGCCTCTTTGTTAGGTTTCATTCCTATTAAATGGTAATAAGCGACCAGGAGCTGACGACGGGCTTCAAGCCACGAATCGATGAGTTCGCTGCTGCCACCTACGCGCTCGGTCAGTACGTCTAACTGGTTAAGCATATCTAACTCCATGTGAGTTATAGTTGTTTGTCTACACACTTAACATCAGGACTTCAGCGTGTTGTTTAACGCTAAGGATGACGAAAAAAATGCAATGCGAGATCTCAAGCGTAGACGCTGGATGGTGGGTTGTCAGCCATGAGCAAAAACTTTGGCTACCGCAGGGCGATTTGCCGCATGGAACTGCAAAGAAGTTTGGCTTAGTCGGCAGTAAAGGTCAGGTCATTGGCGAGTGGCAAGGTGAAAAAGTCTGGCTCATCTGCGAATCGCGTGCCGAGAGTATGCTGTCGGTACGGCAATTAATTGATGAAGAGGTTGGGTTATTTCAACTTGCCGGACGGGGTGTTCAGCTGGCTGAATTTTATCGTTCCCATCGATGGTGCGGCTATTGCGGCCACGAAATGCACCGTAGCAAACTTGAGTTCGCCTGTTTGTGCAGCCATTGTCGTGAACGTTATTACCCACAAATTGCACCCTGTATCATTGTTGCCATACGGCGTGGTGAGGAAATTTTGTTGGCGAATCACGCGCGGCATCGCAATAACGTTTATACCGTGCTGGCGGGATTCGTCGAAGTGGGCGAAACCCTGGAACAAGCTGTCGCGCGTGAAGTGATGGAAGAGAGTAACGTGCGGGTAAAAAATGTACGCTATGTGACTTCTCAACCCTGGCCTTTTCCGCAGTCGCTCATGGTGGCTTTTATGGCGGAATATGACAGTGGCGAACTGCAACATGATGGCAAGGAGCTGCTGGATGCCGCCTGGTTCCGCTATGACGCGCTGCCAGTATTACCGCCGCCTGGCACTGTGGCGCGCCGTCTGATAGAAGACACCGTAGCCATCTGCCGCGCCGGTGCATAAGGAAAGTGCTACACTACGCGCCTGAAATTGAGAGAGCCTTAAAATGAATGAACTGAAGAATGATCGTTACCTGCGCGCCCTGTTACGTCAGCCGGTTGATGTCACACCGGTCTGGATGATGCGACAAGCCGGGCGTTACTTACCGGAGTACAAAGCGACCCGCGCCGAAGCGGGTGATTTTATGTCGCTATGTAAAAACGCCGAGCTGGCTTGTGAGGTGACGCTGCAACCGCTACGCCGCTATGCGCTGGACGCAGCGATCCTTTTCAGCGATATTCTGACCATCCCCGATGCAATGGGTCTCGGCCTGTACTTTGAAGCCGGTGAGGGCCCGCGCTTCTCAAACCCTGTTACCTGCCGTGCCGATGTTGAACGCCTGCCGGTTCCTGACCCAGAACAAGAACTGGGTTATGTAATGAACGCGGTGCGTACTATTCGCAAGAATCTGCAAGGCGCAGTCCCGCTGATTGGCTTTTCAGGCAGCCCCTGGACACTGGCAACGTATATGGTTGAAGGCGGCAGCAGCAAAGCTTTCACTAAAATTAAAAAGATGATGTATGCCGATCCCACAACTCTGCATGCGCTGCTGGATAAACTGGCGGATAGCGTCATTTTGTATCTGAATGCGCAGATCCGCGCCGGGGCACAATCGGTGATGGTGTTCGATACATGGGGCGGTGTACTTACCGGTCGCGATTATCGCGAATTTTCACTTTATTACATGCATAAAATCGTCGACAGCGTGCTGCACGAAAACGAAGGTCGCCGCGTACCGATTACCCTGTTCACTAAAGGTGGGGGACAATGGCTGGAAGCGATGGCGGAAACTGGCTGTGATGCACTGGGTCTTGACTGGACGACGGATATAGGTGATGCCCGCCGCCGCGTAGGCGACAAAGTCTCTTTGCAGGGAAATATGGATCCTTCTATGCTGTATGCACCGCCTGCACGCATTGAACAGGAAGTTGCCGGAATTCTGGAAGGTTTTGGCAAAGGTGAGGGACACGTGTTTAACCTTGGTCACGGCATTCATCAGGACGTCCCACCTGAACACGCGGGTGCGTTTGTTGAAGCGGTGCATCGCTTGTCTCGACCCTGGCATCAGGAGTAAAAATGGATATCGCCGCACTACGTGCTGAGCAACTTCAACGTGCCGCTGATGTGGTGCGGGAGGATGATTTTGACGTGCTGCCGCCGCGTTTTATTGGCGGTGCGGACGTCGGCTTTGAGCAGGATGGCACGGTTACGCGTGCCGCTATGGTCCTCCTGGAGTATCCCTCCTTAAAGCTGGTCGAACACCGTATCGCACGCATTGAAACCACCATGCCGTATATCCCAGGCTTTCTCTCCTTTCGTGAATATCCAGCCCTGCTGGCGGCCTGGCAGTTGCTTGAACAAAAGCCTGATCTGCTGTTTGTGGATGGCCACGGCATTTCACACCCCCGTCGCCTTGGTGTGGCATCCCATTTTGGTTTGCTGGTGGATGTACCCACTATCGGTGTAGCAAAACGTCGTTTGTGTGGCCGTTATGAGGATGTTGATGCACAGCCAGGCAGCCGTCAGCCTCTGATCGATAAAGGTGAGCAGATTGGCTGGGTATGGCGTAGCAAGCTGCGTTGCAATCCGCTGTTTATTGCCACAGGGCATCGCGTGAGTCTCGACAGCGCGCTGCATTGGGTAGAAAACTGTATGCGCGGCTATCGTTTGCCTGAGCCTACGCGGTGGGCAGATGCCGTTGCCTCAAACCGAACGGCTTTCCAGCGCTGGCAAAACGCGCTTTAACACTGTTTATGCGGCATTTTTGCGATACACTGCCGCCAGCTAAATGAATAAGAGCCACCTTCATGTTACAAAACCCCGTTCACCTGCGTCTGGCGAAGCTGGAAAGCTGGCAGCATTTGACTTTTATGGCCTGTCTTTGCGAACGCATGTTTCCCAATTATTGGGCTTTTTGCGCGCAGACGCAGTTTGCCGATCCGGCGCTTTATCGTCGTATTCTCGATTTAATTTGGGAAAACCTCACGGTCAAAGACGCGAAAATCAATTTCGACAGCCAACTTGAAAAGCTGGAAGCCGCTATTCCTGACGGTGATGCTTTTGAAGTCTATGGCGTTTATCCCGCTATCGATGCCTGCGTGGCGTTAAGTGAAGTGCTGCATGCGCAGTTAAGCGGTGAAACGCTGGAGCATGCGATTAACGTCAGCGAGAGTTCGATCACCACTGTAGCGATGCTGGAAATGACGCAGACAGGTCGTGAAATGACTGACGAAGAGCTACGTGAAAACCCCGCCGTCATTGATGAATGGGACCTGCAATGGGAGATTTTTCGCCTGCTCGCAGGCTGCGAAGAGCGTGACCTTGAATTGATCAAAGGACTTCGAGCGGACCTGCGTGAAGCGGGAATCAGTAACATCGGTATAAAATTCCAGCAATAAGGCGAGAAAACGTGACTTCAGGCCCGAATTACCGCGCCTGGAGGCTTCACATCGGCCCCCTGTCTGGTCTACATTTGGGGGGCTGAAAATTGTGGCTATCGGTGCGTGCAGGCTGAAGAGTGCCAGAATATGGCTTTTCCCTCGCACTCGTTGCTTAGCAAGCGATAAATACACTTTAAGGATAACTTATGAACAAGACTCAACTGATTGATGTGATCGCGGAAAAAGCTGACCTGTCTAAAACACAGGCTAAGGCAGCGCTGGAATCTACTCTGGCTGCGATCACTGAGTCTCTGAAAGATGGTGATGCTGTACAACTGGTTGGTTTTGGTACTTTTAAAGTGAACCACCGCGCTGAGCGTACCGGTCGCAACCCGCAGACTGGCAAAGAGATCAAAATCGCTGCAGCAAACGTACCGGCATTCGTGTCTGGTAAAGCGCTGAAAGACGCCGTTAAGTAAGTCGTCGCACTGCGGTCAAGCCTTAAAACAGGGGGCGTTTTCGCCCCTTTTGTTTAAGAGGCCAACTACCATGTCTCCGCTGTACCAGCGTTTAACCGCTCTGATCCTCCCTCTCTTCTTTACTGGATGCAGTTCAACTGCCGATATTCCGGCTTTTTCTGCCAGTGGTTATCTTGCCGATCGCGGTGCCGTGCGCATCTGGCGCAAGAATAGTGACCATCAGTCGATTCACCTGCACACCATTTTCACGCCTTTTAATAGCGATATGGTTGAAACCACCGATTATATCTGGCTGGAAGATGCCTTGATCAGCGTACAGCGAAAAGTGAGGGGTAAACAGACGGATGATGTTACGCTGCGTTTTGATCAGAAAGGTCATTTGAATTTTATGCAGCGTCAGCTTGCAGGACGGCGTGAGGCTGTTAGCCCGGATGCCGTTGAGCTGTATAAGTTCGACGCACAACGTATGCGTAAAGTCAGTGATGTGCTGTTAAGTGGTCAGGTGTTGCTCAAACAAGGACACTGGCAAGGTAGTCATACCGTTCAGACCTGTGAAGGACAGCAGGTTACGCCAGCCTTTGATGCAAACGCATTACAGACACTGGCGCAGCAGCAGCGCGGGGCAAAAATACCGTTAATGGTTTCATGGCTGGAAGCACCGGAAGGTGTTCAGCTTTTGCTGGTAAGTCAGCGTAATGACTGCGCAGAGCAGCCAAAAGAAGCAGATTTATAAGACAATAAAAAGGGACACGAATGCCCCTTTTTTGCTTATTTGCGGTTAATGGCGCGGTAGCCAATATCGCGCCGGCAGAAACTGCCTTGCCATGATATGGGCTGTGCCAGTTCATAAGCGCGCTTCTGAGCTGCGGCAACATCGTCTCCTAATGCCGTCACACACAGTACGCGACCACCGTTAGTCAGTACCAAATCATCTGCAAGACGCGTTCCCGCATGGAAAACTTTGCCATCGGCGGTTTCTTCAAGCGGCAATCCATGGATCTGATTACCCGTGCTGTAGTTGCCGGGATAGCCACCGGCTGCCAGCACGACACCCAGCGCGGGACGCGGATCCCACTGCGAATCTTTCTTGTCCAGTTTGCTTTCACAGGCAGCCAGGCAAAGATCCACCAGATCCGACTGAAGGCGCAGCATGATCGGTTGCGTTTCCGGATCGCCAAAGCGACAGTTGAATTCGATCACTTTCGGCTGACCTGACGGATCGATCATTAACCCTGCATACAGAAAACCGGTATAGACGTTACCTTCTGCTGCCATACCACGTACGGTAGGCCAGATAACCTGGTCCATCACGCGCTGGTGGATCTCATCAGACACTACCGGAGCCGGGGAGTAAGCGCCCATGCCGCCAGTATTTGGACCGGTATCACCATCGCCGACACGTTTGTGATCCTGACTGGTGGCCATGGGCAATACATGCTCGCCATCAACCATCACAATAAAACTGGCTTCTTCGCCATCCAGGAACTCTTCAATAACGATGCGGTGACCCGCGTCACCGAAGGCATTACCCGCCAGCATATCGTGCACGGCATCTTCTGCTTCCTGCAACGTCATCGCAACGATCACCCCTTTACCGGCTGCGAGTCCATCCGCTTTAATGACAATAGGCGCGCTTTTTTCGCGCAGGTAGGCCAGCGCAGGTTCGACTTCGGTAAAATTTTGATATTCCGCGGTGGGAATTTTATGGCGAGCGAGGAAATCTTTCGTGAAAGCTTTGGAGCCTTCCAGCTGCGCAGCGGCTTGCGTTGGGCCGAAAATTTTCAGACCTGCGGCGCGGAAAGTATCAACCACGCCAATTACTAAGGGCGCTTCAGGCCCGACAATCGTCAGATCAATTTTTTCACGCTGGGCAAATTCCAGCAGGCCAGCTATATCGGTCGGGTTGATAGCAACGTTTTGCAGCGCAGGTTCTAAGGCAGTGCCTGCGTTACCCGGCGCAACAAATACAGTTTCAGCCAGCGGCGATTGCGCGGCCTTCCATGCCAGCGCGTGTTCACGTCCGCCATTACCGATAACTAAAATTTTCATTGTTAATTCTCCAGACGATTAATGACGGAAATGTCGCATTTCAGTAAAGATCATTGCAATGCCGTGTTCATCGGCGGCAGCAATGACTTCATCATCACGAATGGAACCGCCCGGTTGAATTACGCAGCTCACGCCAACAGCGGCAGCAGCATCAATCCCGTCCCGGAACGGGAAGAAAGCATCAGATGCCATTGCAGAACCTTTTACTTCCAGTCCTTCATCACCGGCTTTAATCCCGGCAATTTTGGCGGAGTAAACGCGGCTCATCTGACCGGCGCCAATGCCAATGGTCATATTGTCGCGTGCGTAAACAATGGCATTCGATTTAACGAATTTCGCGACTTTCCAGCAGAACAGCGCATCACGCAGTTCCTGTTCGGTTGGCTGACGCTTACTGACTACGCGCAATTGGCTGGCTTCAGTCATGCCCAAATCGCGATCCTGTACCAGCAAACCGCCATTGACACGTTTGAAATCCAGACCTTTAACGCGTTCCTGCCATTGACCACAAATCAGGACGCGAACGTTTTGCTTGCCAGACGTGACCTTCAGTGCGGCTTCAGTTGCAGAAGGCGCAATAATCACTTCGACAAACTGGCGACTGATAATCGCTTGCGCCGTTGCTTCGTCCAGCTCACGGTTAAAGGCAATAATACCGCCGAAGGCTGACGTTGGATCTGTTTGGTAAGCGCGCTCATAAGCCGCGAGAAGAGAAGTGTCCACCGCGACACCGCAAGGGTTAGCGTGCTTAACGATGACACAGGCGGGTTCGCTAAATTCTTTTACGCATTCCAGTGCGGCATCCGTATCGGCGATATTATTGTAAGACAGCGCCTTGCCCTGAACCTGTAATGCAGTTGCAACGGAAGCCTCCTGCACATTCTCTTCTATATAGAACGCCGCATCCTGGTGGCTGTTTTCGCCGTAACGCATATCCTGCTTTTTGATGAAGTTCAGATTAAGGGTCCGCGGGAAGCGGCCAGCCGGTTCTTTACTTTCGCCATGGTAAGCAGGAACCAGGCTACCGAAATAGTTGGCAATCATGCTGTCATAGGCAGCAGTATGTTCAAAGGCTTTGATCGCCAGATCGAAACGGGTCGCCAGTGTCAGGGAGTTTTCGTTGGCATCCAGCTCGGCCACGATGGCTTCGTAGTCGCTGCTCTTAACGACAATCGCGACATCTTTATGGTTTTTCGCAGCAGAGCGCACCATCGTCGGGCCACCAATATCGATGTTTTCTACTGCATCTTCCAGTGAACAACCCTCACGAGCGACAGTTTGCGCAAAGGGATACAGGTTAACGACCACCATATCGATGGGACTAATAGAGTGCTGCGCCATAATGGCATCATCCTGGCCACGACGGCCCAGAATGCCGCCATGTACTTTCGGGTGCAGCGTTTTGACACGTCCATCCATCATCTCTGGGAAACCGGTATAGTCAGACACTTCAGTGACAGGAAGGCCTGCATCAGCCAGTAGGCGAGCTGTGCCACCCGTGGAGAGCAGTTCGACACCGCGGTTGGAAAGCGCCTGAGCAAACTCGAGAATGCCGGCTTTATCAGAAACACTGAGCAGAGCGCGGCGTACAGGACGACGTTGTTGCATGGTGGTTTTATCCCTTGGCTTTGTTTCGCGTAAATAAGAGCGTTACATCAAGCTTAATGATCTCTTTTATATATAAAGAGAAAGAAAACTTCAGGTAACGCCTCGAAAAGGGGTGTCCGTCACATCGCGGGGCATTGTAGCGAAAACGTTTGCGTGATGCTTGCCTAAATTCGCACAATCGGAAAATGTGGATAACCCTGTGTGTAACTGCGTATAAGGCGGGACTTTGCTGTGGAATGCAGCGAACGCGTATTTTTATTGAATTTATCGGTTGCGCATGCCGAACAACTCCCTATAATGCGCCTCCACTGACACGGCACACCGGCTTACGGTATGACGTGCTGGCAGGTTCGGGAGACTGAGCCGCCGGAGAAAAACTTCTCAGAAAGAA
>NZ_JASUAZ010000043.1:0-30466 GCF_030283135.1 Mixta mediterraneensis | reverse complement strand
TATTGTCCGCTCTTCCTCCCCCGGCCCGCCCCATCAGTCGAAGAGGTCCAGGCGGGGCGAAACCCTCTAATTAATAAACTATCACCACCTTGCCGCGCATATGACCTTCCAGCACGCGTTGATGCGCGGCCTTCAACGTCTCAACGCTTAATCCCTGTAACGTTTCATTCAGCGTAGTTTGTAGCTTTCCTGCATCCAGCAACTCAGCCACGGTGTCCAGAATTTCACCCTGACGCGCCATATCTGGCGTGGTGAACATGCTGCGGGTATACATAAATTCAAAATGCAGCGCAGCGCTTTTCAGTTTCAACTGATCCATCGACAGCGGATGTTCATTTTCTACGATGGTACAAATGTGTCCTTGCGGTGCGATCAGCTGGGCCATGGTTTCCCAGTGACCATCGGTATCATTCAGGCAGAAAATATAATCAACCTGCTTAAGCCCAAGTTTTTCCAGCTCGCCGATCATATCTTTATAATTGATGACCTGATCCGCTCCGCGATCGCGGCACCATTGTGCTGAGTCCTGCTGGGATGCGGTGGCGATCACTTTTACGTTACTGCGCAATTTCGCAAACGGGATCGCCAGTGATCCTACACCGCCCGCGCCGCCAACGATCAGCAGCGTTTGATCTTCCGTTGCGTTTTGCAGGTTAAGACGTTCAAATAATCCTTCCCAGGCGGTCAGCGCAGTCAGCGGGATCGCCGCCGCCGCTGCCCAGTCGAGGCTTTGCGGCTTGTGGCCGGTAATGCGTGCATCGATCAGCTGTTGGCTACTGTTGCTGCCGGGACGCGTAATGTCACCGGCATAATACACTTCATCGCCAGGCTTAAAATTGCTGACTTTGCTGCCAACCTCCAGCACCACGCCGCTCGCATCCCAACCTAAAACGCGCGGCAACTGTAAGCCGTTCTTAACCGCTCCTTTGTGCACTTTGGTATCAACCGGATTTACGGAGGCGGCTTTCACTTCTACGCGAAGGTCGTATTCGCCGGGTGTCGGTGTTTCCGGGTTAATTTCGATAAATTCTTGTGGATGTTCTGGATTAACAGCAATAGCGCGAATCGTCATATTTGTTCTCCTGTTTGGATGGCTTAAGTGTAGAAGCTCGATTTCATGATGATAAGATGGACAATCTTTCATAGCGTGTTCGTCTGAGGTGAACAATGACGTTTCGTCAGTGGCAGGATATGGCGCTGTTTGCCCTGGTAGCAGAATGCGGCAGCTTTACCGCTGCGGCGCAACGTGTCGGATTACCCAAATCCAGCATGAGTCAGCGTATCAGTCATCTGGAGCAACGTCTCGGCATCCGTTTACTCAACCGCACCACACGCCAGCTCAAACTGACCTTTGCGGGGGAACGGTATCTGCTGCACTGTCAGGAAATGATGCAGGCCAGCGAACGCGCCGACCAGACGATGGCTAATCTGCGTGAAAATCCCAGTGGGCGGCTGCGCATTACCAGCCCGGCGGGTATTGGCGCCACGCTGCTGGCGCGCTGTAACGCGGAATTTTTGCAGCGTTATCCTGACGTGATGTTAGACGTCTCGGTCTCAGATGATATTCGCGATTTAGTACAGGATGGCTTTGACATTGCGTTGCGTACCGGGCAGCCGCAAGAATCATCCTTGATCGGTCGTCGGGTTGGCTATTGCGAACGGACGCTGGTGGCATCGAAAAGTTACCTTGAACAACATCCGCTCATTACTCATCCGCAACAGCTGGCTGCTCATCGCTGTATCGCCCATCGTGCATGGAATGAATGGGTGTTGAAGCAGGAAAAAGAGTATTACCGCTGGCTGCTACCGCCGGGCCATCTGACTGATAATCTGGTTTACGCGCGCGAATGTGCATTAGGCGACGCGGGCATTACGCTGCTGCCGCGTTTTTTAACCGAGGGCGCCATGGCTGACCATCGTTTAGTACGCGTACTGCCGGAATGGGAAATGGAAGGTAATGAGCTGTGGCTGGTGTACCCGAGCCGCAAGCTAAACTCGCCAGCGCTGGTAAAGTTTATTGAGTTCGCCTTGCAATCGACGGTGTTTACAGCGTTTTATCGCTAATTGATTGTAGATTCAATTGATCAAGGCAACACATAGGTGGAAATGAAGTGTGGCAGAGATTTTTTGAATGAGGCGGACATTTACGGCTAAGGAAAATTGCTCGTTTTTGAGTTGCGGAAGAATAGTAAGGAATTTAGTGAGATAGCTAAAATCCTGGAACCGACACCAGGGGCATATTCAGCATGCTAAGAGAAACTGGCGGGATAAAACTCAATGAACGCAGGGGACGGTGGCGCATCTGACACTGGCTGAGCGCGAGGAAATTCGTGCTGGTCTTTCTGCTTAAATGAGCACACGCCTTTCTTCTCTGAATAAAAGGGGCTGGATGATGATCCGCCTTTACGCACAAAGCAATGGAGGCGCAATTTTTTAACCTACGACGAGATGCAGCTTGCCTCGCCGGGGCGCGGGAAAGCCTCGCGTGAAACATCATCCTGAACAAAAATCTGTCAACCTTCCCGCCTGCCGCAAACTACAAATTAACCACAATCTGCGTCAGCAGGTTCCAGGCGTCATCTTCCTTCGGCGTGACAGAAGGATGGTGCGTCCATGCCAGCTGATTGGTCCAGTAAATCCCGTTTGTAATCCGTAGAGTATATGCCGTTGATGCCGTGGTGCTGAAACGCTCGGCGCGCTGGTTGTGTCGCTCGAAGTAGCGCCTGGCGTCATCGCTGAACTTGTTATAGGCCAGGCCGAACGACAGCATGTCCGACGGCCGTGAATCAAATGGCCCGATGCTGAACAAGGTTAACGATGCATCGGCATTGAACACGTTGCGGTTCTGCGGTGCGTAGTTAGTTTTGCCGTCGATATACCAGCCACGGAACGGCAGACTGCTGTCGGGCTGTGTCAGCTGACGGGTCGCGGCAAGATAGTGTGACCAGGTATTATCTTCGTCTTGCCCGGAGTTGTAGTTGAAGTAAGGCGTTTTGTTATAAACCGAGCCACCGCGTACCCACATCATCGGCAAACCGTAATCCGAATTGACGCGATAACCCATTTCGTTAATGGCTAGTGTACCGGCATCAGGCACTTTCCAGCGCAGTCCGTAGGTGTTGTATTTCGAATCCGATTCTAATCCGTCAGAGCTTTGGCTTCGTGAGACGCCAAAATGATCGTACCAGCGTTTATTTTCAGACAGCAGCCGCACGTCAAATCCTGGGCTGGGTTTCAGGCTGGTTAGACCGGCCTGATTGAGCATCACGCTGGTGGGGCCAAGCGCTGAGGACGCGGTGCTGCTGCCGAGATACAGGCCATAAAAATAGCTTAACCAGGCAGAATAACCGTAGTGCAGAATAACCCGGTTATGGAACAGCGGTTGATACACCGACAATTCGCTGATGGCAACGTGGCCGTCCTGCCCGTTGCCGCGATAGTTATTATAGGCATACATCACGCCCAGATTAAGTTGGGCATTATCGGTGAAACCAATACGAGACAGGTCATAGGTCACGTTGGTACTCACCACGTTACCAGTGGTGAGTCGCTGTCCAACGTAGCTCGGCGGGTTCTTCCAGTTACCCGCCACGTCATAGGTCAGATTGGTCAGCAGCTGAACCTGAGCAAAGAAGCCGTTATCCGCCATGTCCTGACGCAGTCTGCCCCATTCGGGGAAGACGGTGTCGCACACCGAGCCAATACTCGGTGTCTCTGGGCCCTTTGGCAGCAACGTGTCAAAGCGGGCGCAATCGCTGTCGGCGGCCTGCGCCAGCCCGCCGATACTCATTAACAACGCGGTCAGCAGAAGCGGCTTACTTTTCATTTTTTGCCTCTCTCACCAGCGATTCGCCGTCGGTCGCAATCACCTGTTTGTACCAGCCAAAGCTCTTCTTACGACGGCGCTGTAGGGTGCCTTCGCCGTGATCGTCGCGGTCAACGTGGATGAAACCGTAGCGTTTGGACATCTCACTGGTTGAGGCACTGACGATGTCTATCGGGCCCCAGCAGGTGTAGCCCAACACATCGACGCCGTCGGCAATCGCCTCATGAACCTGCACCAGATGGTCATTGAGGTAGGCGATGCGGTAGTCGTCCTGAATGCTGCCGTCGGCCTCAATGCGGTCTTTGGCACCCAGCCCGTTTTCGACGATAAACAGCGGTTTCTGATAGCGATCCCACAGCTGATTCAGCAGATGACGCAGGCCCGCCGGATCGATCTGCCAGCCCCATTCCGATGCCGACAGGTAAGGGTTGGGGATCATCTTGAGAATGTTGCCGGTAGCCTGTTGCTTGTCTCTATCGGCGGAGGCACAACTGCTCATGTAGTAGCTGAAGGACAGGAAATCGATGGTTTCGCGCAGGTCTTCTTTGTCCTGTGGGCTGATTTCGAGCACGATGTTTTTTTCTTTGAAACGGCGCTGGATATGGCTCGGATAGTCGCCGCGTGCCTGCACGTCGAAGAAGAACAGCCATTCGCGCTCTTTGCGCTGTGCCTCAAGTAAATCGTCGGGATGACAGGTCAGGGGATAGTACGGCATGGCGGCAACCATGTTGCCGATTTTGGCATCGGGAATGATGCGATGACAGGCCTTCACCGCACGGGCGCTGGCCACCAGTTGATGATGCACGGCCTGATAGACAGCCTGTTCGCTGCTGCCCTCTGGCAGTCCCAGCCCGGTGAAGCACGAGAACAGCGACACGTTAATCTCGTTGAACGTCAGCCAGTATTTCACCTTGTGCTGGTAGCGCTTGAAGACGGTGGTGGCATAGCGTTCAAAGAAGCCGATGGTCTTACGATTGCCCCAGCCGCCGTAATGTTTAGCCAGATGGTAAGGCATCTCGTAGTGGGAGAGGGTGATAAGCGGCTGAATACCGTATTTGAGCATCTCGTCGAACAGCGCATCGTAGAAAGCCAGGCCTTCTTCGTTAGGCACGTCTTCATCACCGCGCGGGTAGATGCGCGTCCAGGCGATGGAGGTGCGCAGGGTCTTGAAGCCCATCTCGGCAAAGAGCGCAATATCCTGCGGATAGCGATGATAGAAATCGATCGCGATCTCCTTGAGGTTAAACTCCCCGGCAGGGCGTTCGGTCGCCGGATACATCAGGCCGTGTGGCTGATAGTCAGAAGTTGAAAGGCCTTTTCCGGCAACGTCATAGGCACCTTCTACCTGATTGGCGGCCAGTGCGCCGCCCCAGAGGAAATCAGTCGGGAATGTGGTTTTCATCGTGTATTCCTTCTCGTTTATGGTGAAAAAAGAGCGCAGTAATCCTGCATGAGCCGGGCTCACGCACTATTTCGGTCAGCGTAAAATGGGGTTACGTCAGGTCGTAGACAGAGAACGCAGTTTCTCGGGCTTCTCGGGTTGGTCGTCTGGCACGCCATACAGCCAGCTGCTGATGAAGGCGAACAGGAAGGCGGCAAGCGAGCCGATCAAGATGCCCCAGAATCCGCTGTCGACGCCGTTTGGTGAGATAAATGACGGGAAGCCAAAGATGCCCAGCGCGCCAAAGGCATAAGCGGTGCCGTGGTAGTAGCCGGTGATGGCTCCGCCGAGCGCGCCACCGATGCAGCCAAAGATAAAGGGCCGTTTTAGCGGCAGGTTGACGCCGTAGACGGCGGGTTCGGTGATACCAAAGATACTGGAGATAAACGACGGACCCGCCAGACTTTTGAGTCTGGAATTACGGGTGCGCAGCAGCACGCCCAGCGTTGCGCCAGACTGCGCCCATACGGCGGGCTGCACCAGCGGCGAAATTGTATCAACCCCACGGGTCAACAGGTTGTTGATCATCAGCGGTGCCAGTCCCCAATGCAGCCCGAATATCACACAAATTTGCCACATCGCACCGAATACGGCGCCGGCAATCATCAGGTTGAGCTGCCAGATCCACATGTAACCGCGGCCAAGGCCGAGACTGAAGTCGGTCGCCAGTGGCCCAATCAGCAGGAAAGTGGCGGGCAGAGTGATAGTCAGGCATAAAAACGGCGTGAAGAATGATTTTATCGAGGCATGCAGCCAGCGATTGAAACGTTTCTCAAGCCAGCAGCTGAACCAGGCGGCGAAAATTACCGGGATAACCGTAGAGCTGTAGTTGATAAAGGTCACGGGCAGGCCCAGAAAACTGAAATGCAGTTTAGGATCGGCCTGTGTGGCGTTAAAAATCTCGATCATCGAAGGGTGAACCAGCGCGGCTCCCAGAACCAGCGTGACGAGAGGGTTGCCGCCAAATTTTTTACCCGCCGTATATCCCAGAAGAATCGGCATGAAAAAGAACGCGGCATCGCTGGCGGCGAAGATAATTTTATAAGTGCCGCTGGCTTTATCTAGCCAGTGAAATAACACCGCAAGGATCAATACACCTTTAATGAGTCCGGCTGCGACTAATATACCCAGCAGTGGTGCGAATATGCTGGATATAATATCTACCGCAGCATTAAGTAGTGCTTTAAATCCTTTGGGTTTTGGTACATCTTCCGAGGCTTCTTCGCCAGAATGCATGCTTTCATTTTCTGGAAAATAACGTGATGCCAGGCATTGATATACTTCTCCGACGTGGCTACCAATAACTACCTGAAATTGACCGCCGCTCTCAACAACGGTAATAATTCCCGCGCACGCCTTAAGCTCGTCGATGTTCGCCCGGCGGTTGTCTTTCAGTTTGAAACGTAAACGCGTCGCGCAGTGAATAACACTGATAACATTATCCCGACCGCCAACGCCTGCGATAATTTCATCGCATAAAATAGCATATCCCATGAATTAACCTCTTGTCGGATAACTGACTACGCGAATTTGAAGCAAAAAAAAACCTAACTTTGGCGACCCGGAGTAGATAAAAGCGGGAGGCTTTAGTTAGGTTTTGCTCGACACGTCTGACACTACGTGAAGATAACAATCCTGTTGTGAACGATATATAAATGTAATTTTTTTACTTGTTCAAGTGTTTTTTTATGAAAGTTACTTAAATGTGAGTTGCTTCACAGGGACTTGATTACAGCCCTCTTTAGCGGCGTAGAAATCATTTTCTCAACTGCTCAATGTGTATGGTCAGGAACATAAGTTCGTCTTGTGTTAAGATATAGTCATGATGTAATGCAATGTATTTACTGACTTTTTCTGCGCATTGGTGTGAGGTGACATACTTTTTTCTTACCAGTTGTGGCAGGGACGCGTTGTCATTATTGACAACATTACGATCAAAAATACGCTGAGCAAAGAATTTAAGGTGAGTGATGAAACGCTGATAGCTTAATGCATCCTCATTGTATTCCAGCGTAAAATGATACTGCACCAGACTGAGAATATCCTGGATAAAACGGGTTATTTTCATGGTGTTCTGCATATTGTCATTTAACTGAGCGTTAACAAGATGCAGAGCGATATATCCGGCTTCATCGTCAGGAAGCAATACGCCAGTATGACGATTAATAATCTGAATGGATGCTTTACCGATGGCGTATTCGGAAGAGTACAGCTTTTTTATTTCCCACTGTAATGTATTGGGGATGATGATATTTTCAGCAAAGCGTTGTAAAGCATAATTAAGGTGATCGGCAAGAGAAATTATTACGCTGGCATGCAGCTTAGTTTTCAGCCGATTTTTAGCCAGCTCGATAATTTCTTCCGCTGCACTAATACAACTCGCCGGAACTTGTTCAAGTAAGAATTTAAAATGATCGCTATAGGGCGTGTTGAGTGAGAAGACTTTTTCGATCAGGTCTGGATTAATCGATTCGCCCTTTTTTTTTTGAAAGCCGATGCCTTTACCCATCACCACTGTTTCCTGTTTGTTCTCCCCAAGCGTAATCACAACGTTATTATTCAATATGCGATCTATTTGCATTTTATTTATATTCATGAGGGTAGGCCTTATTCCATTAAGGGAAATTAAATATTTGGCGGGAACGTTATGGCAGGTTGAGAGGAGCTGTCAATTCCAACGTATGCTATGTCGAAACGGACACCCCTCTTTTTAGCTAAATTGCAATGGCAATCACAATATGGTGTAAGACTTGTGTTAAAGGGAGCATCGAATACGCTCCCTTTAATTATGAAAGATGGGGGTGAATAAGATCGGCTGGTACGCCCGGCAATTCCCGTCACGGCAAGGATGAAGGGGATGACATTTATCATACCAGGCACGCCGCCAGATAACGGCATCACCAGGCCGGTCTTCCCGTCATGCCGTTTTTGCTGAGGCGTGAAAAGAGGTAAGCGGAAAAGGGGAAAACGCTCTTTTTTAACGCTACTGATCCGCGTCAGGAAAGTAGGAGGAGAGATACCTCTCCCCCCACTCATCAACAGCTTATTTCATCATACGTTTGTACTTGATACGCTTCGGCTCCAGCGCGTCGGCGCCCAGCGTGCGTTTTTTGTACTCTTCGTATTCGGTGAAGTTGCCTTCAAAGAACGCGATCTTGCCTTCATCCTGGTAATCCAGAATATGGGTGGCAATACGGTCAAGGAACCAGCGGTCATGCGAGATCACCATGGCGCAGCCTGGGAACTCCAGCAGGGCATTTTCCAGTGCGCGCAAGGTTTCGATGTCCAGATCATTGGTCGGTTCATCAAGCAGCAACATATTGCCGCCAACCTGCAGCAGTTTAGCGAGGTGCAAGCGACCACGCTCACCGCCGGAAAGTTCGCCTACACGTTTACCCTGATCGACGCCCTTAAAGTTAAAGCGACCCACGTAGGCGCGACTTGGCATCTCGGTGTTGCCGATACGCATGATGTCCTGGCCGCCGGACACTTCTTCCCAGACAGTTTTCGAATTATCCATGCTGTCGCGGAACTGATCGACGGAGGCCAGTTTAACGGTATCTCCCAGCACAATGCTGCCGGAGTCAGGCTGCTCCTGGCCCGACATCATGCGGAACAGGGTGGATTTACCCGCGCCGTTAGGCCCGATGATGCCAACGATGGCACCTTTCGGTACTGAGAACGATAAATCGTCAATCAGCACACGATCACCGTAGGACTTACGCAGCTGGCTGACTTCCAGCACTTTATCACCCAGGCGTGCGCCAGGCGGAATAAACAGCTCGTTGGTTTCGTTACGTTTCTGATAGTCGGTATTGTTCAGCTCTTCAAAACGTGCCAGACGGGCTTTGCCCTTGGACTGACGGCCTTTGGTGCCCTGACGTACCCACTCCAGCTCTTTCTCAATGGATTTACGACGTGCGGCTTCAGAAGAGGCTTCCTGTGCCAGACGTGCATCTTTCTGCTCCAGCCAGGATGAGTAGTTACCTTCCCACGGAATACCTTCGCCGCGATCCAGCTCCAGGATCCAGCCCGCGACGTTATCAAGGAAGTAACGGTCATGGGTGATGGCTACCACGGTGCCTTCGAAATCGTGCAGGAAGCGTTCCAGCCACGCCACGGATTCTGCGTCCAGGTGGTTGGTCGGTTCGTCCAGCAGCAGCATGTCTGGTTTTTCCAGCAGCAGGCGACATAGCGCCACGCGGCGGCGTTCCCCCCCTGACAGGTTGGCAATCTTCGCATCCCAGTCTGGCAGGCGCAGTGCGTCGGCAGCGCGCTCCAGCTGAGTATTAAGGTTATGACCATCGTGCGCCTGGATAATCTCTTCCAGACGGCCTTGCTCAGCGGCCAGCTTATCGAAGTCTGCGTCCTCTTCTGCATAAAGCGCATACACTTCGTCCAGACGTTTTAACGCGCCAACGACTTCTGCCAGCGCTTCTTCTACCGATTCACGAACGGTATGCTCCAGGTTGAGCTGAGGTTCCTGCGGCAGATAACCAATTTTGATGCCTGGCTGTGGGCGCGCTTCCCCTTCAATATCTTTATCGATGCCGGCCATGATGCGCAGCAGCGTGGATTTCCCGGCGCCGTTCAGGCCGAGTACGCCGATTTTCGCGCCAGGGAAAAAGCTAAGGGAGATGTTCTTCAGAATATGTCGCTTCGGCGGAACAACTTTGCCGACGCGGTGCATGCTATAGACGAATTGAGCCACGTTGTATTGAGCCTCTGGGTCTGTTTGTCGTTTGGATGATGTCGAAGTTTAGCCTTTTTCACCGTCTAATCACAGCCGGGGGGCGGGGATTCTTCCGTTGCGTGCCGCAGTTCAGGATAACTGTTTGATTTACGCACAAACTCAAGTCTATGCTGCATTTTTGCCTGATAAGCGGAGGAAGTTAGATGAGAGTGCTGATCGCAGCGGATGAAAATGCCTGGGGTGGATTGATTGCGTCGATTCGCCAGACTATGCCGGATGTCGAATTTGTCGCCTCGGCAGGCCATGCGGCTGAAAGCCTGGCGGGTTTTGACGCGTTGATTCCCGACATGTGCAAAGTGGATGCTCGCCTGTTAGCGACCGCCGATCGCCTGAAACTGATCCAGCAAGCCGGAACTGGCCTGGAGAGCGTGGATACCGCCGCGGCAAAACAGCAGGGCATTATGGTGGCGAACGTGCCTTCTCATACTTCCGGCAATGCAGATTCAGTGGCTGAACTTGGTATCTGGATGATGATTGGCCTCGCGCGTCGTCATCAGGAAATCGCGCAATGTCTGGCGCAGCAGCGTCTCGGCCAACCGGTCGGTATCGGTTTGATGGGCAAAACGGTTGGGCTGGTAGGATTAGGCGGCATCGGCAAAGCGCTGGCGAAACGACTGGCTCCCTTTGGGATGCGCATGATCGGTGTGAAGCGTGAAGCCGATACGGCATTTGCTGAAAAGCACGGACTGGATTGGGTCGGCGATATGACTCAGCTACCGCAGCTACTGGAACGCGCTGACTTTGTGGTACTCAGCCTGCCGGATAATGCGCAAACCCATAACATCATTAATGCGAACGCGCTGAATCAAATGAAGCACGGTAGCTTTTTGATTAACCTTGGTCGTGGCGGTTTGATCGA
Source organism: Mixta mediterraneensis (assembly GCF_030283135.1). NCBI lineage: Bacteria > Pseudomonadati > Pseudomonadota > Gammaproteobacteria > Enterobacterales > Erwiniaceae > Mixta > Mixta mediterraneensis. Next base: position 19,587 of record NZ_JASUAZ010000043.1, on the reverse strand, counting down.
CAAGCCGGCTTTTATCGCCGCGTTAGAAAATAAAACACTGGCCGGGGCCGGGCTTGATGTGTTCTGGCAAGAACCGCCTGCGCCAAATGATGTCGTATTTAGCTACAACGTTATCGCTACACCACATATTGGCGGCGTGACCGATATTTCCCTGGCCGGAAATGTGGCGGGCGTCTGTGATAACTTACGCCGCCTGCGGGATGGTGAAGCGATTGAAAACCGCTGGGCTTAATCGTTTATGGCAGGCGCAGCGGAATGTTTTGTTGCGTCAGCCAGTTTTTCAGCGCCTGATCCGGCGCGCTATCACTCACCAGCAGATCAAAACGCCGCAGTTCGCCAATGCGGGCGGGCAGCACTTTGCCATATTTGCTGCTGTCTGCCACCAGCACTCGCTGACATGCACGCAACATCGCGTGGTGTTTCATGGCTAATTCGTTGATGTTGTAGCAGGTTGCGCCTTGATCTTTATCGACGCCGGCCGCCGAGATAAACGCCAGGGTCGGACAGAGATCGTCAAGGATGGAATGCGCGCCAATGGGTGTGAACAGGGCATTATCGGCATGAAATTCTCCACCGCTTAAGATCACATTGCAGGCTGGTTTTTCTTTCAATGCCAGAAAGGTATTCATCGCGCAGCATATGGCCGTGAAGGGCAAAGTGTCAGGAATGGCATCAGCGATATAGGGCAGCGTGGTGCCGCAATCAAAAAATACCGTATCATTTTCACTAATCAAACTGGCGGCCGCCTGCGCCAGGCGCTGCTTTCTGGCGGCATTTTGCCCGTGCTGATCTGAGATGAAATAGTGCCCGGCGTGGCTTTTCGGATCGCTGACAATATAACCACCCAATAGCACTACCGTGGAGGCTGGCTCCGTCAAATCGCGGCGGATGGTCATCTCGGAGACGCCCAGCAGTTGTGCTGCGTCTTTCAGGTGCAGTTTGTCGGTGCGCTTAAGCGCCTGAGCCAGCTTATAAATGCGTTCGTCGCGCCGGGTTTCCATGGTCATCTCTGTGTGTTTAATATCCTGAAGTGGAAGGCGCCTGGCCGGAGACGATGGCGATGCCGGAACTTGTGCCAATGCGCGTTGCGCCCGCGTCAATCATCGCCTGCGCCGTTTGACGATCGCGCACTGCACCGGAAGCTTTCACCGCGACCTTGTCACCCACGCTGGCTTTCATCAACTGTACGTCTTCAATGCGCGCACCGCCATGGCTAAAACCGGTTGAAGTTTTCACAAAAGCGACCTGCAAATCACGACAAATCTCACAAATTTTAATGATTTGCGTCTGATCAAGCAGGCAGGTTTCCAATATTACCTTTAATGGGATCGCCCCGCAAACTTCGCGCACCGCAGCAATCTCCGCTGCCACCGCCGCCATATTGTCACTCTTCAGCCAGCCCACATTAATCACCATGTCGATCTCCTGCGCACCCGCAGCAATGGCGGCCTGGGTTTCAAAGACTTTCACCGTGGTTAGGGTTGCTCCCAGCGGGAAACCAATGACTGAACAGACTTTCACTTCACTGTCGGCCAGACATTGCGCTGCCAGTGGCACATAACCGGCATTCACGCACACCGCATAAAAATGATGCTGTCTGGCTTCGGCACAGAGACGACAAATTTGCGCTTCGGTAGCGTCAGCGGCGAGCAGAGTATGGTCGATATAGTCGGCGTAGCTCAGAGCAGGCAGGGTCATGACAATCTCCAGTTTGATGTTGTTTTGTTAAAATAATAACACTGAGCTATCGCGTCAATCTTCATTTTACCGTTTTAATAACCATTCCAGGATGTGGTTTTTGTCACAAAATTAACTTATGTGAATTGTTATTGTTACTTTTATAACATTTAAAGATTGAAAACTACCCGGGAGAAAATGATGGAGATAGCCGTTATTGGGTCGAATATGGTGGATCTCATCACCTATACCAACCACCTACCGAAGGCGGGAGAAACCCTGGAAGCGCCTGATTTTGCCATCGGCTGCGGCGGAAAAGGGGCTAATCAGGCCGTTGCGGCGGCGAAGTTGGGCGGTAAGGTCATGATGATCAGCAAAGTCGGTGACGATCTGTTTGCTCCTAACACGGTGGCGAACCTGCAACAGCAAGGTGTGGATACGCGCTATGTCACTACCGCGCCTGGCACTTCAAGTGGCGTCGCGCCAATTTTTGTCGATGAGCAGTCGCAGAACCGTATCCTGATCGTTAAGGGGGCCAATCAGCAGTTAAAACCCGCCGATATTGATGCCGCGGCTGATGCGCTGAAAGCGTGTCAGCTTATGATCCTGCAACTCGAAATTCCGCCTGAAACGGTCTATTACGCGATCGACTTCGCCCGTCAGCATGACATTAAGGTCATCCTGAATCCTGCGCCCGCCGTCGCGAATCTGGATATTCAGTACGCCTGCAAGTGTGACTTTTTTATGCCGAATGAAACCGAACTCGAAATTTTGACGGGTATGCCGGTCAGCAGCGATGAAGAGGTAAAACTTGCCGGGCAGTCGTTGCTTAAGCGTGGGCTGAAAAACCTGATCATCACTCTCGGCAGCCGGGGATCGCTATGGATGAGCAATGATGATCTGCATCAGGTCGCACCCGTAACGGTCAGGGCGGTGGATACCAGTGGGGCCGGTGATGCGTTTATCGGCTGCTTTGCTTACATGCTGGTAAAAACCGGCAATATCCTGGAAGCGATGCAGCAGGCGTCAGCGTATGCCGCCTGCAGTGTGACGGAGCGCGGTACTCAGCGCTCCTATCCCGACGCGGAAACCTTCCAGCGTTTTCTTAACGTTCACTGAGGTCGAGTCATGCAACAGAACATTGTTCAGCAACCTGATGGCTATTTGAATAAAACACCGCTGTTCCAGTTCATTTTGCTCTCTTGTCTGTTCCCTTTGTGGGGCTGTGCCGCGAGCCTGAACGACATCTTAATCACCCAGTTCAAAAGCGTTTTTGCCCTGAGCGATTTCGCCAGCGCCCTGGTGCAAAGTGCTTTTTATGGCGGCTATTTTCTGATTGCCATCCCGGCTTCGCTGGTGATCCGTAAAGCCAGTTATAAGCTGGCCATTCTGATGGGTCTGGCGCTCTATATTGTCGGTTGCGTACTGTTTTATCCGGCGTCGCATATGGCGACTTACACCATGTTCCTCGCGGCAATTTTTGCCATTGCCATTGGCCTGAGCTTCCTTGAAACCGCAGCGAATACCTATAGCTCAATGATTGGTCACCGCGATCGCGCCACCTTGCGGCTGAACATCAGCCAGACGTTTTATCCGATCGGGGCGTTAATGGGCATCGTGCTGGGGAAATATCTGGTGTTTCAGGATGGGGAAAGCCTGGCAAACCAGATGGCAGGCATGTCGGTCGATCAGGCTCATGCGTTTCGTCTGAGTATGCTGGAGCACACGCTGGAACCGTATAAATATCTGGTAATGGTGTTAGTGGTGGTCATGCTGCTGTTTATGTTTACCCGCTATCCACGTTGCAAGCCGGAAAGCAGCAAAGAATCACAGCCATCGCTGGGTGAAACCTTTCGCTATCTGGCCCATAACCGCCATTTTAAACGTGGCATTATGGCGCAGTTCCTCTATGTCGGCATGCAGGTGGCGGTGTGGTCATTCACCATCCGTCTGGCGCTGACGCTGGGCGCAACCAATGAGCGTCACGCTTCCAACTTTATGATCTACAGCTTTATCTGTTTCTTTATCGGTAAATTTGTCGCTAACTTCCTGATGACGCGCTTCCGGGCAGAAAAAGTGCTGATCGCTTATTCGGTGCTGGGCGTTTTGACGCTGGCCTATGTCATGCTGGTGCCCAACTTTACCGCCGTTTATGCCGCTGTCTTCGTCAGCGTATTGTTTGGACCCTGCTGGGCGACTATCTATGCGGGCACGCTCGCCACCGTGGACAATAAATACACTGAAGTGGCGGGGGCATTTATCGTTATGGCTATCGTCGGTGCGGCTTTCGTGCCCGCGCTGCAAGGCTTTGCTTCCGACCATCTGGGATCGATGCAACTGGCTTTTGGCGTATCGCTGTTGTGCTTTGCCTGGGTCGGTTTTTACTTCTGGGGCGAACTGCGCCATAAAAATCAGGCCATCGCGTCCGGGCGCCTGGTGGAGGAGCTGCAATGAAAACCCGTCTACCGTTACGTCGCGATCAGTTTTATGACACCCCCAGTACGCTGCTGCAAAGTGATGACTTTAAGGTTGAGCTATTCCGTTACCCGGCGGGCATTGAGGCCGTGCGTATAAACACGCGGCGCGGCAGTGTAATTGTGCTGCCCTTTTATGGGCAGATGATTTGGGATGCAAACTTTGACGGACATTCGCTAACCATGGGGCACAGTTTTAAACAGCCACTTGCGGGTTCTTCAATCATTGATACTTATGGCTGTTTTGCTTTTCACTCGGGCCTGCTGGCAAACGGCTGTCCTGCGCCTGATGACGACCATCCGCTGCATGGCGAAATGGCGTGTGCACGCATGGACAAGGCCTGGATTGTCCTGGAAGAGGGCAGGGTATCGCTGGAAGGCGAAACGGAATATGTGAAAGGGTTCGGCCATCACTATCTGGCGATGCCAGCGGTGCGTTTGTCCGCTAATGAACCACGGTTGCATATTGAGATGACGGTAAAAAACCTGGCGGGTGCGCCAATGCCTTTGCAGTATATGTGTCATCTCAACAGTGCATGGATAGAGCAGGGATATTTCCGGCAGTCCATTCCTGAAGATGCATTTGCATTACGCACTTCTGTTCCTGCTCATGTCCAGCCAACGCCGTCGTGGCGCGCCTATACCGCACAGTTGGCGCAGGATCCGCAATCCTTCAGACAGCTGGATAAGCCGGAAATGTGCGATCCTGAGATCGTCTTCTTCGCTGACGATCTGGCCCGCTATGGCGATGAAGTACAGTTTGAGCTGCACTCGCCGCAGGGTTACGCCTTAATGACGCGCTTTTCCACCTCGCAGTTTCCTCACGCAACGCGTTGGATGCTACACAATCACGATCAGCAGGTTGCCGCCTATATCCTGCCAGCCACTTGTCGGCCGGAAGGCTTTCGTGCCGCACAGCGCGCCGGTACGTTGATTGCGCTGGCACCCGGCCAGCAGCGACATTTTTCGGTTGAAACTGGCTTGCTGTAAGACTTATCAGGCAGCTGAAAAGCTGCCTTAAATCGCGACCAGTCCGCGCACGCCGTCCGTTTCCATGCTGTCACCACGGCCGCGCTGAACAATTTCACCACGCGACATTACCAGATAACTGTCTGCCAGCTCGGCCGCAAAATCGTAAAACTGCTCCACCAGCAGGATCGCCATATCACCACGCTGTGCCAGCTGGCGGATCACTGCCCCGATCTCTTTGATCACGGAAGGCTGGATCCCTTCGGTGGGTTCGTCGAGAATTAAGAGCTGCGGACGACAGGCCAGCGCCCGTCCGATCGCCAGCTGCTGCTGCTGTCCGCCAGAAAGATCGCCGCCGCGCCGCGATTTCATTTCAAGCAGCACTGGAAATAGCTGATAGATCTCATCCGGCACCTGTTTCGCCTGTGAAGCGGAGAAGCGCGACAGGCCCATCAGCAAATTCTCTTCTACCGTCAGGCGCGGAAAAATTTCACGTCCCTGCGGCACATAAGCGATGCCGGACTGCACGCGCTGGTGCGGTTTGCGCGCATTGATCACGTTTTGCTGCCAGCGAATTTCACCCGATTTGGCTGGGATCATCCCCATCAAACATTTCAGTAATGTGGTTTTACCGACGCCATTACGGCCTAACAAACAGGTGATTTCACCGATTTTTACCTCAAACGACAGGCCACGCAAAATATGGCTGCCACCGTAATATTGATTCAGTTCAGTAACTTGTAACATGTTAACGCCCCAGATAAACGTCGATAACCTGCTCGTTGGCCTGTACTTCGCGCAACGATCCTTCAGCCAGGACCTGACCCTGATGCAATACCGTGACGTGATCGGCGATGGTTTCGACAAAGCCCATGTCATGCTCCACCACCATCAGCGAGTGTTTGCCCGCCAGGCTGCGAAACAGTTCGGCGGTATAGTCGGTTTCGGCATCGGTCATGCCCGCCGCCGGTTCGTCCAGCAACAGTAGATGCGGCTCCTGCACCAGCAACATGCCGATTTCCAGAAATTGTTTTTGCCCGTGCGACAGTAAACCGGCTCTGCGCTGACGTTCGCCGCCTAAGCGCAGCAGTTTCAGCACATCATCGATGCGATCCTGCTGCTCACTATTCAGTCTGGCGCGCAGGCTGGCCCAGACGGACTTATCAGTTTTCAGGGCGATTTCCAGGTTTTCAAACACCGTTAGCGCCTCAAAAACGGTAGGTTTTTGAAATTTTCGGCCAATCCCTGCGCGGGCAATATCGACGGGCGAAAGTTGGGTGAGATCGCTGTCCTGGTCGTAAATCACCCGACCATTATCAGGCCGCGTTTTGCCGGTGATCACATCCATCAGTGTGGTTTTACCAGCGCCGTTGGGGCCGATCACGCAGCGCAATTCACCGATGCCGATCTGTAACGAAAGATCGGTCAGGGCACGAAAACCATCAAATGAAACGTTAATTTTCTCCAGCAACAAAACCGGATCGGTTTGCGCGCGGTGACGATCAGAGGGATGTGGCTGGGTAAACAAGGATTCAGTCATCTTTCCTCCGGCGTAGCAGGCCAATCACGCCACGCGGCAGAAACAGCGTGACCAGGATAAACATCAGACCCAGGAAGAACAGCCAGTATTCCGGGAAGGCAACGGTAAAAAAGCTTTTTGCGCCGTTAACGATAGCAGCGCCAAGCAGTGGGCCGATCAGCGTGCCACGCCCGCCGAGCGCTACCCAAATAGCGGCTTCAATGGAGTTAGTAGGCGACATTTCGCTGGGGTTAATGATGCCAACCTGCGGCACATAAAGCGCGCCCGCCAGACCACACAGCACGGCTGACAACGTCCAGACAAACAGCTTGAAACCTTTTGGATCATAGCCGCAAAACATTAAGCGGTTTTCAGCATCACGTACCGCTGTTAATACGCGACCAAATTTGCTGCGTGCCAGTGCAAATCCTGCGGCCAGGCTCAGCAGCAGCAGCAGAACGGTGGCGACAAACAGCCCGATGCGCGTGCTGGTAGCCGTGACGCTGAAGCCGAGCAGGGTGGTGAAGCCGGTAAAGCCATTGTTGCCACCAAAACCGGTTTCGTTACGGAAAAACAGCAGCATCCCGGCATAAGTCAGCGCCTGCGTCATGATCGAGAAATAAACGCCTTTGATTTTAGATCGGAAGGCGAAGAAGCCGAACACCAGCGCGAGTACGCCCGGCATCAGTACAATCAGGCACAAGGCCCAGGCAAAATGTTGCGTTCCTGCCCAAAACCAAGGCATCTCGTTCCACGACAAAAAGGTCATAAATGCGGGTAAGTCATTGCCCGATGCCTGGCGCATCAGGTACATACCCATTGCATAGCCACCTAACGCGAAAAACAGACCGTGACCCAGCGACAGTAAACCTGCGTAGCCCCAAACCAGATCGAGCGCAACAGCAACCACGGCGTAACAGAGAATTTTGCCTACCAGCGTCAGTGTATAAGTGGAGATCGCCAGCGGATGCGTGGCGGGCAACAGCGCCAGAAACGGCATCACCAGCAGCGCAAGCGCGACTAAGGTGCCGATACTGAGCGTCAGGCGTGGCGCCTTACGCGCCACGGTTAAAGTCATGGGCTGCGTCATCAGTCAGTCACCCTTCCTTTCACCGCAAACAGACCTTGCGGACGTTTCTGAATAAACAGCACGATAATCACCAGGATCAGGATTTTGCCGAGCACTGCTCCGATTTGTGGCTCCAGCACTTTATTAAGAATGCCGAGACTAAAGGCCGCCACTACGGTTCCCGCCAGTTGCCCAACACCGCCCAACACCACCACCAGGAAGGAGTCGATGATATAACCCTGACCTAATTCCGGCCCGACGTTCCCCAGCTGCGACAGCGCCACGCCCCCTAAACCGGCAATACCGGAACCGAGGCCAAATGCCAGCATATCCACGCGTCCGGTTGGCACGCCACAGCAGTCGGCCATGGCGCGGTTTTGCGTCACTGCCCGCACGTTCATGCCGAGACGGGTGCGGTTCAGCAGTAGCCAGGTCAGCGCCAGCACGCCCGTTACAAACAGGATCACCGCGATGCGATTCCACGGCAGGACCAGATTGGGCAATACCTGTAAGCCGCCCGACAGCCAGTTTGGGTTAGCCACTTCAAGGTTTTGCGCGCCGAACAGCATACGCACCAGTTGGATCAGCATCAGGCTGATGCCCCAGGTCGCCAGCAGGGTTTCCAGCGGACGGCCATATAAATGACGAATGATGGTGCGCTCCAGCGCCATGCCAATACAGGCGGTGAGCAGAAACGCGACCGGCAATGCCAGCAGCGGATACCACGCCAGATACTGCGGCGCGAACTGCTGAAACAGATTCTGCACAAACCAGGTCGCATAGGCGCCGAGCATCAGCATTTCGCCGTGGGCCATGTTAATCACGCCAAGCAAGCCGTAGGTAATAGCCAGACCCAGAGCGGCTAACAGCAAGATGGAACCGAGTGACAGGCCGCTAAATGCCTGACCGAGCAGATCGCCCCACATCAGGCGCTGTTTGATTTGTTGCAGGCTCGCGGTCGCTGCTTCACGCACCGTCGCGTCGGGTTCGTTGCTGGCCTGCGTTAAGCGTTGCAGGCTGGCCTGCGTATTCGGATCGCTTGATTCGCCCAGCAATTTGACGGCTTTCAGGCGCACCAGGGGCTGAGGATCGGCGAGTTGCAGGTTGGCCGCCGCCATCGCCAGCGCAGCGTGCACATGGCTATCCTGCTCAGCGGCAAGGCGTTTTTCGATCAACGGTAGCTGATCGGCAACGCCATCGTTTTGCAGTTGCCGGGCAGCGCGCAGGCGTAAGCTGGCATCCTCGCTAACCAGTTGGTGAGCGGCGAGCGCGCCAGCCACTAAGACGCGCAGCCGGTTGTTCATGAAAACTTTTTTCACGTTGCCGGCTGGCTGTGGGCTGGCATCAAGCGGCAGCAGTTTGTCACCCACCCGGCTGAACGGCTGTTTGTTTTGGTCGATGACCACGCTTTCCGCTTTCAGCGCTTGCAGCAGTGGCAAACGACTAACATCTGGCGTGGCGGCCCATTGTTGTAATAAGGCGGCCTGCTGCGTGCGGCTGGCCGCAGCGAAGTCCGCCGCCGGTCCGGCGTTGGCAAACAGCGGTAGCAGAAGCAGCAGGCTGAACAGGCAGAGGCGAAGATTCATGATAGTGGGCCTCGTGAGCGTTGAGATTGAGCAGATGTCCCGCAACCTGCCTTCTCCCGCAGAGAAGAAAGGGCAGGTTGCGGGCAAAATCGGCGCTTACTGCACGGTTTTTACCGGATGATCAGGTTTCTTATCGTTTCCGGCGATATACGGACTCCACGGCTGAGCGCGAACCGGCTTTTCGGTTTGCCACACCACGTTGAACTGACCGTTTTCCTGGACTTCGCCAATCATCACCGGCTTATGCAGATGGTGATTGGTCTGGTCCATGGTCAGGGTAAAGCCATCCGGTGCCTTAAAGGTTTGGCCAGCCATTGCTGCACGCACCTTATCCACATCGGTCGTGCCTGCTTTTTCTACCGCCTGCGCCCACATATGAATGCCAACATAGGTGGCTTCCATCGGATCGTTAGTGACCACGGTATTGGCATTCGGCAGGTTATGCGCCTTAGCGTAGGCACGGTAATCCGCCACGAATTTGGCGTTGGTTGGGTTATCAACTGACTCAAAGTAGTTCCACGCGGCTAACTGGCCGACCAGCGGCCTGGTATCGATACCCCGTAATTCCTCTTCGCCCACTGAGAAGGCGACAACCGGAATGTCGGTCGCTTTGACACCCTGGTTCGCCAGCTCTTTGTAGAATGGCACGTTGGAATCCCCGTTGATGGTCGATACCACGGCAGTTTTACCGCCTGCGGCAAACTTTTTAATATTGGAAACAATGGTCTGATAATCGCTGTAACCAAACGGTGTATAGACTTCTTCAATATCTTTATCCTGAACGCCCTTCGAATGCAGGAAGGCGCGCAGGATCTTATTGGTGGTGCGCGGATAGACGTAATCCGTCCCCAGCAGGAAGAAGCGTTTAGCGCTGCCTCCGTCTTCGCTCATCAGATATTCCACCGCAGGAATCGCCTGTTGGTTTGGCGCTGCGCCGGTATAGAACACATTGGGTGACATCTCTTCACCTTCGTACTGCACCGGATAAAACAGCAGGCCGTTCAACTCGTCAAATACGGGCAGCACCGATTTACGCGACACCGACGTCCAGCAGCCAAATACCACGGCGGCTTTATCTTGCGTCAGTAACTGGCGCGCTTTCTCGGCGAACAGCGGCCAGTTAGAAGCGGGATCGACGACCACCGGTTCCAGTTTTTTGCCCAGCACGCCACCTTTGGCGTTAATTTCATCAATGGTCATCAACGCGACATCTTTCAGCGGTGTTTCTGAAATCGCCATGGTCCCGGAAAGGGAGTGCATGATCCCGACTTTAATGGTGTCGGCGGCCTGAGCGCCCCAGGAAAGGCCCATGCTGACAACCGTAGCGGAGAGTGCGAAAGCCTTAAGCAACGAACGTCTTTTCATCGTTTTTAAACCCCTAAGTGTGTTTTAAGTTATTCAATGAGTTGAAGCCGGGCCTGCTGTAACATGTGTAAAGTAATTTTCCTGACTTCCGCCTTACTCACGGCGATATGGTCGGTCAGGATGCGCTGCGCCTCCTCGGTCTGTTGCTGAAAGATCGCCTGTAAAATCTGGCCGTGTTCCCGGTAGGTCGCATCGACACGATCGTCGCGGGTAAAGTCGAGGCGACGAATAATGCGGATTTTTTCGGTTAATTCAGTGTGGATGCGCGCCATCTCACGGTTACCCGCTGATGCCACCAGCGTTATATGAAACGCTTCATCGTGCTGCGAAACGGTTTTTCCGTCCTCAAGCCGTTCCGCCTGCAGCCAAAACTGCTGAAGTTCTGCCAGCAATGTGCTGCACTGTGCCGACGACATAACGCACAGACGCTTCACTGCTTCACACTCCAGCACGGTGCGCAGATCGTAAAGTTCTTCGAAATATTCAAAATCGAAGTTTTTCACCTGCCAGCCACTGCGGAACCACACTTCGACGTAACCCTCTCGCTCCAGCCAGAAAAGGGCCTGACGCACCGGCGTGCGGCTGACTTCCATCCGCTCGGCAATTTCACTCTCGCTGAAGCGATCGCCGGGCATCAGGCGAAACTCGAAAATGTCATTTTTCAGGGCCTGATAGACGCGTTCTGCCAGCGCTTCCGGGCGACCTTTACTGCGTTGCGATAAGGTTGGCATCAAGGTTCCTTATTCCAGCCATAACAGCGTATCGCCAGGGCTGACCGGGCGACCGGCCTGGCAAGCGATGCGTTTCACCCGACCGGCCTGCGGCGCGACAATGGCCAGCTCCATCTTCATCGCTTCCACGATGACCAGCGTCTGTCCGGCTTCGATTTCGTCGCCCGGCTGCACCAGCACTTTCCAGATGTTACCGTTCATATCCGCCTGGACCGCGCGGGCGCTGTCATCGTGTTCAGGCGTTGCCAGCGTCTCTTCGTGGACGAGGGAAGCGTTCTGCTCTTCCTGCGCCCACAGCGTTACTTCCTGCTCAAAAGCAGCAGTCTGGCGTTGACGAAAATCCGCGATAGAGGCGGCGTTATCCGCAAGGAATTGCTGGTGTCCGGCAAAGTCAAACTGGGTCTCTTCAATGCGGATGCTGGCACGGCCTTCGCGGAAGTCATCGCGTAACTGATCCAGCTCTTTTTCACTGACCGGATAGAAGCGCACCTGATCAAAAAAGTGCAGTAGCCACGGCTCGCTGGCAGCGAACTGATCGTTTTTGAGGAATTTGTTCCAGATTGGCAAAGTACGCCCGACCAGCTGATAACCGCCGGGCGAATCCATGCCGTAGATGCACATATACATGCCGCCAATGCCCACTGTACCTTCAGCGGTAAAGGTGCGAGCCGGGCTGTATTTAGAGCTCAGCAGACGATGGCGTGGATCGACCGGTACCGCGCAAGGCGCGCCGAGATAGACATCGCCTAACCCGAGGATCAGATAACTGGCATCGAAAATTGTGTCGCGCACCGCTTCACGGCTGGCTAAGCCGTTAATACGCTGAATAAAGTCAACGTTATTTGGCAGCCACGGCGCGCTGGCGCACACCGTTTCCTGATAGCGTTCAACTGCGCCCAGCGTGGCGCTGTCTTCAAATGCCATTGGCATCCAGACAATACGCGACGGCACTTTCAGCTGGCTGACATCGCCCAGGGTGGCTTCCAGCTCCAGCAGTAATGTGATGAGCTGCGACTGGCCTAGCACGCGACTGTCATAACGTACCTGTAATGAGCGTACGCCAGGCGACAGTTCTTCCACACCCGGCATCGCGCGTTCACGTAGCGCATTCATCAGCAGGTGCACGCGCAGACGCAGCGCCAGATCCAGCACATTATCGCCGTATTCGATCAGCACATATTTATCGCCCGCCTGGCGATACACGGCTTTTGGCGTACATTCGGTGGCGTTGATGGCCGCCAGAATGGTGGCAGAACCAAATTCATTTTCCGCCAGCGATGGCACACTGAACTGCGGCGCGAGCTCCGGGCGCAGCGTATCAACCACGTGTGTCTGTGCTTTTTCCAGCGCCACGGCTTCATCAGCGCTGATGGGATGGAAACGAATTTTGTCGCCCGGTTTTACCTGGCCCACTTTCCACAGCTCAGCTTTGGCAATGGTTACCGGACAGACGAAGCCGCCGAGGCTGGGGCCGTCATGGGTGAGGATCACCGGGAAATCGCCGGTAAAGTTCACGGCGCCAATGGCATATTCGCAGTCATGAACGTTAGACGGATGCAACCCGGCTTCGCCGCCGTTGGCGCGGGTCCAGGTGGGTTTTGGTCCTACCAGACGTACGCCAAGACGATTGGAGTTGTAATGTACCTGCCACTCGCTGGCAAAGAATTCATCAATCGCTGCCTGGGTAAAGAAATCGGGCGCGCCATGGGGGCCGTACAGCACGCCGATGCGCCATTCCGTACCGTAATGCGGCACCAGCGCGGTATCCAGGGCCTGCGGTTCGCTAACCGGCGCAGGCGTCGTGCAGGCGGCCAGCTGTGGCTGCGAAATGGCCAGCATGTCAGCCACACGCAAGGTTCGGCCAGCGTGCCCGCCGAACTGACCGAGCGAGAAGGTTGAACGGCTGCCAAGATATGTTGGCACGTCAAAACCATTACGCACCGCCAGATAACTGCGGCAACCACTGCGCGCGCGTCCCAGCGCCAGGGTTTGTCCGGCTTTAATCTTCAGCGGCTGCCAGTAATGAACCGGCTCACCCTCCAGCGTGGCGGCACAATCTGCACCGGTCAGAGCAATCGTGGCATCACTATGGAAACGCAGCGTTGGGCCTTGCAACGTGAATTCCAGCCCGGCAGCGGCCTGGTCGTTGCCGACAATGCGGTTCGCCAGGCGGAAAGCGAAATCGTCCATCGGGCCGGAGGGGGGAACGCCGATGTCCCAGTAACCGAGCCGCCCTGGGAAATCCTGGATTGAGCTGAAGGTGCCGGGTTGGAGCACCTCAATCACCGGGGCAGAAGGGGTAAAGCTGTCAAGGTAGCGTGTCCAGACATTGCCGCTACGGAACGCCTCGGTAGCAACAATCTGGCGTAAGTAGTCGAGGTTGGTGGCGATGCCGTGCAGTTGCGTGGCGCTGAGTGCGCTCTGCAATTTTTCCAGCGCGGCGTCGCGCGTGTCGGCATGGACGATAAGCTTAGCCACCATCGGATCGTAAAAGCTGGAGACTTCGGTGCCGGTATCGATCCAGCCGTCAATGCGCACGCCGTCCGGGAAGCTGACATGGGTTAACACGCCGGGGCTGGGCTGGAAATTTTTCAACGGATCTTCGGCATACAGACGCACTTCAATCGAGGCGCCTTGCGGTGGCTGTTGCAGACGCGGCCAGTCAATCGCTTCGCCCGCTGCCACTTTTAACATGCATTCAACTAAATCAAGGCCGGTAACGCACTCGGTAACCGGATGTTCTACCTGGAGACGGGTATTCACTTCGAGGAAGTAAAACGCGTCCTGTTCAGCATCGTAGATATATTCCACCGTTCCGGCACTGCGGTAATTCACCCGTTCACCAAGACGAACCGCAGAAGCCAGCAATGCATCGCGCGTCGCCTGCGGCAGATTCGGTGCTGGCGTCTCTTCTACCACTTTTTGATTGCGACGTTGCAGCGAACAATCACGCTCGCCCAGCGCAACCACCTTGCCGTTACCATCACCGAAAATTTGCACCTCAACGTGACGCGCGCGATCAATACAGCGCTCAAGAAATACGCCGGCATCGCTAAAAAACTGTTCACCCAGACGGCGCACGCTTTCCCACGCCTTGTCCAGCGCTTCGGCATCAGCGCAGCGCGTCAGGCCGATGCCGCCACCGCCCGCCGTGCTTTTCAGCATCACCGGATACCCAATCTGTTCAGCTGCGCTGAGGGTCTCCTCACGCGTTGCCAGTAAAGGCGTGCCGGGCGTCATGGGAACACCGGCACTGGCAGCCAGTTCACGTGCGCGGTGCTTCAGCCCAAACTCGCCAATCTGCTGGGCGGTCGGGCCGACAAAAGCGATACCGGCTTTTTCGCAGGCAGCGGCGAACGGCAAACTTTCGGACAGGAAACCGTAGCCGGGCCAAATCGCCTCTGCCCCGGTTTCTTGCGCTGCTGCGAGGATTTTGTCGATACGCAAATAACTGTCGCTGGCTTTGTCGCCGCCCAGCGCGATCGCGACATCGGCATCTTTCACATGCTGCGCGTTGCGGTCAGCATCGGAATACACCGCCACGCTTTTCACGCCAAGACGTTTTAAAGTGCGGATGGCGCGGCAGGCAATTTCGCCACGGTTAGCAATCAACACGGTACTGAACATGGTTTAGTTACTCCCCTGCATAGCGAGCCAGTTACGCCAGCCGCCAAATTCGGTGATTTCCAGCGCGGTCTCCAGCGCGGAACCTTCACAAATAAAACCTTTCACCACCCGGCCATCTGCCAGCGTCAGGCTGCCAATGCCTAGCGGCGGTGGGATTTCGGCAACAAACTCACCAAAGCGCGCCAGCGGAATATACCATAGCTCAACGGTGATGGCAGAACCGTGTTCGGCACGCATCAGGCCTGGCTTTTTGATGGGGCCGTCCAGCAGGGCAAACAGGCGATAGCGGCTGGCCGTTTGCGTTTCTTCGACTAAAACCGCCTGACGAGTGGTGAGCTGGAAGTTAAGTGGCATGCCGGTCAGATGTGCGCCGACCACGGCGATGCGGACATGGTCGTGTGAAACCGGTAACGGGCGATGTTGCGCGGGCTGCACTCTACCGGTCGCTCCTAACGGCAGCGCCATCTGCTGTTGCCAGCGCAGGCCAAAGCTTGCCAGCGCGCGATCGTGCCAGGCAGGAGCGATCAGCGTGATGCCGGCCGGTAAATAGTCATTACGGAAAGGGCCAGGTAGCGCCAATGCGGCAAGATCGGCCAGATCAGTGAAATTGGTGTAAAACCCGAAATGCGAGTTGTAATGCACCGGCTCTTGCTTCATCTCTTCCAGCGTGTGGATCGTTGGCGAAGTCGGTACTACCAGCGCATCAAATTGTGCCAGCGTGTGTTGAATCTGACGCGTCAGCGTCGCGCGCAAATATTCCGCCTGATACGCTTCGACCGCGCTGTATTTCAGACCGCTGGATACGATGCCGTATACGGTCGGGTCCATCTCTTCCGGGTGGTTGATCATCTCACCCACCGCCACGGTGCGTTCTGCCACCCAGGGACCGTAATAAAGCTGTTCCGCTAATTGCTGGAACGGCGCGAAATCAATCGGGTGCAATTTGGCACCGCATGCCAGCAATGCTTCCAGCGCCTGATCCCATGCAGCTTCAGCGGCGGCATCATCAAAAAATTCAGGATTAGCCGGGATGGCGAAATCGGGACGCGCTTTCATACTGGCAGGCGCGGTATGGGGATTAACACGTGAATAGGCATCGTCGGTGTCGTAACCGCCCGCCGTGCAGGCAACGGTAAACGCATCTTCAACCGTTAAAGCGAACACGGAAATGGTGTCATTGAGGCGGCAGGCTGGCACCACGCCGCTGGCCGAGAACCAGCCTTTGGTCGGCTTCAGGCCCACCATATTGTTGAATCCAGCCGGTACGCGGCCAGAGCCGGCAGTATCAGTGCCGAGCGAGAAAGCGACTAAGCCACGCGCCAGTACTGAAGCGGAACCGGAACTGGACCCGCCGCTGACATAATCGGGATCGAACGTGTTGCGCACTGCGCCATACGGTGAACGAGTGCCGACCAGCCCGGTTGCATACTGATCAAGGTTAGTTTTGCCTATCACGATAGCGCCTGCGGCTTTAAGTTGAGCAACCACGAACGCGTCTTTTTCGGCAGTGAAGGAGAAGGCAGGGCAAGCGGCGGTAGTCGGCCAGCCTGCGACATCAATATTGTCTTTCACCGCAAACGGTACGCCAAACAGCGGCAGCGCGGCAGGGTTGCGTTGATAGCTGTCCAGCAGCGGCTCAATCTGCGCCCTGATTTGCGCCGGGGTGGCCAGATAGATCCAGGCGTTGTCTTGTGCGTCGATCGCAGCAAGGTGCGCGTCCAGCAGGGCGTAAATCTGTAGCGGTTCCTGTTGGTAGCGCTGCTGCCACTCGTTAAGGGTTAAGCCAAATGTCGAAGCCATGCGATGAATTCCAACTGGTATACAAGATGGAATTTAACAGAGCAAAGCCTGTGCCAGATTTTTAACGCTATGATTAGGAAAATAAAACTTATCGGCCATAAGATTTTGCGATGATAAAATGCACAAATGCAGCGCAGGGTTTGCGCAATTGCGGTGCGTTTTAGTCAGTTGCGTAAATTTTGTGAAGAACATGGCAAGAGCGCAATCGCCTGGTTAGCATGAAGAAAATCTGGCACGTAGCCGGAGCCCGGAAACAGAGGAGATTTACGTGGAGAAGTGGCGTAACTGGATGATAGGGATCTGTCTGGTCAGCACGGCCAGCAGTGCATGGGCTGATTCACTGGACCAACAACGGCAACGTTATCAGCAAATTAAGCAGGCCTGGGATAGCAATCAAATGGCCACCGTAGATCAACTGCTGCCAACGCTACAAGATTATCCGCTGTATCCTTATCTGGAATATCGCCTGCTGGCACAGGATCTCGATCAGGAAACCAGCCTGGCCGTGAGGAATTTTATTCAAAAATATCCCACCTTACCGCCAGCGCGGTCGTTAAAGACCCGTTTTGTGAATGTGTTAGCACATCGCCAGGAGTGGCAAGGACTGCTCAACTTTAGTCCTACCGAACCGAAACCGGTGCAGGCGCGCTGTAACTGGTATTACGCCAAATGGTCCACCGGCCAGCAGCAAGCGGCGTTTGATGGCGCAAAACAAATTTGGCTACGAGGCTCAGCGTTGCCGAATGATTGTGACAAGCTTTTTTCGGTGTGGCAGGCTTCCGGTCAAATGTCGCCTATCACCATTCTTGAACGTATCCGTCTGGCGATGAAGGCGGGCAATGATGGTCTGGTAAATTATCTGGCGAAGGCACTACCAGCAGATTATCAAACCATGGCAGATGCCGTAATGGCCTTGCAAAAGGATCCCTTAAGCGTCACGAATTTTGCCAGCGCAGTGGGGCCAACCGATTTTACCCGTCAGGCAACGATCTATGCCTTTACCCGCGTAGCACGTCAGGATATGGAAAACGCGCGCAGTATGATCCCGATTTTGGTACGTGCCCAAAAGATGGGAGCAACCGATGAGCAGGCGCTGAAAGAGATTGTGGTGTGGCGCATGATGGGCAGCGATCTGACTGCAGAACAGGTGCGCTGGCGTGATGCTGTCGTCATGAACAGCGAATCGACGGCGCTGGTGGAGCGCCGTATCCGACTGGCCCTGACCGAAAACAATCGCCGTAGCCTGAATACCTGGATTGCGCGGCTGCCCGTTGAAGCCAAGGAAAAAGATGAATGGCAATACTGGCAAGCGGATTTGTTGTTCACACAGGGACGCAACGAAGAAGCAGAAGAGATCCTGCGCAAGCTGATAAAACAGCGCGGCTTCTATCCCATGGTTGCCGCGCAGCGTCTGGGCGTGCCGTACCCGTTAAAAGTGGATGAAGCGCCAGCGCCGGACAGTGCAACTTTACAGGGAGCGGAACTGGCACGGGTGCGCGAGCTGATGTACTGGGGGCTGGATAACCTGGCCCGCAGCGAGTGGGCAAACCTGGTGGCGAGCAGAACGCATGTTCAGCAGCAGATGCTGGCGCGGTACGCTAATGAGCAGAATTGGTGGGATCTCAGCGTACAGGCCACCATCACCGCAAAAATGTGGGATAGCCTGAAGGAGCGTTTTCCGCTAG
This sequence comes from Mixta mediterraneensis, assembly GCF_030283135.1. Classification (NCBI taxonomy): domain Bacteria; kingdom Pseudomonadati; phylum Pseudomonadota; class Gammaproteobacteria; order Enterobacterales; family Erwiniaceae; genus Mixta; species Mixta mediterraneensis. Next base: position 1,085 of record NZ_JASUAZ010000043.1, on the reverse strand, counting down.
CCTGGCAGAGCGCGTATAAGCAGTACACCCATGATAAGGGTATTCCGCAGAGCTATGCGATGGCCATTTCGCGTCAGGAAAGCGCGTGGAATCCGAAAGCGCGTTCACCGGTGGGCGCCAGCGGGCTGATGCAGATTATGCCAGGTACAGCGACGCATACCGTGAAGATGTATAACATTCCCGGCTATGTGAATAGCAGCCAGCTGCTTGACCCACAGACTAATATTCAGATTGGTACGCAATACCTGGAATACGTCTTTCAGCAGTTTGATCAGAACCGTATTTTCGCGTCAGCCGCCTATAACGCAGGCCCTGGCCGCGTGCGCCGCTGGCAGAATACCAGCGCGGGTAATCTGAATGCGGTGGCCTTTATTGAAACCATTCCGTTCTCGGAAACGCGTAGCTATGTGAAAAACGTGTTGGCTTACGACGCGTATTATCGTCACTTTATGGGCCAGCCGGATAATATCCTGTCAGATGGCGAGTGGAAACGCCGTTACTAGCTGTGCTAAGCTTCCGTACTCTTTAGTGAGTACGGAAGCCCGTTCATGACCCAACCCTCTGGCACCTCATCAAGCACGACTATTTCTGATGTTAACTGGCTGCGCTTTGTCGATTTAATGCAGCAAGCTTTCGCCAATGGTCACGCATTGCCGTTGATGCAACTCATGATGACACCAGATGAACGCGAAGCATTGGGTACAAGATTGCGTATTATCGAAGAGTTAATGATGGGCGAAATGAGCCAGCGTGAGCTGAAGAACGAGCTTGGCGTGGGCATTGCCACCATTACGCGTGGATCAAACAGCCTGAAAGAGGCGCCACCAGAGCTGAAGCGTTGGCTGGAAGCGCATCTGGGACACCGCTAATTATTGCTGATACAGCGGATGAGTAAACGGGCACAGTGCTAAAATCAATGCCTGATGATAAACACTCGAACGACTCAGCAGGCCATGGGTAAAATGTACTAGCTCAGACCTGATCTGACAGTTACCGGTTATTTATACAGGTGTCTGTCAGATTAAATCTGGTTCAGATTCTTTTCTGCCCAGACCCGTTTTCCATCAAGTAACGTGGCCATTGGC
>NZ_JASUAZ010000042.1:0-31846 GCF_030283135.1 Mixta mediterraneensis | reverse complement strand
AGCTATCGACTGAAACAGAAACGAAAGGCAGGGATTATCGCGGAAGCTAATCCTGAGTAAAACGGTGGATCAATATTAAACCGTTGGTGGTGATGGTAAGCGGATCACTTTTTACCCGTTGTTGACACCTACTACCGTTTTGACAACTGCCCCGGATGAAAAACTACGACAGGGTGAAGCGGACAAGTGGAAGGAAGATAACCGCGAAGCCCTGGAAGAACTTAATAACTTTCATGATGAACACAGTTGCTTCAGCGATGAATACAGGACTTTTTAAAAAAGCTAGTCGCTGTTTACCGGAATGCGATCCCAGCTAAAGAAGGGCACAAAAAAACCCGACTGGTGAGATCGGGTTTTCATGTTTTGCCCCAGACTGAGGCGGGAACAGCCAAAACAATTGACGGTTAAATATTACGCCATGAGTGCAGTAAATGCAAACCACCCGGAATAGAGTATACTGCGCGGGTCAATCTGTTGACGTTCTTCTCCAGCCCCCGCTTACGCGGCGTGAACGAATTAAAGCCCTGGTTGAAAAACAGGTGGTGCTGTTTCAATGCCCTGGCTGGAGTAGGAACGGCCAAAACAATTGACGTTGGGTAGCCGCTGTGACAGGCAGTGTAAGGGCGATCAGCGGTGTTCCTGCTCTGTATGGAGCAAACGGATGATTAACTTGTTAATCGTCGTTCTGCGGGCAGTTGTTGCAGTGTCTAACGCTGTGATAGCGGTCCTGGAGCTGATCCGGCAGTATTTTGACTGACCGGAAACGTAACTAAAGGCGGGGGGAACCACTCCCCGCCTTTTAACACAAACCTTCAGTTTACAGTCTGTTTAGCGGCCGACACCCACTTATACAGACACCCAACCGACAGGTTCAGATCAGCAGCAATTGCCTTAACTTTTTCCCCCGTTACTTTTCTGGCCTCCATCCTTTTCACGGCTTCAGCCCTTAGCGCTTCTGGTACCACTTTCACCACTGGTGAGTGCTTCCAGATCTGATGTGTCTGCGCTACGTTTCGCGCTGCCACTTTATGCAGTCTGGTGCTGGTTGCACGTTCCGGGGCGTGCTTCCTTCCTTCAGCCATGAGCGCTAGCTGTTCATTGGGATTGATCTCACCTCGCCGTATGCGGTTCAATACATTCTCTCTGCACTGACGGGAATGGCTGACGCTGGCAAGTGGGGTATGTAACGGAATAGCCCAGCGTTCGCGGTATTCCCTGGCGTTCATCTGATGGGCTTTGTTCAGGTGCGGAGCCAGGAACGAGAAGTATTTTCCACACTCCAGGCATTGAATTTTTTCTGTTAATTCTTCTTTATCAGCCATCGTTTGGCCTCCTGATTAACAACGCCGGCAAACGCCGGCGTTCAGGGTTACATCTCGATCATCGGAAACAGATCGTCTTCCTGGTGGTAAAGCACGTCGTCCGTTTCCGTTCCATCAAGCCATTCAGCGAACAGTTCAAACAGGCACACCGACATTTCCTCCGGTGAAATTGCGCCACACTGCAGCTCGTAGAAGACCTCAATTTTTTCCAGCAGGCTGTTGGCCGCTTTGTCGTAGCCGAACAGCTTGATCGGCGGGAAGTGCATTGCATCCGGGTTCGTTTCCGCCAGTTCATCATCCTTGCGTTCCGGATAGATGCTGTACAGCGTTGCCGGCGATGGCGGTAATACCTCGATAAAGCGGTTTATCCGCATCGGCAGCTCGCTGGAAAACTTCTCATTGTCCGGAATGTAAAATGCGGCGCTGCGTACCAGGGCATCCTGGAACGAAATCACACCCTGACCTTCGGTCTGCTTACGCAGCTCACGAATGTTTACGCGGTCCTTTTCACGGATTTGATACAGATCCCCTTCCCGGACCGTTTTGGAAAACGTGCCGTGTTCCGCTTCCTGCCCGGAGAGCTCGGAATAATAGTCCTGGCCGACTGTTTCGCGCAGTATTTCAAAGGTTTTCCGGTCTTCAATCGACTCAAAATACTTTACGCGGGTGTTGGCGATCAGCGAATCCACCTCGCCGTTTGCACCGCGTTGAAGAGACGGGTGATCCTGAGAAGAATAAACGCCCATCTTCTCCAGTGAACGTTTTTGTGCCGCCAGTGTGTCCATACCAGAAGTAAAATACTGGCCCAGCTCATCGTAAATCATTCCGTAAGGGGCTGTGTTTCCAAGTGAGTGAGTCAGCATGACTTCTTCTTTTGTCCCTTCCAGCTGATAACCGAGATCCTTACTGATGGTCATTCTCTGAAGGGTTACATAGAGGCGGCCAAGCGTGCTTGCTTCACCGCGGGACAACTCCAGTGACGGGATCATAACTATCAGAATGCGGTCGTTGTGGAAAATATCGTCCATCCGGATATCACCGCTGTCTTCCGGAAAAACATGGCCATAGGTTTCATTGAACAGGGAGAGCGTCTTCAGGAACTGACGGCTCATGTAGTTGTGCTGTTCAAAGGCGCGGGCTTCCCATGTTTCCGGGTATTCCGCATTGGCCAGCAGGAAGCCAGGTGTATTTTCCAGGTAACTTTCCAGCGCGGCGTAGCCCTCGCTGTGCCAGCCGTTTTTCTTTGCCTCAACGTACAGCGCGGCCATTGCTGGCAGCGACATGTTTTTCTGAATGGTGCGCTGTGACAAAAGCAGTTCGCCGCGCGCGCGCTTGTAACACAGGGCATTAATCAGCGCAGACATCATGGCTTTCGCCGTATCCTGCCACTGCGCCGAATCCCCGCCGACCTGGGGGAGCATGGATTCCATCAGCTGGATGATGAACGTCGGTGGGGCAACGCTGAAGAGGTTGAGAGAGTTGGATTGCGCAGGGGTGCTTTCCTGCTTCACCAGGTTCACGAACCTGTCAATACTGCCGGTCAGCAGGTTGAGGACGTAATAATCATCCTCACGGCCGAAACGGCGGGCCAGCGACCAGGTGGCGAAAGCGAGCTTGTTATCGGCCTTGCCGTCCGAGAGGCAGTACCCTCGGCTCCACAGCAGGAAGTTAACGATAAAGCCGTAGAAGGTTTCGGTTTTACCCGACCCTGTGGTACCAAAAAACATCATGTGGCGCAGCAGGTCTGTCATGTTCAGCCACAGCTCGCGGCCGAACATTCGGCCTCGTTCGTATCCTACATAAAATATCCCCTTTGCTTTCTTTCGCTCCCGGACCTTATGCGGGATACGAATGGGCCCCAGGCGGAATTCCGCCTGGTTTTCCGTGGTCAGCGTGTCATCAAACATTTCGCTGTCTTTCGGCATTCGCAGCGGCGGCCGGAATTTACGGTCCGTGAATGCCACCATCAGCGGCGGAAGGATCAGTATGCTCAGCAGCATGGTAAAGGGGAAAAACAGACCCAGCACGGTCAGTATGGCCAGCAGGCCAAACTGTACGTTCGGAGTGAGGAACCACTCCATGAACGAACCATCCGGGCGGATGACTTTTTTACTGTCTACAGATTCCTGTTGCATAGCGGCTCCGGGTTATTCTCCTATTGCCTGCTGCAGGCGGGTATCATCTTTAACGACGGAAACCGGGATCACATCACCCGAATCGGCAACGATGGACGGGGTGCCGATAAACCCGAATTTCGCAAATGCCATATTGTTCGCGTCAACCAGGCGGGCGCCGGTGGTATCCGGGGCTGTTTTCGGATCGTCAATTTTCGGGTTCATGGTGGTGTATCCCATGTTAATCGTGTCTTCCCAGCTTTTCAGTCGAGTAGCTTTCCCTGTATCAAGTACAGGAGCGGCGCGGACCATCGAGCGCAGGTCGCCATAAACGGACACGGGGAAAATCTCGACGTTATAGCGTTTGCTCAGTTCCTGCAGTCGGGGTTCCAGCGCGCGGCAATGCGGGCACATCGGATCGGAAAACACATACAGGGTGTGTTTATGCCCGGTTGAAAGCGAGATCGTAAAGCGTCCGCTGGTGACGGCATCTTTCAGTGACAGCAAGTCGTTATCAGCCAGTTTTTGAGGGGCTTCAGGCGCTGCCTGAACCTGCAGCTGCTCCGGCGCAGTGGCAGGCTGCTGCAGACCCGGCGCGGGAGCATACGAGTTTGCCTGCAGTGGCTGTGCCGGCTGATGCATATTCATCAACGCGCCGTTGATGGAGACGATAAAGCCCAGCGCGGCGACTGGCCAGAAGATAAAGTTAGACAGCCGGCGCACGGCATTGAGTCCGCGCTGCTGTTTCAGCTTTTTACGGATATTGTTCAGCGCCTCGATGGCCTGATATTCGTTTTCAAAGCGGAACAGCTGCACCGCTTCACCAGAAAACGTATTGTGTGTCAGGATGTGGCCGCTGCCGGCATCGTGGCCAAGTCCAAAATGACAGGCTGACAGGGGGAAGGAGTGCAGAGCTTGTTCCTGGTAGTTTCCGTCAGCGGAAAGATAAAGTGTGTTGCGATCGGTTTTTACGGTGAGTTTCATACTTCCTCGCTTAGAGTTCCAGGTGATCGGGACGGGTTGCCGGCTGAGGTTTAGCCGGCGTCGGTTCATCGTCTGTCAGTCGCAGACTGTTGTTCGGGGTGTCGTGCGGAGCTGCAGGCGGCGTAGCCGGCTCGTCTTCCGCTTCAGCGTCAGATTCAAATGCAAATGGCGGTATAACGTCTTCCTGCCAGTGAGCGACCGGAATGGCGGGATCGCGGCGGTCAATATGGCGGTAATGGAGCAGATCCAGCTCAAGGCCCAGCACGGCCGCCCGCACGGTCGGCGGGAATTTCGCCGCCTTTTCTTCATCGAGCGTCAGCCGGTAACTTTCGCACTGACTCCAGGCAATAACGCCACCTCCCTCAATGAAGAACTTCCCGCGGCCGGCGCTTGAAAGTGCATACCATAACGTGCGGTCCACGCCTTTCAGCCACCGGAAATTTGCGGATGGCAGCTGCAGGTCATCATCGAACAGCGCGTAGAGTAGCGAACGGGAGCTGCGGCGCCCCTTTGCAAATTCTCGGAACGCTTCGCACTGGCTGGCGACGGTCCAGAGCCCGGCGGCCAGCGAATAATCAGGGAAGCCGTCTTTAGTCCGCAGGCAGGAACGGTTGAGATCGTCGAGAATGGATTTAGCCGTTGGCCGGTCGCCCATAAACCGCAGATGTACAAACGAGGCTGCGAGTGCTTTTTCCCAGGGCGCCAGGGAAAGGGCCGCCCCTTCGGGAGCCAGGTTTACCTGTGACAGGAAGACCTTATGTGCGGCTTTTTTACGGAGGCGGCGTTTAGCTGTATCAATCAGGTTATGTTCCTGGGCAAACTCAACGGGTGACTGCGCGCTGCGTGCTTCTTCCGGATCTTCATTCAGCAGCAGCTGATCGAGGTGGCCAAACCGGGCGAGGATATGGGCGATCCCCGGATAGTTTTTTACCATCACCCAGGGCAGGTTCCGGATGGTCAGTTTACGGGTCAGACGGTAGTAAGGATTGCGCGAGATAACCCAGACGAAAAGCCCGATGATTAAAATGAACAGGGGAAAGAGCACGCTGGCCGTGTCGTTCATCACGCTGATAAAGTCCCACAGCGAAACCTGGTGGTTATACCGCGCCGCCGACAGCAGCATGTCCCGGCGCTCGGCCGCATTACCCGGTGTAATGGCGTCCGGCAGTACACCGTAGATCCAGTAAAGCAGGCGACAGGCTCCGTAAATCACATAATCACGAAAGCCAAACCACATTACTGTGATCATGATGAGAAGGGCCCCGATAATCATCAGGCCATCATCCCCTCCCCCTTTCCGTTGTGGCTGGTTTTGCATCAGAACCTCAGAGAATTTTGGTAAACCTTCCCGATATACCAGGCCTTACGCGCCGGCGTGTTGGAGTGATAGCGGCCGACACCCTGCCAGAAATCCCCCCCTTCGAGAATGATGTTGTATTTGAGGATGTAGGCACTGGCCATTGCAGAGGCGCAAAAGTCATGCTGCAGCTGCTCCGCTTTCACGCCAAAATCGGACGCCAGCTTATTCGCCCAGATGGTGTTTATCTGGAATGCGCCGTAATCGTAAGTGCCGTTTTTGTTTTTATTTTTCATTCCCGGTTTTCCGCCTTCAGTCAGCCACAAGGCGAGGAATCCACGGAGAGGAATGTGATAAATCTGTGCTGCTTCAACCATGCAGGTTGGTAGCGGGATTGAGGGCGGTGCGTCAACCATAACAATCTCCTAATGATTTCTATTTCGAGTAAAAAATATACCATCAAAATGAGATTTTTTTAAATCATTTTGGTGCGCATAATTGAGAAGCTGTCAGGGGGAATTTTATTTGCCTTCGGCAGAGACAATATTGCCCTCATTCGCATTTTCCCATGTCGGGATTTCGCCACTCAGTGTGCAGCGAAGCGTTTCTTTTCCGACGGTAAGCTGTGCGCCGCTGCTGTAGTAATGACTTTCATACAGGCAGGCAGTTTTCTTTTGTTCCGGGGTCAGTGTAAGATCTGCATTCTGATCCTTTGCCAGCAGTTGTACAAGATGTTGGTTTGTCTGTACCTGTTCACCCAGAATGTTGCTCAGCAAAGAATCGGTTTTCGGCGCGGATACGCTCTGAGCAAAGGCACTGCAACTGATTACGGATGCGGTCAGAATGATAGCAATCTTCGTGTTGGATTTCATTTCACTTTCTCCATTAAAAAAAACGGTAATTATTTTCTGGATCATTTAAATTAGGTCTGAAAACCGACCTGTGTGTCAAGGCGATTCTGTTTAAAAATTAACAGGGGATAAAATGATTCAGTCACGTAATAAATATCTGCAGTTCATGCTGGTTCTGCTGGCTGCCTGGGCCATTACCTGGGGGACCATGTTTGTCATGGGACAGGCCGTTCTGCTCTATGGGCTGGGGAAAAATGCAATGTTCATCAGTCATGGTGCTGTTCTGGTGTACCTGCTGTGTGTTTTCCTGGTATACCGCCGCTGGGTTGCTCCGCTACCCGTTGTTGGCCAGCTGCGCAACGTTGGGGCACCGTGGCTGGTTGGCACGATGGCAGTGGTGTATGTCGGTGAATTTCTGCTGGGTAAAGTGCTGGACCTGCCCGCTGAGCCATTTATGACGAAACTTTTTGCCGATAAGTCCATACCCGACGTGATCCTGACGTTGCTGGCCATCTTTATCCTTGCCCCGCTGAATGAGGAAACCCTGTTCCGGGGGATCATGCTGAACGTTTTCCGTTCGCGGTACCGCTGGACGATGTGGCTGGGCGCACTGATAACGTCTTTACTGTTTGCCGCCGTGCATATGCAGTATCAGAACCTGCTGACCCTGGCAGAGATGTTCCTGGTGGGGCTGATTACATCAGCTGCCCGGATCAGAAGCGGCGGCCTGCTGCTGCCGGTATTGCTGCATATGGAAGCAACCGCGCTGGGTTTACTGTTGGGCTAAAAGTTATATTTTTATTAAACATTTAACGTTAAAGCCTGGTATGTCGCTTTAGTGAATGTTATATTTAAATATAACTTTTATGGGGGTGAAATATGCATACAACGCGACTGAAGAAGGTTGGCGGCTCAGTCATGCTGACCGTTCCACCGGCACTGCTGAATGCGCTGGCTCTGGGTACAGATAATGAAGTTGGCATGGTCATTGATAATGGCCGGTTGATTGTGGAGCCGCACAGACGCCCGCAGTATTCACTGGCTGAGCTACTGGCACAGTGCGATCCAACTGCTGAAATCTCGGCAGAAGAACGAGAGTGGCTGGATGCGCCGGCAACTGGTCAGGAGGAAATCTGACATGGAAAGAGGGGAAATCTGGCTTGTCTCGCTTGACCCTACCGCAGGTCATGAGCAGCAGGGAACGCGGCCGGTGCTGATTGTCACGCCGGCGGCCTTTAACCGCGTGACCCGCCTGCCTGTTGTTGTGCCCGTGACCAGCGGAGGCAATTTTGCCCGCACTGCCGGCTTTGCGGTGTCGCTGGACGGTGCCGGCATACGTACCACTGGCGTTGTGCGTTGCGATCAACCCCGGACGATCGATATGAAAGCCCGCGGCGGCAAACGACTCGAACGGGTGCCAGAGACTATCATGGACGACGTTCTTGGCCGTCTGGCAACCATTCTGACCTGACCCCCTCAGCGTGCCGGCACGAAGTATGCCGGCATTGCCTGTTTCCTGAAGTCTGCAATATACTGTATGTATAAACAGTTATTGGAGGCTAGATTATGGCGCTGGATCTCGTTTATCCCCGGCCTTCAGTGGACGGCGACGCACTCCCTTTTTTTGCCGAGCCCGTTGCGGCCGGCTTTCCCAGCCCGGCCGCAGGCTATGAGGCCAATGAACTTAACCTGCATGATTACTGCGTCCGGCGTCCGGCCGCGACGTTCTTCTTGCGTGTGTCCGGCGATTCTATGCGTGATGCGCGCATTCATGATGGCGATGTGCTGGTCGTCGATCGGGCAGAAGAGCCCCGTCACGGCAGCATAGTGATTGCCAGCATCGATAATGAATTTACGGTCAAGCAGCTGCAGCTCCGCCCTTACCCCTGTCTGATGCCGCTGAATCCGGCTTTTCCGCCAATCAGGTTTGATCCGGAGGCGCTGCAGATATGGGGTGTGGTTACGTTCACTGTCATGAGACACCGCCCGTGTACGCCTTAATCGACGTCAATTCGATGTACTGCAGCTGCGAAGAGGCGTTCCGCCCTGATTTGCGAGGTCGCCCTGTGGTCGTCCTCAGCAACAACGACGGGGCGCTTGTGGCGGTCAATCGCGCGGCGAAAGCGCTGGGCGTGCGCCGCGGGGAGCCCTATTTCCGCTGCCGTCGCCTGCTGGAACAGCATAACGTCGCCGTCTTCAGTTCCAACTACACCCTTTACGCCTCATTCTCCGCCAGATTTGCAACCGTGGTGGAAAGTCTGGCGCCGCGGACGTTTGTTTACTCAATTGATGAGCTCTTTGCGGATGCGTCTCACATGGAGGGAGTGATGACGCCGCAGGCGTTTGGCCAGCTTTTGCGGGCGGAAGTGCTGCGCCAGACCACGCTCACCTGTGGAGTCGGCGTCGCGCCAACGAAGACGCTGGCCAAGCTGTGCAACCACGCCGCAAAGACGTGGCCTGCCACCGGGGGAGTTGTGGCGCTCAGTGATCCAGCGAGACTGAAAAAGCTGATGAGCCTGGTGTCGGCCGGCGATGTGTGGGGCGTTGGCCATCGTACCGAAAAAGGGCTGGCGGCAATGGGGATCAAAACGGCGCTGGCGCTCGCAGAGATGGATACCCGTCTTGCACGCCGGCTGTACGGTGTGACGCTGGAACGGACCATTCGTGAGCTGCGTGGCGAGGCCTGCTTTGCCCTGGAAGAAGGTACCGGCGCGAAACAGCAGCTTGTGGTATCCCGTTCGTTTGGAGCGCGGGTCACGCAACTGGCTCAGATGCAGCAGGCAGTGACTAAATATGCCACACGGGCAGGGGAAAAGTTGCGCCAGGAAAACCGCCTGGCGAAGGTGGTCACGGTATTTATCCGCAGCAGTGCTTATGACGCCGGCGGTGTGCCCTACAGTAACCAGGCAACGGAAGTGCTTCCTGTGCCAAGCCAGGATACACGCGACATCATCGCCGCGGCGCAGCTGGGGCTGTCGCGTATCTGGCGTGAGGGCGTGCGGTATGCAAAAGCCGGCGTGATGCTCAGCGATCTGCAGGGACATGAAACCCAGCTGGATCTGTTTGAGCCGGCAGCAGTGCGGCCGGGCAGCGAAAAACTGATGGCCACCATCGACAAAATAAACAGGGAAGGAAGGTCAAGGGTCTTCTTCGCCGGAGAAGGTATTGATCCGGAATATGCCATGCGCCGTGAAATGCTGTCCCCGGCCTACACCACGCAGTGGAAGGATATTCCCGCGGCGTTTATGCGATAACAGCGATGTCCAGGCCAGTCTGTCAGGCCTGCAGCCGTTCCTGCTCCTGCAGCAATGCCAGATGGTATGCAGCAATGGCGTTCACCACCCCGGCCGTCATCCGTGCATCTGCGATCGCCGAATGTGCCTCCCCTTCCCAGGCCAATGCTGCCTGACTGGCCGCGCTGGCCAGCGAAATGGTGCCATAGCGATTGGTGGCCCCAAAATACCCTGCTGCCAGCTCCATCGCACAATACACAGTCAGTTCTCCCAGCCAGTCGGCCGGATCGCCATGTGCGGCGGCCGTCTGTTTCAGAATGCGGGTATCAAAGGGGGCGTTAAAGATAATCACTGGCCGGGCCCCGATGGCGTGGCGCAGCTGCAGTGCCACATCTGACCATGATGGTGCGCCGCTGAGTGCCGGTTCATCGATACCATGCACGGCGGCGGCCTGCGCCTCGATGGCGACCGTAGGCTTCAGGCGGGTTTCAAATATCACCCGGCCGGCCGCATCGGTCAGGCCAATTTCCAGCGCTTCCGCGGTATTACCCAGCCCTGTCGTTTCGGTATCCAGAAAGAGCGGCGCCAGACTCAGCCAGTCGTGTGCCCGCCGTGCCATCCGGCCACTGGTGCTGTTAAGCCTGGACAGGACGGAAAGACGCAGGCCTGCCTGCTGCTGCTTCTCGGTCGGCGGGCGTTTCTCCCGCATCGGAACACAGTCTGCAATACGGTATACGGCGTACTTGCCGCCATAGGCGCTTTTGTACCACTTCACCGGCTCAGCACCGGGGCCCGGCTTCATTCTGAATTCATCACGCAGGCGCCCTTTCGTGAAACACCGATCTTCGGCTATCGCCTTAGCGCGTCGGGTGGCCAGCTCATCATTCTTCATGGTTATTCCATCTCCGTCAGGCGCTTGTGATAAACCTCTCTGGCGGTCTCCAGGCCTGCCTCTGTCAGTCCGAACGCGAGCGTCAGTGACTGATTATCCCGGTACTTGCTGAGCAGGCCGTGCCGGTTCAGCGTATGGCAGGAGCGACGGAAATTGGTATCGGCAACGGGCTGGAGGCGTCCCTTATTGAGGATGCTGAAAAGCTGCATCGCCGGGAAAGGACCCGCCAGCTGACGTTCTGCCAGACCATACAGAACAAACAATACGTCTTTTTGCACACCGGATAGCCGCATCGAGGGGGCTTTGCTTTGCATGTTATTCATGTGTCACATCATTAAGTAATTAATGGCAAAGTAACCTAATTGATGTGAGACATCAATAGTGTTGTGTTCATAACGGGAAATCAGGAATCCGGAAAAAGAAAAGCCGCTCTTATCGGCGGCCTGTTTTCCCTGGTGTTGGTAGGGCGTTTTGCACTATATAGCACCACATAGTGACTATGTGCAACCACTTTCATCTATGGTGCAGCTCTTTACACTATCCGTCTTGTAACTAACGGATGGATACTGATGGCAGAGCCCTTTCTTAAAAACCGGAAACGATTTACCTCGTCGCTGGAAAATAAACTTGTTCCACTTTTCGACGAACTGTCACATGCGACACGTATACCCAAAAGTCGCCTGCTCGATGAGGCGATCGCGGATCTGCTTAAAAAGCACGGTGTGACGGTGCCGGCTGACGAACGGCGCTGATCTCACCGTTTGTCCGTACCGGAAGCCTGTTTCCCTGGTGGTTCGGTGTCAGGCGGAGTTCCGCTTTCGGCAAATATCATCTTCACGTTGGTATTGGCCAGCAGCGTGCTGGCATTTTTTTCGCCATAAACCCGTTCCAGTTGTGACGTGTCTGATTTAGCGAATACCAGCATTTCAACCGAATCATCCATCGTGACAACTCTGCTTTGCACGGGCATACGGCCGTGTTCGGCTATGAAGCGGTAAAGGGCTGTCACGGCGTCTGTAGCCGTCATTCCCTGTTCCGTCAGCACTGCTTCTGCTTTCTTTTTCAGATCTTCATCAATGCGTACATTCAACATTGTTCTCTTCTGTGGAGTGGTCCTGCCAGCGCCAGTTTGACCGCATACGATATAATTTCTCTCAGTCACCTGTGACCTCCTGTTGTTGAAGTATGTAAAGCAATTCTGCTTTACAGTATTGTAAAGCAGAATGTAAAGCAACAGGGTGTAAGAAACAGGCAGCGTCGTGGGGCGATCGTCACCTTTCCTGGCGAATACGGTTTTTCATGGCCCGGATCTCACGGGTAGTCTTTTGTGCATATTTGCGACGGTGAAGAACCTTGTCGAAGGCTTCCAGTTCCACACCGGAAGCCGGGTGTTCATTGGCGATCCAGCGCCTGAAGCTCGCCAGGGTGGCGCTTCCCTGCGATTTACCGCCTGCAGGCAAATCGGGGTCGGCCGTTTTCCAGAGGACCACATTATCCGTAACCGATACGATCAGCCGTTTCTCACCCTGTTCATTTTCATAAACGGTCCGTAATGTCAGACCGCTGCCAATTAATCCTGTCATATCCTCACCCGTCTGCAGTGATGCCGGCAGTTTTCCCCGGCGTATAAGCCAGTCCTGACGCTGTATCAGCCAGGCGCGGAAGGCCGGCGTCTGTTCCACTCTGAGTATGTATTTACGCTTCCAGGCGTAGACAGGGCCTGCTTTCTGGGGTGGTTTCAGAAAATCAGTGATGGCTCTGTCGGTCCAGAGTCGTTCCCGCAGCCCCGTTTTGCTGATCCATTCCCTGTGCCAGGCGGAGCTGGCCGCTTTGCTTTCTTTTTCCCGCATTGCTGCGCCATAAGCGCGGCGCTCTGCCTCGCTGTAACGGTGCCAGCGCCCCTTATAATAAGGCATAGCTTCCCTCCGCTCTTAACGCTGACCCGCTTCAGTTAAAGCAGAACAGCACGCGCACCTCAGCCTGTTCGCTCAGCGCTTTCAGCGCATCCAGGTGCAGAAAATACCGTTGCCCCAGAAATTCACGATAGGTGACGGTGTGTGGTGTATCCGAACGGGCGATCCGCTCAGCGACCGTGGCCGGTGGTGGCTCACCCCAGCCCCAATTGCTTTCCAGTTGCCATACTTCAGGCACAAGATGCCGCAGGGCCTCTTCCGAGATGTCGTCCGGGAAACCGCGCGGCTGGGCCAGCACCTGACACTGGCTGTAATTTCTTTCGCCGGCAAACAGGCCAAACATGCCGTAGTTCTGGTCCTTAAAGGGTTCGCTGTACGCGGGGGCTTCATACCCGTCCATGTCGTGCCACAACACCGGGGGAAACGCGCCGTAGCCGACCGGTTGCCAGCCGTCCGCGGTTTTGATTTCCGCGCAGGTTCGTATGTAGGTTCCCATTCTTACTCCTTACCGGTTTTATTTTGCGCAGGATCGGGTTGTCTGCCGGCCGCGCGCGCCAGCTGCAGGAGCTCTGCCTGCAGCGCCTTATTATCTTCTCTGGCCAGTTTCAGCTCTGCCCGCGTGTCGTCAAGCTGCCGCGTGCCGGCATCGGCTGTGGCCTGCAGAACGGCATTATTCGTCCGGGATTCGGCAAGTGCCGCGCGCGTCTCTTCCAGTTGTCCGCGCAGCCGGTCACGTTCGTCCGCCACGCCGCGCAGGTACGTCAGTTCGGCTTCCAGGCGGCGTACTTCGTCCAGTGCCTCATCACGCTGTTCATCCGCCTGGGCGATGTCTGCATCCGCCTGTTCGCGTACCGCCGCGGCGTCAGCCTCAGCCAGTTCGCGGGCCTGCTGCCACAGACGGGCGGCGAGATCGGCGGCCAGCTGCTGCAGCGTGTCCGGTACGGGCAGCGCCGGTGTGTCAGTCTGCTCGCGCAGCCGGCGCCGCCACTCCCGCATGACCGGCGAAATATGAGACAGGGAGCCGCCGCCCAGCTTCTGGCGGACCTGCTCGTTGGTCGGGCTGTTCACGCCTTCACTGACCAGCGCCTCCGCGGCGGCCTCAATGCGTGCCCGGATATCGTTGCTGATGTTCATGGTGTAATGCCCTCGTCCCAGGTATAGGTGTCCGGGCCGTTCTCGCCGGTGCACACGCCGGCTACATATGCCCCGTAGCCGTCGCCGGCCAGCGCGCGGCACATCTGATCGATAACCCACGCTTTATGGTGCGCGGTGTCCCTGCCGCCGAACCTGGCGGCTATTTCCAGCGCGGTCTGAATGGCCGCGGCCAGTTCTTCGGGTGTCCGGGTGTCGGTGATCATGTGCGTCTCCGTGTATGTATTGTATGTAATACATGTATTGTACAATACAATAATACACATTGCACGGTTTTTGCTCATTCCTGTCGCCGTTGCGGTTTAGCGGTATTCTCCGCAGCGCCGCCACTTATCCACCGTTTCTGTGGATAACGCTATATGTAGTGGCTCTGTCAGCTGATAACGGCACAATATATAGTGTCCGCGCCGGCAGCCGCGCGGCCGTTCCCCTGCCTTCCCTTCCCTGTTGATTTCGCCTTTTACGGAATTTACGTTTTTTCCGCAATGGTGGGGCCGGTGAAAAGGTATTTTCAGGTGGTTCCGGGTGTAAAAGTCACAGGGTGAAAAGATAAGGGGGCGAATCATCCGGCGGGGATAAATCGTGCGGTCGTCACGCAGCGTGATGATTACCGGTGTGTTGCTTCACTGGATTAGCTTTTAGTGCTGAATCTAAATATTTATAATTTACCGGTGAAACCTAATTTATTAGAGTGTGGTTATTCAGTAACCATAACTGCAAGCGGAGTGAACGGGATGGAATATGAAGCGTATAAGGTTCGCGGCTACGGCTTCGGACTGAAAAAAGAGATCACCGGCGTGCTGGGTCGTTTCCCCACGCAGGAAGAGGCGCAGAAAGTCGCGGATGACTACACGCAGGCCTGCCTGCCGGATAACCTGCCGGACAGTTACGATATGGGCATGGTCCGGCCGGTCGTTGCCGGCGAACCTGCCGCCGTCGATCCGGACGTGTTTCGCGGTCCGGGCGTACCGTTCACTATCGATGCTGGCCATGCCCCGACAGGCCATACGCTGCGCTTCGGCAAGCCCTCTGACAGGTAAATAACGGGATCACAATGAACACTATCTGGAAATATGTACTTGAGCCACAAATCACCCTTGATATGCCCGCCGGGGCGACGATCCTCAGTGTGGGCACGCAGGGCGATGATATCTGTCTCTGGGCACGGGTTGACACTGACGCGCCGACTGAGCAGCGTCGCTTCCTGGTGGCCGGCACGGGAATGCCGCTGGCTGAGTCCTTCACTGGCGCCAGGTTCATCGGGACCGTGCAGATGGTGCAGGCCAGCGTAAACCTGGTTATGCACGTTTTTGAATCGGAGGTGTAGGCACGATGGCCACCAAGCATATTAATGACGAGCTCTGGCATCGTATTGAAGTTCTGACCGTCCGGGCAAATGCCAGGCAAAACCTGATCCGTCCGGTCAAAGAAGCGGACGTGCTGCACCTGGTCCTGCAGCGTGGTATGGAGCTGCTTACGGATGACGATCTGCTGCAGCTGGGAAAGTACCGGCGGCCGATAGGGTTTTTACTGCGTCGGCCAGGTGGGGAGATGCTGAAGCTGGATACACTGAGTATGGCTGACGCCGTTAGCATCCTCATGCGCAGCGGACCAGCAACGCTGTGCATCTGGAGCCGCGATAATATCCTGCGCCAGGCCAGTGAAGATTTGATCCGTGAACGGCTGCCTGATGCTGTCGTACTGTCAGAAGGTGACGGCCTGGCCCGGTTCCAGACGATGCTGCCCGGTATATGGAACGCCCCGAACCGGGGCGAAATGGTCGTGATTTCCCTGGAAGCAGACAGTGCTGATCACGCCATCGCGCGCATCACTGACCTGATGTGCGAATCCCTGCTGGGTTATAAGGGGCAGCGGGCATACCGGGCGGGTGAAAACGAACAGGGAGAAGAGTCATGAACATGCGAGGCATTCTTTTTGTACTGCCACTGTGCGCCGGGCTCCTGGCGGGCTGTGATAACAAACAGGAAGCGCTGCAGTTTGAAGCTGCCCGCACGGCGGCGCTGAAGGCCGACGATCCGTTTCTGGCGCTGGACTCGTTCGAACAGCAGTCCGGCGACTACGGCCGGGACTGCGACTCGCTGGGGGCATTTCTGTTTGGTAATTTTGATTCCACGGTTAAGGCATGTCAGGCGCGGTATGAGGCCACGCGGGATATGGTCCTGAAAGCAGTTGAAAAGGGTTCCGTGCCGGCACTGGTGTTCCTGTTTGACCCAGGTAGCAAGACGCCGGATGTGTATCCGCGCGATATTGCTCCACAGAAGGCCGGGAAGGCGGCTGAGTGGCTTGTTGCACTGGCAGAGTCGGCGCCGGTGGACAGCAAAAATCAGGCGTTGCTGATGCGTGCCGGCGATGTACTGCAGGCGGGCCAGTACGTTCTGCAGGATTCCCGGAGAGCGGCGGCCCTGTACGTCAAAGCCTGGCAGGCGGGCGATCAGCGTGCCGCGGACGAGCTGGTCAGGGTCTATCACTTTCTCAAGGACAGCCGGCGTACCTACTTCTGGGAGGTCCGGAGCAAAAACGTGCAGCAGCTGGACAGTCGTGCTGAGCTGAACGGAGATGAGATCAGTGCAATTCAGAAACTTGCCGCAGACAGTTCTCGGACCGACATTTGATGAAATGAATAAGGAAAATCACAATGGCTCAGCCTATGGTGCTTCTTGGTGCTGCACACCCTGTAGCGGGTTATCTTTTTCTTGAAGTGATCCCTGACAGTGAGGTTGGCTACGTTGATATATATCAGCTGACCGATCGTCTTTATGTCGGCGATTATCTGGTCATCAATCATCGGGACTGGCGGCGGCGCGAACCTGCATTTGACGGCCGGCCGTGGGATGAATGGGTGATCCGCGAACACTTGTCCCGCATAGACTGGTATTCGAATAACACCATTCAGAGGTTATGTCAGAGGCACAATCTGTCATGTGCTGACCTGCACAAATGGGGAAAAAATGTGGCGCGTTGGGAGGATGTTCCGGTGATGGTTGCGCGTGAAGAAGACGACGTGTCCATCACTCTTCTTTCAGGGTTTACAGATAACTGATGATGCATACACAAAAGGCGTCCAACTGGTGAGGAAGGGCGCCTTTTAATTATAGACCTTTTTACTACTTAACTTTCTGTCGGAGTAAACGGAAAATTAATCTGTTAATCACTGTCAGTATAAGTACCCGATAAACGTGGTGCAACTCCGTATCAGAAATTACCGCCGGTGCTTGAATCAAGCGCCCTGAACAGGGCTTCATGAGCGGCACCCAGAAGACGCCCAGGCAGACGAAGATCATTCACGCGGTAGCTCTGCCCGGTTTGCGTGGTCACGGTGAGGTAATACTGATCGTCAAACTGCTGACCGGCACCGATATGCTCGATTGTGGTTATATCGATCCAGCACAGGTTTGTGCCAGCCGCATCCTCAAGTGGCTGGATTCGGCCTTTCAGCCACTTTTGCGGGCGGGCCGGCTGGCAATTGATCGTGATGCCGTATTTATAGCCACGGGTTCTGGCCACGAAGGCGGCAATTTTATCTTCATCCAGCTCCTGTGACGGGGTGAGCTTACTGAAGCTGGACGGAGAGAAGGTGAACTGCAGTTCTTCAAACAGGCTCAGGTACGTGGCTTCATCATCCAGGCTATCCCCGCTTTCTTTCAGCATGGAGCCCCAGATCCTCTCCATTTCGCCCTTCAGCGCCAGTTTAACCGCCTCAAATTCTTCCTGATGTTCATCGTAGTAGTTGATATCCATCGTGTCTCCTGTTGTGTTTACGGAAAATTTGTTGATTTAATATACATAAAAAATGTTCAAATATGAACATTTTCAGGATATAAATACAGGCTGAATATGACAGGCTAATCCCCCAGGATTCGGAATGGAGCTGAGATAATGAAGAAACAACTTATTGCCGGCGTCATGCTGGTTGCGGCGCACGCCGCCGGCGCTGCGCAGGGTGATGATATGGACCTGCAGCAGATTTACACGGAGGCGGGCATTCAGGGGATATGCAGCGCTGGGATGCTCACCGTGCCGGAAGAAGCCAGGGATGAAGTCGTCCCGCAGAACGTCAGACGCCTCCTGGTTCAGTGTGCCTATTTCGATGAGCAGCAGTTGCGCCGGCGTGCCGGTCTGCCGGTACAGACATTTGACCACTGGCGTGGCCGTCATGCGGTCCTTAATCTGTCGTCAGACCAGGTATCTGATGCGCTCTGGCTTTCAGCGTGGCGTGACTTCCGGGCACAGCTGGCATCGGTTTACCCGGCCCCGGCAGAAAAAAAGGCACAGGGGGAAGAGGCCGTACCCGCCGGCACGAAGCCCGGCACTGAGCATGGGAGCGCGGCGGATTGACCGGCTTTGACTTGATCCTGTGGCGACGGGGGCTGAACTGGACCCAGGAGCGCGCCGCGGCTGAGCTCGGTATCAGCCGTACCAGCCTGGTAAAATATGAGGACGGTGAGACAGTACCCCGGACCATACAACTTGCCACCGTCGCGCTGACGCTGAAAGCGGAATGGCCCAACATGAAAACCATGAGCAAAGACAGGCTGCTGCGGCAGCTGAAGTATGAAGTGCTGAGGATCGATAATGAATGAGTTTATCCATGTAGTCGGCTCATTTATCCTTGCGGGTATCCTGCTGTATGGCCTCTGGCAGGGCACACGGCGACGCCGGCGACGCCATGAACGGAAACAGGCCAGCGCGGTGCGTGTGATCGATAAAATTAATACGTTCCCGCATTTCGGGCAGAAAATTGCCTATCTGCGCAAGATAGATCCGTTTGTGTTCGAAGAGCTGCTGCTTGAAGGTTTTGAACGCAGGGGCTTTGAAGTGATCCGTAACCGCCGGTATACCGGTGACGGCGGGATTGATGGCCGCGTGAAGATTGACGGCCAGACCTGGCTTATCCAGGCCAAGCGCTATACCAGCTACATTGCCGTTGGCCACGTTCGTGACTTCAGCGACCTGCTGAACGCCACCGGAGGCCGCGGATTTTTCTGCCATACCGGAAAAACGCGCGAAGGCACCAAAGAATTCATTCGTGGCGACAGCCGCATGATCCTGGTCAGTGGCCAGAAGCTGCTTGACCTTATTGCCACCGATGCGCCGTTTATCCCTTATCCGGGATACCGGCCACCGGCCGAAATGGTTCATCCTGAACAGGAGATGACATGAAACTGAAAGGATACGTTGCCGCCCTGCCGGCATTGCTGCTGACAGGGTGCGCCATGCTACCCGGACAATCCACCGATTATGACCGCTTCTGTAACGTCTCTGGCATCGCCAGCCACGGCGAAACCTACCGTGTCAGTGACAGCCAGGACTTCTGGTTAACCCCGAACGGCCGCTATCTCAGCCAGGCTGAGTACAGCAGTCCGGCAGATACGCTTCAGAAACTGACGGGCGTTGTCAGTGGTGAAGATCCTGACCAGGTGCGGAAAAACGCCGTCAGGGTAAGGGTGTTCCGTGTTGAAAGTGAGAGCGCCAGTAAAGGCGCGTGCCTGCCCGTGCGTTATGACGATAAAAACGCGCGGCGGAAAATGGATTCGCTGACTAACGGCCGCCGTATGATGGTGTACAGTGAAGATGAAGGCCAGTCTGGCCAGCAGATTTACAATAACAGCCGCGGTGCCGGCTTCAGTTACAGGTTGCTATGAGTGGATTGAAAGGCCGCCGCATCAGTGCGGATATGTTTGCCATAATGCTGAAGATATCTGCCGGGCAGCTGGTTTTTGCAGCCCGGCATGACAAGCCGTTACGCGGACTGACCCTACCCCCTTACAGAATCTAAGGCGGAAAAAGCTGGAGCTCGACCACCTCAACGCGGAGTATGACGTTTGATATGCAGGATGCGGTCGATTTCAGCGATAAATTTCATAAAATTCAGTCGCCTGACGGCTGATTAGCGGATTTTAAAAAATTGAACACTTTCCCCCTGCAAATTTCTCAGAATTCACGTAGCGACGCCATCGAGACCGGGCGCGTGACATATGCCTACTTCGATTATGCCGATGCGCTGGCGCTGCGGGAGATGGCCAGCCAGGCTGATTTACCCAAATACCTGCTGGCCCCGGAGGTGTCGGTGTTTCTGCGGTATGTGCCAGACCTGCGCCAGCAGGTCCTTTTCGATACCCTCTGGAACACGGGCGCGCGTATTAATGAGGCGCTGGCGCTGACCGGCGCCAGCTTTCAGCTTGACGGTTCCCGGCCGTTTGTCCGGCTGAAGACGCTTAAACAGCGTCAGCGTGGTCGCGGCAGGCCGGGCAAGGATGAAGAGGTGTTCCGTCTTGTTCCTCTGACCGATCCTCAATATGTCAGGAAGGTGCGTGAATTTCTGACCACCCTGCGTATAGGTAAACAGCAGCTGCTCTGGCCGGTGCAGAGTGATAACACGCCGCGTAACTGGATCAGGAAGGCACTGGACCTCGCAAAACGTGACTCTGTCACTTTTAGTATCCCTGTTACCTGCCACACGTTCCGTCACAGCTTCTGTATGCACCTGATCCAGCATGGGATTCCGCTGAAAGTTGTACAGGCTTATGCCGGGCATTCCCGGCTGGAAACCACAGAAACCTACACGCGCGTGTTTGCGCTCGATGTCGGCCGTCAGTATGGCGTCCGGTTCAGCCTGCCAGACAGTCATCTAACGCTTCCGGAATAATCCGTATTCATCCCTGTTATTTCCTTATAAATCTAAAATAATCTCTCATCTTTCTATATCAGGCCGTTTTGAGGATGGCTTGACCGTCTCTTGTTGATTTTTATTCGGTATTTTTCTGTATTTTTCTATATTGGTACATCATTTTGTCTTTACACGTCAGCAGGGATGCGTAATAATCCATTTGAAAGCTGTATTTTTCCTGATTTCTACGGTTTTTTTCTAAATAATGTGAGGTTCAAAATGCGTATTTTTGTTGACGACGGTTCCACCAACATCAAACTGGCATGGATGGAAGATGGTGCGGTCAAAACGTTGATCAGTCCGAACAGCTTCAAGCCCGAATGGTCCATGACGTTGCTGACAGATTCATCAGTGCCGGCTTCCGCCAACTATGAAATTGACGGGGAAAAGTACAGCTTTGACCAGCTGAGCCCGGATGCCGTGCGCACCACGGAAACACGCTATCAGTACAGTGATGTGAATGTCGTCGCTATCCACCATGCCCTGATGCAGTCCGGCATTGAACCGCAGCCGGTTGATGTTGTGGTGACGCTGCCGCTGGGCGAGTACCTGGATGAAAACGATCAGCCTGATATGGCCAACATCGAGCGGAAAAAAGCGAACGTGAAGCGCGCGGTGGCCGTTCAGGGGCGTGAGAGCTTTACCGTGCGTAAAGTCAGCGTACTGCCAGAGTCGGTCCCTGCAGGCTTCAGTGTGCTGAAGGATCTGGACGATCTGGACTCCCTGCTGATTGTGGATATCGGTGGAACTACGCTGGATATCGCGCACGTTCGCAGCAAAATGTCCGGTTTCACCAAGACGCATTGCGATCCTAAAACCGGCGTATCCATCATCACCGAAGCCGTAAAACATGCACTGGATACCAGCGTGAGCACCCGTACCAGTTCGTATTTTGCCGACCGTCTGATCCAGGCGCGAAATGACGAAACGTTTCTTTCCCGTTACCTCCAGAATGCTGACCAGCGGGCCCAGGTGATGAAGGTACTGCATGAACGGGAAAAAGCCCTGACGCACCGTGTCACCGATTCAGTTGGCCGCTTTGCCGGCTTCACGCACGTCATGGTTGTCGGTGGCGGCGCCAGCCTGGTCGCCGGCGCAGTGAAGCAGGCCACGGGGGTGAGTGACGATCGTTTCTTCGTCAGTGATAACCCGCAGTTCGATCTGGTTCTGGGTATGGTGGCAATGAAGGGCTGAGTATGACTGATAACCGTAAGTGCTCGTTTTATATCTACCCGGAGCGCAATGCGGCGGACCGGGTAGCCGACGGCTTTCTTGAGAAACTGCCTCAGAAAGAGCGTGGCCGCGCGATGCGCGCCATGATGCTCTGTGGTGCCGCGTTGATGAAGCAGGACGAACGCCTGCCGTTCCTGATCGCTGAATTCCTGACGGAGAGCACCTCGATGCAGGATATTCAGCGGATCATCAGCAGTACGCTGCCGCAGCAGGATACAGGAGAAATGGCGCGTCTGGTTGAGGCGTTTCTGCAGGCCACCGGCGGTGGTAGCAATACGGTGTCGCCGGCAGGCGGCGCTGCGCCGGAAAACAGTCCCGCCGTGCCTCCCGAACCGGCAGCACCGGAGGATAAGAATCTGGAAGAAACCCGTAAGAACGTCCAGCATCTGTTCCCGGATGATGATTAAGGGGGCAGCGTGAAAAAATATGTGCTGTTAACACTGACCCTCATCGCCGGCGCCGTGACAGCAAACCCGGTAACAGCGGCCGGCAATATTGCCGGCAATGTTCAGGTGCAAGCTGCGACTGAAGTGAAAACCGGGTTTTCACCCGGCGGGACCGCATTAAATCTGGTTCTGGATTCAATCGATCACGCGCAGCATGAGATTCTGGTTGCAGCGTACAGCCTGACCAGCCGTCCTGTTGCCGGCGCGTTGCGTGCCGCAAAAAAACGGGGAGTATCGGTTGTGGTGGTTGCCGATCGCAAAGCGAACGACAACCGGTACACTGAAGTGAACTTCCTGGCCAATAACCGGGTGGCGGTGCGGATCAACGATAACTACGAGGCCATGCACGATAAATTCATGGTCTTTGACCGTCGCGCCGTATTGACCGGCTCGTTTAACTTCAGCGCCAGCGCAGACAGCCGTAATGCGGAAAATGTGGTGCTGATCAGCGGCGCGCCTGCAGTAACTGAAGCCTACGTGAACGAGTTCTCCCGTTTGTGGGCCGAAGGAAAGGACGTGGCCCCACGGTACTGACCTACAGCAGCGGCAGAAACTCTGCCGCCTGATTTTAAACTTGATTTATATGGCTCATTCGTCGTATTATCAAAACTCATTTTTCGGTAGCGCCCCGACTGGCGAAGGAGTAAACCATGCAATCATTCCCCCTGTTCGTTTCCCGTGTCGTACCGGTGATCACCAATGGCCATTGCCTGCGGCAGCGGCGCTGGTCCCTGTACAACACGTCATGCCAGATTGACCTGAGATCAGGAAGTCACCTGAGTTCACGGCCTGTCTGCACGCTATCCAGACGGGAAATCAGCAACCGGCCACCGGCTATGCCCCGCGGTTACTGGTTCAGGCACTGCAGCCGGGATGTCATGTTTACGGGGCGCATCGATCAGGCAGAACATATGAAACAGGTCTATTACAACGAAGGCTGGAGCGGTCCGAACAAGTACACGTTTGAAGTCTATCAGCTGGAGAACGGGAGTTACCGGGCGCTCGCCCGCAAATGGAATGGCAAAATCAACAAGGTGCAGCAGGAAACGCAGTACCTGTCTGACACGCGGGAGGGGCTGAAGCACCAGGACTATCCCCGCACACGCCAGGTGAAAATTTTTCTGAATTCGGACTTCTGGGAGAAGGGTAATGATTAAGATGGTTAGCGTCGTTCCGCAGCCGGAAACAGT
Organism: Mixta mediterraneensis; assembly: GCF_030283135.1. Taxonomy (NCBI): domain Bacteria; kingdom Pseudomonadati; phylum Pseudomonadota; class Gammaproteobacteria; order Enterobacterales; family Erwiniaceae; genus Mixta; species Mixta mediterraneensis. The sequence goes on along the minus strand of NZ_JASUAZ010000042.1, from coordinate 8,531 downwards.
GAAGACGCTCCGGGAAAAAATGGGCATGACTGAAACCGCATTAGGGGCTGTCATGGGGTACGAACTGCGCGCCTGGCAGCGTAAGGAAGCCATCAGCGACGATCTCAGCCAGTACAACAAAACCAGTCTTCGCCCAGGTGAATATAACATGCTGATGCTGATCGCCGGCGTGCATCCTGATTACCGCCTGAACAGGGCATTCAGTCCGGATGATATGGTCAAAGATCTCGCCACGGCCGAAGACGTTCGCCGCCTGCGTCTGGCGCTGGGGCTGAAGCACGCTGAAATTGCAGCGCTGTTTGGCTATAAACCGGCGTCATGGCAGACCAAAGAGAAGGCCGCACAGCGTGGCGTGAAGCTCAAGACCGGGGAATACAATTTCCTGTTACTGCTGGCCGGTGAACATCCTTCACTGCAGCTGGTTGAGAAGGTGAAATAAGGCCCGCGGCGACCAGAGAGGACCCTTTATGTTCACCACACGCCGAATGTTAATGCTGTATGCCGGCCTTGTGCCCGTAGCCCTGACAGGGTGTGATCTGGCTGGCTATTTCCCGAATGTGTCACAGCCCGTGCCCGTGATTTCGCCCGGTTATCAGGTTGACATCGATGGCCAGCCGGTCCGGATATCGGGATTTGACGACTGCCCGCGGGAAAAAGATGAAGCCCGGCACGCAGCTGCAAGGGATGAGAAAGGCTGCATTGTGCTGTCTGCAGAGCGTTCCGAGGTGAAGGTCAGACTGTATCAGCCAGCCGGCGCCGTCACCGAAACCTGGCGGATCATCCGGGAAAAAGACGCTCACCAGAGCGATATTATTCGCCTGCAGCGCCCGAACGGCGCGTTTGTGATGCAAAATTTACAGGGGAAGGAGTCTCCTTAAACCAAAAAACCACAAAATTAACTTGATTTGCATGGCTCATTAGACGTATAGTAATTACATCGAAAGGCAATCCGGCCTTTCGACGGTAGCGCCCCGACCGGCGCAGGAGTCACCTTATGACTGCTCTCAATTCTCAGCAACAGGCTGATGTTGCCCGCTATATCCGGGAACATGGCAATAAAACCGTTATTTCCCCTGAATGGTCACTTATTTATTTCTCGCTGTGTCAGTGTGAATTACATCAATCGCATGAAGCCATTATTTTTCATAATGGCCGACCAGCAGGTCTATTTCTTCTGAATGGAACAGGCGAGCTCACCGATTTTTATCTGCTGGGGTCGCTTTCTGACATTCTCACCGCCGCTGCGGTCAGCAAATAGCTTTCAGGGAGTAAATACACTATGACCATGCAATCAGAATTTTTATTTACTGATCCTATGCTCAACGTCGTTATAGCAGAAATTAAGCGTTTTAATTGCCCGCTTCTTTTCGTCAAAGATCACGGCGTGTATGTGATGGCGGCGAAAGGTGAGAAAAACAGTAAAGGGAAGCGTAATGTCTGTTATGCCAATGGCTTCAATCCGGATACAACGGATTTTGACGAACTCTGGGACCGTATGGAGGCAGCCTGTGGCGGAGATGATTTTTGCGAAACCCTTGCCTTCGATACAAGATCGATTGAACTTCTCAGCCGCGCGAAACCTTATCTGAGAATTATGGTTTCAGATTCGATGCTGGAAGTTATTACCGGGGGGCAGAAATAAAACCATAATAGCCCGTTAAATCGGGCTTATTTTATTTTAACTGTATTTACATCTAGGACAAAATGTCCTAATATATATTTGTGGCCGGGTAAGGTGCTCAGGTCCCCTACCGAGGGAAATATATGAAATTTTCAGCAGAAGAACTCAACATTATCCGCCAGGCGGATGCCATTATTGCCGGTAAAATTACCACCACGGATTTTATCACCGGTGCCGACGCCGCGCGTTCCTTGCTGCGGTTTCGTCTTGCTGCAGAACCACGCGAATCATTCTGCGCGTTCTTTCTTAACATCCAGAACGGCGTGATTGCGTTTGAAGAACTGTTTAAGGGCACCATCAGCAGCGTCACCGTTCATCCGCGTATCGTCCTGCAACGCGCCCTGCATCATAATGCCGCCGCTGTGGTACTGGCGCATAACCATCCTTCCGCTTCCACTGAACCCAGCCAGGCTGACAAGCTGATCACCGAGCGTCTGGCGCAGGTGCTGGGGATGGTTGATGTCAAAGTCCTCGATCACCTGATTGTGGGCGGCAGCGATATTTACTCTTTTGCTGAACATGGTCTGATTTGACAACCGCGGCCGCACAGTGGTGCGGCCGGCTCTGGAGGCTTGCTATGGGCAATAAATATACCGTGCCGCTTAACGTGGGCGCGATCCGCGAAAGCTGTTTCCGTCCCGCTGACAAATGGACCCCGCCGACGGGGGAAGAGCTCCGCTATCTGCTGGAAAATGTGCTCAACCTGAGTCAGGAAGGGCTGGCACGATATGTTGGCGTTAACGGCAGAACGGTGCGCCGTTGGGTGACTGGAGAAAGTGACATCGCGTATTCCGTCTGGTGCGTCCTGTGCATCGATGCCGGCTTACCGCCGATCTGGAAATAGCAGCGCACAATACCGACGCGCAAACGTGCTTCCTGAACGTATCGGATATACGAAGGAAATATTATGTGTAGCGGCTCGCAATCGAAATCCCTCCGACTCGCAATCAGCGTCGATTCTGGCTCACATTAACTGAAAATGAAAAATGCCACCGGCTCACATTAGGTGATAATGGGCTCGCATTTATCCTGCCCGGCTCGCAATCTATTTCGCCGGGCTCACAATAAGTGCAAATCAACATCGTCATATTGGCAGACCGACCGCCAGCATTCTGTCGCGTAGTTCGGCCGTGCGGGCTGGGTCTAACTGATTGTTAAATAATGCTCTGATTTCAGCAGGTTTTGCATCGAACTGCTCCACCATGTCCTTCAACCGGTAACCATGCCGTGTGAGCGTCGGCTCCAGGTCATCCAGCTGACGTGACAGCACGGATTCAACCAGCGCGGCGGTAATCGGTTTTTCGCCCGTCTGGTATCCTGCTTCCATCGCCAGCGTCAGGTGCAACTGGACCTGCAGCGGTGTTCGCAGCTTCATAGCCAGCAGGTCAACGGCTTCGGTCGTCAGAATATCTTCCGGCTTACCCTTACCGGTGCTGGTCTTCAGCAGCCACTGGATATATTCACGCTGACTGCCGGTGATCCCGTCCAGTGTAAAAATATCGGTACGATAGCCAATTTCCTCCATCGTCGGACGACGCAGGTCATTACGCAGTTTTGGGTGACCGGCCAGAACGACGGACAGCCTACCACCGCCGTCTTCAACCACTTCCATCAGCCGTTTGAGCCCCGTTAGTGTATTACCATTCAGGTCATGGGCTTCATCAACAAACAGCGCCACCGGGCGTTTGCCTTTTTTGACCAGCTCCTGCAGCTCACGCTCGCGGCGTTCACCCTGTTTGGGAATTTGCACCTGCTTATCCTGTGCCAGGTCATAAAACAGGGCGTTAATCAGCGTGGCGAGCCGGACGCTGTGTTTGTCCACCGACAGTGAACGGGCGACAATGATTTTATTTTCATCTATCAGTTGTTGCTGCAGGCGTCGCAAAGTGACGGTTTTACCGCTTCCCACCACGCCACAGACCGCGATCAGTCGTCCTTCGCGTATTGCACCCTTAATGTCTTTCATCAGCTGCTTATGGTGGGCAGTTTCATAATACCCGGCCTGTTCAATAGACTGCATCAGTCCATAATGCTCCATCACTTCAACCCGCATGGTCTTCTCCTGATTGTTTTTTACGAAAATAGTCTCTGATGCGGGCGAGTACTTCACTACGGTTAAGCGTCTTAGTCAGAATACTGTCGATAAACGCCCGGTCTTCATCCGACATTCTGGCCAGCGGTATGGCCAGATCGTCGGCAATTGCCAGTTTTGCCGCAATAACGGTGGGAAAGTGATATTCAAATTTTCGGGCATCAAAGGGCTGATGTGGCAACGCATCAATGCGCTGCTGAGTGTCATCACTGACCACGCGGAGATCGCTGCCGGACAATGCGCTGATGGGGATGTTCAGCTGTCTGGCCAGGGCATGGATACGATCGGCCCGTTCAGCCGCTTTACCGCGCCTGAACGTCCGGTAACGGTGTAGCGGCACAGGCCCCGACACTGGATAATAAGGCCCCCATGTTTCACCGGTAAACTCCACATACATCTCTTCGTCAAACAGCCCCCACAGCAGAATGACGGTTTCACCCGCCATATCCGGTTCAACTTCCCATGCGGTGCCGTCTATCGTTATCCGAGCATCAACACCCACCTTGCGGGATTCCGGCTCCCGGGCGAACCGACAGTATTGTTCCCAGCTGCACATATCCCTCACACCTTCCTGGGCGATATTTGCCAGCCAGTCCTCCAGTCGGGAGTGTTTCTCGCTGCGGTGACGCTGCGCGTTATAACGGCTCAGATAGTTCCAGAGCCATTCGTTGGCCTGCAGCTCCGTTTCCGGTTTATGGAAATGGTACAGGGTTTCATGCGCTTCTTTGACGGTCCGGAAAGGGCGTTCGACTTTACCTTTGGACCGTGCAGTCGTCCGGGTACCGTCCTTGCCTGCCGGCGTATGCGTCAGCCAGTCAACCTTCAGGGACTGCATCACATTCTGGAAGACATGGCTTTTGGCCACCGGTCCGTTATCGAGGTACAGCATTTTCGGGCGGCCCTGGAAAGGAAAATCAAACCTGGCTTTTGGCGCCATGGCGTTAAAGAGAAAACGCAGCGCTGATTCTGCATCCTCACCGTACACGCACCGGTATTCCTGGTATGCGACACCGCTCCGATCATCCCGTCCGGTCGACAGATGGCGGCCGGAAGTATTTGTGGATCGTAATTTCAGTGCAGCAATCAGTTCGCAGTAATGCTCCAGCTCGGACGGTGGCAGTACCCGGGGATGACCATGATCACTGAGGTGGGCCGTTCGCGGTTTCAAAACAAGGTGACGCGCGCGATAAACCCACGTCACTGAAATACCAAACAGCTGGGCGGTAGCGGCAATCTGATTGGCACGTTCAGGGCTTTTTGGTGGCAGGCGATCGAGCCGTTGCCGTAGTTGCAACAGGGAGTCAGGTGGAATCGCGCTACGCCGGCTGCTCATAATTTTCCAGCGCCCGGTAGACTGACGCCCTCCCAATCCCTAGCTGACGGGCGATGGCCGTGGCCCCCATCTTCTCCGTGGTATACAGACGATATACCTCAGCAGGATCTATGGAAGGCTTTCTTCCCCGGTACACACCCCGGGCTTTCGCCGCGGCAATGCCTTCCATCTGGCGCTCCCGACGAAGGTTGGTTTCAAACTCAGCGAAAACACCCAGCATATCGAGGAAGGCTTTGCCTGCAGCTGAACGCGTGTCCACTGGCTGTTCTGTTGCCCTGAGCGTTACGCCCTGTTGATTCAGGGCATACACAATGTCCTGCAGGTCCTTAATGCTGCGGGCCAGGCGATCCACGCGGGTCACCATCAACGTATCACCAGGGCGCAGGAACTCCAGCAGCTGCTGCAACTCGCTCCTTCCGGTCCGGCTGCTTCCGCTGGCTTTTTCTGCACGAATGATTTCACAACCAGCAGCGCGGAGAATTTGTGTCTGCAGGGTTAGATCCTGATCACTGGTTGAAACGCGGGCATAGCCGTAAAGTGCCATAATGATGAAAACTGTCTCGTTTAATTCTAGATGATGAAAACGTAACACCGGAATGGGATAAAAACAACCCAAATGAGACAGGAAAACTGTCTCACCGGGTTGTGCGTTTTGGGCATACCCTAATTACACGACAGCTATGTCTGATTGCCCGTTCTTTAAACGGGCCCAGTCAGGTTTTTTACTCCCCTCCAGGAAGATATTAATCCTTTGTGCCACACCACGTCTCATCCGAATCCAGGCCCCATAGACGGTGGGTTCGGTGCGGTGGTATTGGTGAAATGACGTCATATATAACATTGCATGTATACTGATTGTTTTTTCCGGCCTTTAATACAATAAGGTAATGCCCTTTATGAATACAATCAGCAGGTTCTGGGCTGAGGGTAATAGAACTTCCATCCAGGGTGGTCGCCCCTGTTCGTTGCAGGAACATCTCATTGCTCATTGGGTATCCGGCTGCACCGACGACACGGGTATTTTGTATTACGATGCTGGTTTCCAGTATTTCCAGGATGACTCTCGCTTTACTGCGAATATCATTCCTGTTGTACACTTCCACAATGTATCTTCCCGCAGCATGGAAAAGTTCCTCGGTAAGATTAGTCGTGATCTCTCCGCCGGATATTGACAATGCGCCTATTTTTTCAAGGAATAATTGTTGACTTATCGGTGCGGAGAGAAACTCATACAAATGATTCTTTTTGATTGCAATATCGGCATGATGTGTATTATCCAAACAATACTGGTCTGTGTATTTAAAAAGAAATTCCCACCAGGAATTATCTTTCTGATCGGTAGGAAAGTACCAGTACGGTGTTTGCTTTAAACGAAAATATTCACGACTACCATCGCTCCATGCACCAAGATAGATATCACCGACTTTCCCCTGACGAGAGTCAGACCACGGATGTAGTTTGTCTGTGTTATATTTTCTCATCATTGCAATATCTATGTACTCTCCTGAATGTATTTCTCTCTCTCCTGTAACTTTAAGGTGTAATTTACCACCGAGAGTCATCGCACGTCCGTCAGAATCACGGACAAAAACTCGGATCAACGCAGAACTGTTTTGTATAACATCCGGTGGTACGGAAATCGTAACACTCTGATGCCCAGAAGAAGATAAAAAAGAGAATCCTTCAGGTATTTCCCACTGGTAACTTAACGTATTATTATTTTTATTTGTGACAAGAACCGATACATCAAAAATTCCACTCTCATGAATATTTTCCGGGATATTAATCTGTCCGGTAATATTTTGATCCTGTAGAGGGAACTGGTAAGCTGGCTTTTCGTCAGTATTTTTCCATATGGGTTTCGTTAAATCGAGCAGCTCCATGTTGTTTATTTCCTGCACCGTTTCCGGAAGTACCGTCAGCCCCCACTGTTCAAAAAACGTTAATAAATTAAAACCAGATACCCGACTGCATTCCAGTATAAATCGCTGAATTTTTTCATTACTGTTCTGCGGGCGTTCTGTTGCTTTCAGGATGCGATAACGTTGTCCGAGTCGGGCATGAAAATCCCTGCCGAATGCCAGGGTAAGCTGCCAGAACATGGCAACCTGATGAAACAACCCCAGTCTGCTGTAGTCTTTGTCATGTTCCTTAAAGTATTCAAAGAGTTCTGGCCAAATACTGTCCAACCCGGTTGCTCTTCCATTCAGCGCACTCTGTACGTAGAGTGATACGATATTGACCGTCACTTCCCCCAGTCCATCCCAGCGCACATCGTCCAGCTGATAATGATGCCCCAGCTCATGCCAGGGGCCCCAGCCGTCTTCTATCAGATACCGGCTGTTGCAAACGCAGTACGCGCCATTGAGATTGGTTCCGAGCCAGGCGTTCGACGCAGACATATAGCCTCCGGTCGAAGAAGGCTTAGTCTCAAAAATATACTGAAATGGCGTGGCCTGATGAGGACGAGAATAATTTGCATGCAGCCCGTAGCACTCCTCCGCAAGCGATACAATTTTGTCCCACAGCTCGGACACTTTCTGAGGATTATCGATATTTTCCTTAAGCACACGTAGCGGCATAGCAATAATCATTCGTTGTCCAACCAACTCGCCATAGGGGGCATTGCTAAAATCCTCAAGTGCCTGGTTCCAGGTTTGCTGAGTATCCAGGCCCAATACAAAACGCGGCATCTGGCGGGCACCACTGACTATCTGAGCATAAATTTCCGAATCCAGAGGAAAGTTGGGAGCAGCAAAATAGATAATCCCACGATTTTCGGCCGTAATACGCTGAGTTCCAAAATCCAGCTGAACTGACTGACGGGATTTACTCTCTTCATCAGCGGATTCCGTCACCGGATATATCCACAGCTCCGGTGCAGATGAAGGCATGTCACCGTTGTAATGACAGACTATCTCCAGACTGTCCCCGGCTTCACACCAAAGTCCGGTAGACTGTGTAGGATGAGGACTAAACCAGCGCCGATGATCTCTTTTTGCAATATCGGAAGGTAAACCACGTTGTATCAGTTTGTTAGAAGACATCATAAAATTCACCTGAAGGATGTTTGACGCTTTAAATATAGATCATCCCAGCGGGTAGTGAACGTTTCGAGTTGATGGCCTGAATTATGGTAAGTCAATAGCTGGTTCACGGTCAGGAAATTTTTTAAAGCGCCTTTTCAGTAGCCTAACCATGAACGGAGTAAACGGGATGCTGCGGTCGGTTTGCCGATATGACGAAGTTTATTTGCAGTTATTGTGAGCCCGGTGGAATGGATTGCGAGCCGGGCAGGATAAATGCGAGCCCATTATCACTTAATGTGAGCCAGTGGCACTTTTCGCAGAGTAGCCAGAGACGGTTACCCGCCTCCAGCCCTCTAAGAACCGTGCATGCACCTTTCAACGCACACGGCTCAAGCC
>NZ_JASUAZ010000041.1:0-33319 GCF_030283135.1 Mixta mediterraneensis | reverse complement strand
TGTAAAACACTAATCTCCACTCTGGTCTCCAATGTCATCATTGGCAGTGCCTTAAAACTGCCATTTTTACCCTAGGTGGGTCAGATTTACATCGGCAGGTGGGCCAGTTTTACATCGGTAGCGACAGTTCTGCGTACCGAGTACACATAGCTCAGCGCTTTAATGTCCTGAACCGGTACAAAAATAATATCCTGGCGGTTATTCGGTATTGTCGATTTGCCCACCAGCGTAACGCCCAGCGCGGCGCTCACCAAAGCAAGGGCGGTATGAATTTCACTGGCGCGATAAGCAATGATGGGTTGGCAATGATTCAGCTCAAACATCTGCATGACTTTTCGGGCGAAACCGCTCTGCTCATCATCAGGATAGGTAATAAACGGTAGGCTGGTGAACTCTTTCAGGGTCAGGAAGCTTTTACCGGCCAGATAGTGATCGGTCGGGATAGCGGCCATCAGGGGATCGACAAACAGCAGGTCATGCTCAAGTTCTTCAGCAATAAAGTGATCGCCCGATAATTCCCGGGTAATGCCAATATCAATTTTTTCGCCCAGCAACAGCTCTGATTGCTGTTCTGACAATACTTCTTTAAGCGTGATCTGCACATTGCTATGGGTTTCTTTGAATTTTTTAATCGCCGCCGGAAGCAAATTAAACATCACTGAACGGGTAAAACCGATATTGAGTGTCCGGGACTTAACTTTAACAAATTCTTTAGTATCCTGATCCAGTTTATTAAAAAGATAAAGTAATTCCTGCGCACGGGGATAAAAGAATCGACCTAATTTAGTCAACTCCATTGGGCGCGAGCCTCTGTCAAACAACTCCCCACCTAACTCTTTTTCCAGTGCGGAAATTTGCATGCTTATTGCTGTTGAAGCCACAAATAATTGCTTTGCCGCCTGGCTGGCATTACCTGTTTCGACCACTTTGCAAAAATAAATAATCTTTTTTAAGTTCAATTTTTCTTAACCTATGTTCATTTTTAACTTCTTGTTATTAACTCTATTATATCTATCATTTTATATACTTTCCCAGGAGAATAGCAATGTACGATAATGAAATTAAAGAATATCTTGAAAAATCAAAAGGGTTAAGCACCCCTGAAATATCAGATGCACTGGATTATTTTTCATTGCCGGGATCTTTATTAGGTATTAAGCCTATCGCTGGAAAAAAAGCGATAGTCGGCACAGCATGGACTGTGAGATACGTCACAGTTGATAAAGATAATATGGGCACGGTCGGCGATTTTATTGATGACGTCCGGCCTGGAGACGTTGTGGTTATTGATAACGCTGGTCGGCAGGATTGTACGGTTTGGGGAGGGATATTAAGCCGTATCGCTAAGCAAAAAAATATTGCTGGCACGGTGATTAGCGGCGTTTGCCGTGATACCGCTGAAGCGAATGAGGTAAATTATCCTTTATATGCGCTGGGTAATTATATGCGTACCGGAAAAGATCGCGTACAGGTCGCTGCAATATGTGAGCCGATCTCGATCAGTGGCGTGCTGATTAAACAGGGAGACTTAATTGTCGCCGATGTTGATGGTGTCGTGGCCGTCGGAAAAAAACAGATCAAAGAAGTCATAGACCGGGCCTTAGTTATGCAGGAAGTCGAAAATAAAATCCTTCAGGATGCCTTAAACGGTGTGTCTATTTCTCAGGCAAGAAAAAAACATAACTACCATCTATTACAGCGTAACCCTAATAAATAAAAGTAAGACAAAAATATACTCAAAGGAATCATGTCATGATTAATGAAAATGACGGCATGGATCAACGTGATATTGATAAAATATTAGCGCTCGGTTCAGCCACTATTTATGAAGCACAAGGAGCCTATGGCGCCCTGGATGCCGGAATAAAGCCTGTTTCTGCCGAAATGAAAATCTTTGGCCCTGCGCTCACCATTGATATGCGGCCAGGTGATAATTTAATGATTCACTACGCCTTATTGCAGGCAAAGGCAGGAGACGTACTGGTTATCGACTGCAAAGGTTTTACCGAAGCAGGGGTATGGGGTGATGTACTGACCGCCCAGGCGGTAAAAACTGGTTTAGCGGGTATTATTGTGCATGGTGCAGTACGAGATGCCGAAGCCATTATTACTACGGGTTTCCCCGTTTTTTGCCGTGGTTTATCCATTAAAGGCACTGGCAAAGCACAGCCGGGCAAAGTTAATGTTCCGGTCGTTATTGGCGATTGCCTGATTAAACCGGGCGATTTTATTATCGGCGATATGGATGGTGTGGTGGTGGTTGAGCAAGATAATTTATCCAATGCACTTTCCCTGGCGACCCAGCGTGAAGATAAAGAAACGCGCTTTAAAACGCAGATCGACCAGGGTGCAACCACCGCAGATTTAATGAAGCTGCATGACATCTTTCGTCAGTACAATCTCTGATACCACTTCTCCTGCTGTGTCGGGCAGCGTCAGCCTCTTGTAGCACTTTGCTTTGACACAGCCTTTTCCCTGCTTAAATCTACCGGTTAGTCGCTCTGCGCAATGACCGTTTGCACTGACTCTGTCGCAACGGAAATCGCGCGCTTTGCGCTTTCTGTAATAGCAAAAATGGATTCAGGTATGGCGTTCGCGCGATGGCGGGCGAGGATGAACGTCGCCACCGACAGATCAGGGCTGCGCTACCAGCGGCGAGTCGGCTTTAATAAACAAAAAGCCCAGAATACCAATAAGGGTGATGACGGCATTGAGCAGCAACACAGCGTTCCAGCCATAATGATTAGCAACAAGTGGAGCCACGGTTGGCACGATAGAAGCGGCGATAAATCCCCATGTATTCATCCAGCTTCCCGTCACAGAGGTGAACTCCCGGCCAATGTCCGTAGCGATAGACCACGCCAGGGTCTGGGCAAAGCCCGCACCGCCCAGCGCAACGCTCAGCCACAGGATATTACCTGTTGTTGTCTGCGCTTTTGTACTGGCGATCAGGCCGATAACCGAAAGTATTAAGCCAGCAATACAGACGACATTACGCGAAAAAAAGCGGGAAAATCCTTTCCTGATAAGAAGATCGCTAATAATCCCCGCCAGAAATACGCTGACAACAATAAAGATAAACGGAATACTGGAATAAAAACCCATATCTTTAAAAGAGAGATGCCGCGCGGACTGTAAATAGTAAGGCAGCCAGTACATAAAAAACTGTATCGTCCATAGTGTGCCGAAAAAGGCGGCGGCAATGGCCCAGAATGAACGCTGTCGTAATAAAATCTTCCAGGGCACTTTCTGTTTAACCGTGCTAATTTCGTTGCCCTGACGGATTTTATTTAACTCAGCGGCGTTGACGCTTTTATGTTGAGCGGGGGTATTGCGCATACACACAAACCAGACAATAGAAATCACGACGCCCAACGCACCGCAAAGGAAAAAAGCGCTTTGCCAGCCAAAATGGCCAACGACTAACACAACAACAGGCGGCCCGATAATCGATGCCATAAATGCGCCACCGTTCATCAGTGAATTGGCTTTGCCTCGCTCATCTGCCGGGAACCAGTTAGCAAAAAATTTATTTCCTGCCGGAAAAACAGGTGATTCGCCAATACCGAAGAAAAATCTGACGATCATTAACATCATTAGTGAATTGACCATGCCAGTTAACAGCGTAAAAACTGACCAGAAAACCAGTGATAAGGTTAAAACGGTTCGGGTGCCATATTTTTCAAGAAGAATGCCGCCCGGTATTTGAAAAATAAAATACCCTATATTGAATAATGTGGTTACCAGGCCAAACTGAACGGGCGTGATATTCAAAAAATGCATAACAGGCTGGGCCGTGACAGAAAATACTGCTCTGTCCAGGTAAGCTATCATGCATATGATGAAAACAAGTCCGCCACCAAACCAACGAATGCTGGTAGGCTTGCTCTCAACAACATGCGTTGTCGTATTAATGTCGCTCATGTTTACCTTCTTGATGTAATCGCAAATACATCATAGTAATAAGGAAAAGTAAATTTACCGGACAGAATGGTATGATGGATGCGCTATATTCATCGTTGTGAATATTGGCGGGAATGTGTTGTGTCTGGAAAATAAGGCTATTCCTCCATCTGATCTTCGCAGCTAATAAATAAAACCTATCACCGACAATATTCAGTCTGACGTCTCTTCATTTTTAACCTATGCATCGATATACAAACCCTCGCACCATTTAAAAGCAACGTCAACCGATCCAGGCATCCAAGTGTGACTGGTATCATATTTAGATTATAAAGTTCCGGTTTCTTTCTCAGTGAGTTCATTTTTTCTTATTGTAAGTTCAGAATAACACTGAATGGCATCAATAATACCTCGCCCCGTAAAGGCGTTAAAATCTCTTTTTATATTTTGTCTTTAATTTTATTTAAAATAAAACATTTCCTTATGCAAGTTATTTAATTTTTATGGAGGGATTAATCTGTTAACAGAAGCGTTTGCTGGCGTATTTCTCTGTGTCTGCATAACGGTGCTGTCACGCTATATTCATAGTTTGTAGGAACAGGCACATACTCACTATACGCTGAGCAGGGCGCTGACAGAGCTAAAAAAACACCCGCACAGGAAACTGTGCGGGCGGTCTGTATTCGTCATGACTGAATGGCACAGTGGTGGGTACGTTGCCTGCTTCTATAGCCGCTTATGTCGGTAACGGAAAATCCCGCTTCAACATGAATGATTTTGGCGTGGCTGCATTGTTTTAGCCACCACTGTTTCGCCATAGAAAACAGCCTTTTGTTAAATGCCCAGTGGCAACTGACCTGTCACTAATGCCATACCGATAAAGATAAAAAACATGGGGATGGATCATTTGAAAAAGGATTTTTGATAGTCGTCGAAGCTCATTTCAGTACGACAGGGGACAGTTGGACTGGCATAACGCAGAGCCTGCCCCATAAAGGAAGCTACGCCAATTTTAGTCGGCGTGATCCCAAACGAGTAAGCAATAGGGGCGACCACTGGCAGAATACCAAAATAATAGGCATCCATCGGCAGCGCGTAACAGGCCACCGCACCGATCAGCGAAAACAGCAACGCAGTATGACTCCCCATTGTGCAGCAGGTTTTCGCTACCGGCCAGCCGCTGACGGGCGCACTGGTGGAGCTGGAACGCATGTCGCTGACGGTCAGTATCGTGCCGATTACGATGGATGACGGTGTGGTCGGCGCTGTCTGCACGCTGCAAAAGCAAAATGAGATTAAAAATATTGAGTAAAAAATGCGGCGCCAGATAGCACGCGCGCACGTAGCAGAGAAAACGTTTGCTGATATTTTCGGTAGCAGCGTTGCGCTGCAGAAGGCGAAGCAGCTGGCGTTGCGTTATGCCGCCTTCGCGCCCGGTGTGTTGGAAAGCGAGCTGTTTGGTTATGTCAAAGGCGCTTTTACCGGCGCATCAAGCGAAGGTTTCACATGTCAGGCGATAAGGCTGATCCGCAGGGTTCGCCCTGAAATAAGCAGCGCGGCACATCAACCTATTAGCGGTTTGTTGCTGCTTTATTCTTACTAAACGGCCTGGCAATCTCACAACTGCCAAGTGTGATATTCATAAATAATCAGTATGCGGTTAACTCAACGTTTTAAATATCGCGATGATCAAATCTTCAGGCGAAAAAGCGTAGCCAGCGACGCCTTTCGGGAAAGCTTCCGAAACGCGCCGCTGGCTGGACTCACTATGCCAGTCCCAAAAAGCTCGACATTCTTTGGCTTCTTCTTATGAACAGGGAAGCCAGAAAACTAAAAGTAACGTTCAGTAAGACGACATAGGTTAAAAATAAAAGGGGATCCCTTGAGATACCGTTTTTACTCCATACCCATCAAGGAAGATTAAAATCGGCAGATGGGTTAAATAAAATGGCAGAGCAAGATTAGATAAAACGGTAATAGTTTTACTCACCTTTATCTTTAGGTTTCTAAACGTGAAGAACAGCGCGAGGCACATTGCCATCACAGCAAATACCTCACCCAGGTTCATGGCAAGTTTGAATTCATCTTTAAAGGAGATGCTAATAAAGTACCAGGCGAAACATATTGCCATTAACACCACTGCCATTTTTCTATTAATGTTCTTTTCCATAAAGAAAAGAAGGAAAAAAGGAAGATATTGTATTACTGGTATAACCTGGCTGGCGTTCAGCAATGAACGCAGCAGTAGAATATTAACGACTTTACTCACAGCCACAGACAGACACACTGCGATAAAAAGTAAGGTGAAAACAGTTGGCCACTTCATTTTATTTAACTTTTCTGCTGCGCGAGAGGCTAAACTGTTTAGCTTTTTCCGGTGCAAGCATCAACAAAAAGCTAATTTGCGAAAGCACAATAAGTAACCATAAATGCTTGTAGCTCAGATAGTCCACTAACCCCTTGTCACCTAACAGGAAATACATTTCCAGAGCAATTAAAGGCAAGGTGATTGCTACAGCCAGTAAGGTGGGTTTCATTAATCTTTTTTTCGGCTGTCAATAAAATGTTCCGCATCTTTTTATTTATTAGCAATGCCGAGAAAAAGCCAGGAATGATAAAAAACAAGTCCATCCGAAATGGGTGCATCAAATTAAGTGCATCTACTACCCATGTATTCTTATTTAAGTGATAATTAAAACCTCAGGCGCCACTGTAGAGCATTGAAGCATGAAAGGTGGGGCCAAAGATCATGATGATTGAACGAAGAAGATCAAGCCCGGTCAGTCTGTTGTTCATATTTGAGTCAGGTTAAAAAAGGGAAGTTGATTTTATTTTTATTATATTTAAAAAATCGTTGATTACAATTGACTATTATCTTAATTAGTCTGGTCTGGCTTTTAACTATTTTTATATTATGGATGAGATACTTTCATATTATGACTGCTAAACCACTCGATACGCGTCGTAATGCCTGAAAAACACGTTGAACTTCGCGCGCGTTGGCTAAAAACAGAGGCCGCCCGGGTTTTTGCTGGCGTAAAAGGATGGGCCGCAAAGCGGGAATGGCAGGAATTACTGCCATGAGGCTATCCGCTGAAAAAGCCAGACGGCGAGGCGATTTATTCAGGCTGCAAAATGTTGCGCTAATGTAAAAATAAGTGTATTGGCTGAAGACCGTAGAGAAAGGAGGTTGTGATGGAGCTTCGCCAGTTACGCTATTTTGTGCGTATTGTAGAAACAGGCAGCATGGGACGCGCAGCGATCGATCTGAATATAGGCGTATCCGCGCTCAGCCAGCAAATCAGCCGCCTTGAAAATGAACTGGCGATCCGTTTGCTGCAACGTACTTCGCGCGGCGTATGCCCAACGGATGCCGGGCTGGCGTTCTATTCTCAGGCGCAACTGGCGCTTCGTCATGCCAATGATGCCGTGCTGGCGGCGCGGCAGGCGCGGCTTTCCGGCCATGTCAGCGTGGGTATGGCGCCCAGTACCGCGTCGGTGCTGGGGTTGCCCTTTATCAAAGCCATGCGTGAAAGTTATGCTGATGTGCGACTGCATGTAGTAGAGACGCTTTCCGGTAACCTGGCGCGCATGATCAATACCCGACAGTTGGATCTGGCCGTGACTTTTCAGCAGGATAAAATTCAGCGCTGGAGCGCAAGGCCGGTTCTGGAAGAACGACTGTTTCTGATCGGCACACCCGCCCTTTTATCTGCTATTCCCGGCGATATGACGGAACCTGCTGCCCTGGCGGGGCTTCCTCTTATCATGCCCAGTCCGGGCCACGGACTGCGGGCTCGTCTGGAAGAGATATGCCATGAGAATGCGCTTCACCTGACGGTGATGACCGAAATCGACGGTCTGACGTTGCTGATGAATGCAGTACGCAGCGAGTTGGGCGTCACGCTTCAGCCCGGCGCGGCGCTGTCTCATCTTCACGATGAAGCCCTGCGGGTTATCGGCATTCATAATCCGGTGCTCAGTCGGGCTAATTTTCTCGTTAGCCTCTCTGATGATGAGCTTTCTCCCGCCGGGCTGGCCGCTCGGGTGGTGCTCTACCGGGTTATGCAACAACTCGTGGAGCAGGGTGAATGGCCGGGCGCAACCCTTTACATTAACTAAACCCCCCCTTAAGCGATACCCAATAGCGACCATACAGGCTGTGTGTATACATTTTAGCTGCAAATTTAACAAAACCATTAAGCAGCAATGGGGTATTCCATGGTAGATGTACTGGTGATTGGCGGGGGCAATGCCGCACTATGCGCCGCATTAACGGCCAGAGAGGCGGGCGCGTCGGTGCTAATGCTGGAGGCAGCACCGCGGGAATGGCGCGGTGGAAATTCGCAACATACCCGTAACCTGAGATGTATGCATGACGAGCCGCAGGATGTGCTGGTTGACAGTTACCCGGAAGAGGAGTTCTGGCAGGACCTGTGGCGCGTCACGGGTGGGCAAACCAATGAGACGCTGGCGCGACTGGTGATCCGGTCATCCTCATGCTGCCGTGACTGGATGCGCCGTCACGGCGTTAATTTTCAGCCGCCGTTATCCGGTGCGTTACACGTCGCCCGCACTAACGCCTTCTTTATGGGAGGAGGCAAAGCATTAGTCAATGCTTACTATCGAAGCGCTGAATCACTCGGCGTGAAAATTCGCTATAACACGCCGGTACAGGCGCTGGAACTGAACAACGGCGAGTTTATTGCCGCACTGGCAGGTAAGGAGCGCATCGCAGCGAAAACCTGCGTGCTGGCAGCAGGGGGGGTCGAATCAAACCGCGCCTGGCTGCGCGAAGCCTGGGGACAGAACGAACGGGGCGAATGGCCCGCAGACAATTTTTTAATTCGTGGCACCCGCTTTAATCAGGGCGTGTTGCTCAAGTTCATGATGGAGGCCGGTGCGGACATTATCGGCGATCCGTCGCAGTCGCATTGTGTCGCCATTGACGCCAGGGCGCCGCTCTATGACGGCGGGATCTGCACCCGCGTAGACTGCGTCTCATTAGGTATTGTGGTAAACCGCGATGCCCATCGCTTTTATGATGAAGGGGAAGATTTCTGGCCAAAACGCTATGCCATCTGGGGACGCCTGGTCGCGCAACAGCCTGACCAGATTGGTTTTTCCATTATCGACAGCAAAGCGCCTGGCCATTTTATGCCGCCGGTCTTCCCTGGCTGCCAGGCTAATACCCTGCCGGCGCTGGCACGGCAACTGGGGCTGGATCCGCAACAGTTCACCGAAACCGTGACTCGCTATAACCAGGCGTGCCAGCCCGGCCAGTTTGATCACGCCACGCTGGATACCTGTATCACTCAGGGGCTGACCCCGCCGAAAACCCACTGGGCGCGCCCCATCGATACACCGCCTTATTACGGCTACGCCCTGCGTCCTGGCATTACCTTTACCTACCTTGGTCTGAAGGTGAATGAACTCGCGGCTGTCCATTTTGCCGGTCATCCCAGTCGTAACCTGTTTGTCGCCGGCGAGATGATGGCCGGAAACGTGCTGGGCAAGGGCTATACCGCCGGGGTAGGCATGTCCATCGGCACGACTTTTGGCCGCATAGCCGGAAAAGAGGCCGCGCGCGCAGCAGGATGGGAGGCCAGCCATGAAGCAGCTTGAGAAGCTTATCATTGACGCTAAAATCCTGACCGAACCCGAGGCGGAAGTTGAACGGGTTATGCAAGTCTGTAACGCCTGCCGCTATTGCGAAGGCTTTTGCGCTGTTTTTCCGGCCATGACGCAGCGGCTGGAATTTGGCAAAGCCGATATTAACTACCTGGCAAACCTGTGCCATAACTGCGGGGCCTGCCTGCATGCCTGCCAGTACGCGCCGCCCCATGAATTTGCTATCAACGTGCCGAAAGCCATGGCGCAGGTACGGCTGGAAACCTATCAGCATTATGCCCAGCCCGCCAGGCTGGGCGCGCTTTACCGGCGTGCCGGGATCACCTTAACCCTGGCGCTGGCGTTTGGTCTGTCTCTCTTTTTATTGCTGGCAATGGCGCTGAAAGGATCACTTATCCATCCGCCACTGGCAGGTGATTTTTACCAGATCTTCCCGCATAACCTGCTGGCGCTGATGTTTGGCGGCGTGTTTATGGTGGCTATCGTGGCACTGATGGCCGGGGTGATCCGCTTCTGGCGCGAAATATCACCTGGCTCGCCGCAGGCGCCAGAATGGCTGGATGCGTCAAAAAACGCGCTTACCCTGAAATATCTGGACGGCGGCCATGGCAAGGGCTGCAACGAGCAAAATGATGCCTTCACGCTGTTGCGGCGCCGTTTTCATCACTTCACCTTTTATGGCTTTATGCTCTGCTTCGCCGCTACGGTGGTAGCCACTGGCTATCACTATGTCGCCGGGCTGGAAGCGCCCTATGCATTCTGGAGTGTGCCTGTTGTGCTCGGCACGCTGGGCGGTGCAGGGCTCATCATTGGTCCGATGGGACTGTTATGGCTCAACCTGCGCCGTTCGCCGCTACAGGGCGACGCGCGTCAGAAACCGATGGATCGCGGCTTTATTCTGCTGTTACTGCTGACAAGCCTTACCGGTCTTGGACTGCTGGCCGGGCGCGATACCTCATGGATGGGGATATTGCTGGCGCTGCATCTTGGCGTCGTGATGGCTCTGTTCCTGACCCTCCCTTACGGAAAATTCGCCCATGGATTTTACCGCAGCGCCGCATTGCTTAAGTGGGCGATTGAGAAACGGCGTGGAAAAAACACGGGTGTCGCTGGCGACTAAGCCCGGAACTCTTACCTATAACAAGCAAGTGAGCTGTTGGAGACATGTCCCTATGAATCAACCTACATCTGCCTCAACCCGCGCCGGCACTTTCGGCACGATACTCCGCGTCACCAGCGGCAATTTTCTTGAGCAGTTCGACTTTTTTCTCTTTGGCTTTTATGCCACTTACATAGCCCGAACCTTTTTTCCTGCCGACAGCGAATTCGCTTCTTTGATGCTCACGTTCGCTGTTTTTGGCTCTGGTTTCCTGATGCGGCCTGTGGGAGCGATTGTCCTGGGTGCCTATATTGACCGCATCGGCCGACGTAAGGGGCTGATGGTAACGCTGGCAATTATGGGATGCGGCACCCTGCTGATTGCGCTGGTACCGGGGTATCAGTCTATCGGCATCCTGGCCCCGGCGCTGGTGCTACTGGGTCGGCTATTGCAGGGATTCTCTGCAGGCGTCGAGCTGGGAGGCGTTTCGGTTTATCTCTCAGAGATCGCCACGCCCGGCAATAAAGGTTTTTACACCAGCTGGCAATCCGCCAGCCAGCAAATTGCTATTGTGGTAGCCGCGCTGATTGGTTACAGCCTGAATGCGCTGCTGGGACACGATCAGATCGCCCAATGGGGCTGGCGTATCCCGTTCTTTATCGGTTGCATGATTATTCCGCTGATTTTTGTGCTGCGTCGTTCGCTTCAGGAAACCGAAGCGTTTTTACATCGCACGCACCGACCCGATACCCGTGAGATTTTTACCACTATCATGCAGAACTGGCGCCTGATTGTCGCCGGCACGCTGCTGGTAGCGATGACCACGACAACCTTTTACTTTATTACCGTCTATACCCCGACCTACGGGCGCGCCGTTCTGAATCTTACGGCGCGAGACAGTTTGATAGTGACAATGCTGGTAGGGATCTCAAACTTTATCTGGTTGCCGATCGGCGGGGCGATTTCCGATCGCATCGGTCGTCGCGCGGTGCTGATGGGCATCACCTTATTGGCGCTGGTCACTACCTGGCCTGCCATGACCTGGCTGACCTCGGCACCGGACTTTACACGCATGACGCTAGTGCTGTTATGGTTCTCTTTTTTCTTCGGAATGTACAACGGCGCTATGGTGGCGGCACTTACCGAGGTGATGCCGGTTTACGTACGTACCGTGGGATTCTCGCTGGCATTCAGCCTGGCGACGGCGCTATTCGGCGGCCTGACGCCGGTAATTTCAACGGCGCTGGTACAGATGACGGGCAGCAAGAGCGCCCCTGGCTGGTGGCTGATGTGTGCCGCCTTCTGTGGGCTGGCGGCTACCGGCATGCTGTTCTTGCGTCTGAGCCGCGGTTACCAGGCCGTAGAGCAAAAATCCTGAGCCCATCTGACATGGTTTTATAGCGGCTGCCAGGCCGGTGTAAGGCTGGAATAATCATTTTATCTGTTGATCGCACTACGTAAATTCTGGGAGAAAAGCAGAGGTAAGCCAGAATTTGCGTAGCGCTGTCATGTTAAAATTAGATTTTTTTCAGCTCCGCTATCGAATCGGCTCTGTTGCGTGTCGTCATGAAGTGGTATGGGTGGCATGTTAAATTTCATTCAACGGCGGCTGGCATTCAGAAAGTTTTGCTTACCGCCGAGAATATCTTCCTGAATCGCTTTGCTTGCTGCTTTACCATCGCTATTCCTTAAGGCCTGCAAAATCGCCTGACTGCAATGTTGGGAGCGCTGTTTATTACCGTGTTATTCAACCGCATGCGTCTTGCAGACATTGATGGATATCTCCTGCAAGCGTTACTCATTGCGGCGTTAGGGCTGGACAGGCATCAGGCCAGACGATGAATGTGCTGTGAGTTCAGACTTTGAACTTATCGCACTCAAACCTAGTTTCTTTATGGATGCACTGGCGTTCTCCCCCGATAAAATTATCCTGCCCTGTTATTTACCGGGCGGGGTCGTCTACCGACGCAGTAGCCTCTCAAGACGGCTTGAAAGAATCTGGCTTAGCCGTGATGATGCATTTTATTTTGTCTTTGAGATCACAAAAATTCACAGCTGAAGACGCCCTACAGGCGCTTACGTTGTTAAAAATATGTGAGCCTGATCAGCGTAACTGTGCCAGGTTAAGTTGTTCCAGTAACCAGCTTTTAAACTCTTCTAGCGCAAAATGCCTATGCTGATGACGCGGAAAGACCATGTAATGTCCAATATAGTGAATTTCTTTTGTGCTGCTCACCAGCGGACATACCAGCCTGCCACTGGCAATTTCACGTTCTGCGAGTAGTTTGGACTCCAGCACCACACCTAATCCATCCACCGCTGCGGCAATGGCCATAAAACTACGGTCAAACCGCAATCCGTAATGGCGCGGCGGTGTCAGATTATTTGCCTCAAACCAGCCTTTCCATTGAAAGAGCTGCACATCACATTGAATAAGCGTTTGTTGATAAAGATGTTCTGGACGGGAAATGCTCTCTGCCAGCGCAGGAGAACAAAGTGGGGTTAATTCTTCTACGGCTAACGGTAGTTTTTCATAAGGTGACGGGCGTGGCTCGCCGTAAACAATATCAAGGTCAAAATCATCCTGTTCAAAACGCGCGTATTCGGTACTGGCCGAAAAACGCAGGTCAATCTGGGGATGTTCACGAATAAAATCACCCAGCCGAGGTAGCAGCCACTGGTGAGCAAAACTCGGCGCCGTGTGCAGACGCAGCGGACGCGACTCATCGGCCGTGACCAGTGACAGTCCACGTTGCATTTCACCGAACCCGCGCTGCACATGCTCCAGTAAGAGAGAACCCTCTTTCGTCAGGGTTATTTCTCGCGTGCTTCTCTGGAAAAGTCGAATTTTCAATAGATCTTCAAGCTTTCGAATAGCGTGACTAATCGCGCTAGGAGAAAGGTCAAGTTCTGTTGCGGCGGCGGTAAACGCGCCAGTGCGTCCCGCCGCTTCAAACGCTCGCAACATGGTCAAGGGGACTTTGCGTAGTATCGACATTAGTGAATCCTATTCACGGATAATTGTATTAAATGCTTTTGTCAGTCATTGCTCAAACTACGTAACCTCACGGTATTCCGTTCAGAGTCCAGATTCAATGCGGACTATTCCATTCCATGATGCGTCTGACCAGCTGAATATGGCGCGTGAATAGCACGTAAACATCACCGGGCGCAGCCCGTATTGGAATCGTCTCAGCCGGAACATTTTGTTAACGCACAGGGGAGCAGATTAATGAGCATTATTACAGACCCGGTAGTCGCACCTGCCTACGTAATCGATAAGCTGAAACACCATGCCTGGCGTATACGCCGCTTTGCCCTACAAATGGGAGAAGTTCAGGGGCAAGGTTATATAGGCCAGGCGCTGGGTCTTGCCGACATGCTGGCCGTTGCGTGGTGTCATGCACTGCACTTTCGTCCAGAAGATCCTGAATGGGAAGGGCGGGACCGCTTTCTGCTGTCGCATGGTCATTATGCTATCGCGCTTTACGCGGCATTGATCGAAGCGGGCATTATTCCGGAAGAGGAGCTGGAAACCTACGGTTCGGACGACAGCCGTCTGCCAATGTCCGGCATGGCGACCTATACGCCCGGCATGGAGATGTCCGGCGGCTCACTGGGTCAGGGTATGACGATTGCCGTTGGAATTGCGCTGGCGCTGCGCCACAAAAATAACCCGGCCTTTGTGTACAACTCCATGTCTGATGGCGAACTGGATGAAGGCGCAACCTGGGAAGCGGCGATGGCAGCAGCACACCATAAACTGGATAACCTGATCACGCTGGTGGATATAAACCAACAACAGGCAGATGGCCCTTCACAAAAAATCATGGGTTTCGAGCCGCTTGCTGATAAATGGCTGGCATTTGGATGGGATGTACAGCGCGTAGAGGGTAATGACATTGCGGCAGTAAAAGCGGCGTTTGATCGGGCCCGCAATCTGACTGAGCCGAAACCGCGCGTCATTCTGCTGGATACATTAATGGGTAAAGGCGTGCCGTTTCTGGAAGCACGCGAGAAGAATCACTTTATCCGCGTCGATGCCGATGAATGGCAAAAAGCAATCAAGATTCTCGATCAGGCTGAGGAGGCCCGCCAATGAGCACTGTTGCAGAGAAAAAACCGCGTTTAACCACCTCAGCGATGATCGCCTCTATTGCTGCCGAAGGCCAAAAAACGGTGGCGGCCCCGTTTGGCCATACTTTGGTTAAGGCAGCACAGACGCGCCAGAATATCGTTGGCCTTACCGCTGACCTGTCGAAATACACCGATCTTCGTATCTTCGCCCAGGCTTTCCCACAACGTCATTTCCAGATGGGAATGGCGGAGCAATTATTGATGGGGGCAGCAGGTGGAATGGCGAAAGAAGGTATGGTCCCGTTCGCCACAACTTATGCTGTATTTGCCACGCGTCGGGCATATGACTTTATTCATCAGGTCATCGCAGAAGAGAATCTGAATGTCAAGATCTGCGCCGCTCTTCCAGGGTTAACCACCGGTTACGGTCCCAGCCATCAGGCAACCGAAGATCTCGCGCTGATGCGGGGCATTCCTAACCTGACGATAGTCGATCCTTGCGATGCGCTTGACACTGAGCAGGCGGTGGCCGCTGTTGCCGATCACCAGGGTCCGGTTTATATGCGCCTGCTGCGTGGAAAAGTCCCACTGGTACTTGATGAATACGATTATCAGTTCGAATTAGGTAAAGCCAAACTGCTGCGAGATGGACGAGAGGTATTGCTTATCTCCAGCGGCATCATGACCATGCGGGCCCTGGAAACGGCAAAAGAGCTGGCACAGAGCAACGTTGATGTCGCGGTGCTACACGTGCCGACGATCAAACCGCTCGACATCACTACGATTGTGGAGCAAGGCTGTCGCGGTGGCCGCCTGGTTGTTGTGGCTGAGAATCACAGCGTGGTTGGAGGTTTAGGCGAAGCAGTGGCTATGGCATTAATGCATGCTCAGGTAATGCCAGCCTTTCGCCATATCGCTCTGCCAGATGATTTTCTGGCAGCCGGCGCGCTGCCTACGCTACACGATCGCTACGGCATTTCCACAAAATCCATGGTCAACGCCATCAAAGGCTGGCTGGCGTAAGGAGCTTCCGATGAAAGTCATATTTGTAGGTGTTGGCGCGATTGGTTTACCGATGGCGTTGCAGATTCACAACGCCGGGCATGAGATCCTGGGTGTTGACGTAGCGGAAGTTTCGCGTCAGCGTGCGCAGGCACAGGGTATTGAAGCAGTAGAGCGTTTTTCGCTGACGCCTGACGCTGATGTGGTCGTGGTCATGGTGGCGACACCGCAACAGCTGGCTGCCCTGGTGGAAGAGGCGTTACCGAAAGTAGCAGGGCAGCGTTGGGTGATTATGTCAACGGTTGGGCCGGATGCCGTTATCGCCGCCGCGGCGCTGCTGTTAAAAGCTGGTGCCAGCGTGGTCG
The DNA here is from genome assembly GCF_030283135.1 of Mixta mediterraneensis. Taxonomy (NCBI): domain Bacteria; kingdom Pseudomonadati; phylum Pseudomonadota; class Gammaproteobacteria; order Enterobacterales; family Erwiniaceae; genus Mixta; species Mixta mediterraneensis. The sequence continues at coordinate 17,242 of NZ_JASUAZ010000041.1, read as the reverse complement.
ATGCGCCAGTTACCGGGGGCACCGCGCGTGCCAGCACCGGCGAGCTGGTAATTTTTGCTTCCGGCAGTGATGCCGCAATAGCTGAAGTTGCGCCCGTTCTCAATGCGATGGGGAAGGTGAAATTCGTTGGTCACAAGCCTGGCGAAGGACAAGGGATCAAAGTGATCAACCAGCATCTTTGCTCGGTGCATATCGTGGCGGCGGCGGAAGCATTAAATCTGGCGCAATCACTGGGACTGGATCCGGCACACGTGTTGCCTCTGGTGGAAGGCGGTGCCGCTGGTTCCTGGATGTTATCAGATCGTGGTCCACGCATGTTGCAGGGCAGCGATGTTGAGGTTTCCAGCGCAATTAATATTTTTGTGAAAGACAGCGGGTTAGTGGCAGATGCCGCCAGCGCGTGCCACGCAGACGTTCCGCTCTTACAGATCGCACACGCTCGTTATCTGGCAGCAGCAAACGCTGGGTTAGGGCAACGTGATGACAGCCGTGTAATCGAGACCTGGCAACAGGAATAGCGATGACACGTATTACCCGATAACAACTACATTCCGGGGTGAGATATAAATATGACATCTGAACCTGCAAATAATAGCGCCAGTCCGGTCAAAGTCTCTATCGCATCAATGATCGGCTCCGCAGTGGAAAGTTATGATTTTTTCATTTACGGCACTGCGGCGGCGGCCTGGTTTGGCAAGCTTTTCTTTCATACTGAAAAGCCCATTATTGGAATACTCGCCGCGTTCGCTACGCTGGCGGTAGGTTTTCTTATGCGACCGCTTGGCGGCTACCTCGCGGGTCATTTTGGCGACCGCTATGGCCGTAAAGCGGTACTGTTCTGGTCGCTGTTGGCGATGGGTCTGGCCACTGTATTGATCGGCGCACTCCCTACTTATGAACAGGCGGGTGTTTTGGCGCCCGTCCTGCTGATTTTATTACGGATGATTCAGGGCATTGGATTCGGTGCGGAATGGGGCGGAGCAGTGCTCATGGCATGCGAACATGCACCTGCGAAAAAGCGTGGTCTGTATGGCGCGGTGCCCCAGCTTGGTATTCCGTTAGGGCTTTTGTTGGCGAACGGCGCGTTTCTGCTCTCGGATGCCATTTTTGACGGTAACTGGGTATGGCGCGTGCCATTCCTGATCTCGTTCATAATGGTGGCGATTGGACTCTTTATCCGGATAAGTATTGCTGAATCCCCTGAGTTCGAACAAGCGAAACAGCAAAACAAGATCGTTAAACAACCTGCACTGGAAGTCATACGTAGCGACTGGCGTTTAATAATTAAAATAATAGGGCTGCGTCTGGCAGAAACCGGTGGTTACTATATCACGACCAGTTTTATGCTCTCTTAGGGGGCTGACGCTCAGTGGAACGAAAACTCACGTTAAGCAATGTTTTCTTCATCTGACGCCTCTTTTAATGGCCGTAAATGTCCTTTTGTCACCAGTTCTGCCAGTGTGAAGGAATAATGGCCGAGCATATTGATATGCCCGTGGCAAAGTGGTGAGAGTCGTGCAATATCTTCATCATTCAGGGCTTCCCCCTGTGCCCGGAGATGATCCAGGGCTGCCTGCATATAAATAGTGTTCCATAACACGACGGCGTTAGTGACCAACCCCAGTGCGCCCAGTTGATCTTCCTGACCGTCGGTATATCGCTTTCTTATCTCACCTTTCTGACCGTGACAAATAGCTCTGGCAACGGCATGGCGGCTTTCTCCCCGGTTTAGTTGGGTCAGAATGCGCCGACGATAATCTTCATCATCAATATAATTAAGCAGATACAGCGTTTTGTTGATGCGTCCCACTTCAATGATTGCCTGAGTCAGTCCGGAAGGGCGTTCACTCTTCAGTAACGTGCGAACCAGCACCGAAGCCTGCACCTTGCCCAACTTCAGGGAGCCTGCGGCCCGGATCATTTCGTCCCACTGAAGGACTATTTTTTTGGGATCTGACTGCCCTCTGGCAATATCATTCAGCACCCCATAATCAGCGTCATTGTCCATGCGCCAGAAAACCGAAGCACCGGCATCAGCCAGGCGCGGCGAAAACTGGTATCCCAACAGCCAGAAAAGACCAAAGACAAGATCGCTGGCCCCAGCGGTATCGGTCATAATTTCGGTAGGATTCAGCCCGGTTTCCTGTTCCAGAAGGCCTTCCAGCACAAAGATTGAGTCCCTCAGCGTCCCCGGTATAACAATGCCATGAAAGCCGGAATACTGATCGGACATAAAGTTGTACCAGGTGATCCCCCTGTTATGACCGAAGTATTTGCGGTTCGGTCCGGCATTGATTGTTCTGACCGGCGTAACAAAGCGCATTCCGTCTGCAGAGGCCACTTCGCCACCACCCCAGACCTGTGCCAGTGGCAGCGTTGCCTGAAAATCAACCAGCCTGGCATTCGCACTGGTGATTGTTTCAGCCCGCAGGTAGTTTGCTTTTGTCCAGTTCAGCCGGTGTCGGGTCAGGGCTGGAACATTTGACCGTATCAGGGGTTCCAGACCGATATTGCAGGCCTCGGCCATCAGTACGGCGCTGATGCTGATGGACAGATCGTCAACTCTGGCGCTGGCTTCGCTGGCGTGGAAAAACTCATCAGCAAATCCGGTATGGGCATTGATTTCGAGCAACAGCTCTGTCAAATCTACAGTCGGGAGCAGATCACTAACCTGTTTGCTCAGTCGTTTCAGACTGTCCGGTTCGTCAAGACTGGCGAGGGGAGAAATTGTCAGTCTGGGTTTTGGGCCGGAAATATCCAGTTCAACCGCCTTATTTTCGCCAAGGCGTGCGGCTACCTGCCTGTAACGGGTGTCCAGTTGAAGTCCCAGCGATTTTATTGCGTCCTGTGGATTCGTCGGGTGCCCCAGAGAACGATAAACTTTAATCCGGTTTGCCTGCCAGTCTGCGCCCTGTAGTAATTTTTCGCGGGGATCTCCCCACCGACTACTGCCGGTGACGTAGACATCCCGCCGCCTCAGGCTGTCCTGCAGTTTACTGAGAAAGCACAGCGTGTATCCCCTACGGGTGATATGTTTTTCCTTATTAACTACCAGTCGTTTCCATGGACGGCTAATGATTTCCGTTGGTGCATCATCAAAATACTGCCGCCGTGAGCTGAACTCGCGGCTGAGGTAATCGCAGGCATTCAGGGTGGTGCTCCCGGCGGGAGCTGCTGAAAATTTAACGCTATTCAGCAGACGGGGCAAGAAACGACGAACCCGCCCGTACTGTTCCACCATTTCATCATGAAAATTATCATCTGATGGCCGGGCTATTTCACGGACAAGCGCGATGATATCGGCTAGTTTTTGCCTCGGGATGTGGCTGAATACTTCGGCCCGGATTGATTCGTCCGGCGTTTCCTCTTTCAGCAGGTACGAACATGCGCCGGCAAGCGCCAGTGCTGATTTATCCAGATCCTTCAGCGATCGAAGCCGTTTTTTCTGCCCAATCTTTCTGGCGTCACGGATGATAACAGCCAGCATGGCATCCAGAACGTCCAGCGCATCATCCAACGCCAGCGTCTCCCATGCTAGGACAAAGGCAACCAGTATCGCTGTCCTTTTCTGCGGAGCCATCCTGGCGATATTGAACACCGAAGCCATTCCCGCATAACGAGCGAGATTTTTCAGACGTACAGCCGGGATCGCATTCAGGCTTTCATTATGAAGGCCAAAATCACTCAGCGTTTTCCAGCGATCAATTGCCTCATTAAACGCAGGGCCGCTGATGGTGACCGGGCCTTTCTTCAGTGATTCCAGCAAAGACAGGCGGCCGGAATCAGCGGGTCCCAGCAGCGTCTCCAGTTGTGAACGCTGCACGGCAGACGGAATCATTGCCAGCCTGTTCCACAGGCGCAGCGTTGCCTTTTCCCTTACCTCTGAAATCAGTCGGGTCAGCCTGGTCGCGCCGGGGAGAATAATCCTGTGCTGCATCAGCCACCCTGTCGCCAGGTCGAAAAGCAGGCCCGGACGCTCGTTGCTTATCCAGCTCCGGGTATATAAAAGACGGGTAAGACGAAAAGTCCAGGGCCAGGCAAATTCACGATAATCATAATGCTGACGTATTAGCGCGGCATGCTCACGACGGGTATTTTCTCTCTGGCCGTATTCTGCCAGCACGGTGATATCATGGATGGCGAGCTGTCTGGCGATAAAATGCCGGACGCCGGAAGGAATATGATTCATATCGGTGAGGAAGGTGCCCAGAAAACGCACGCACCCGATTTGCAGGGCAATACCAAGCCGATTGTGATCGCCCCGGCTTTTCCCGATAAATTCTTTATCCGCTTCATCAAGATGAAAATAGCGTGCCAGCTGAAGCTCATCCGGTTCGCCAGTGAACCGGCCATAGCTTTCAGTCTGCTCAGTGGTCAGAAAATCAACGGGCATATCGGCCTCCCTGCCTGACGGGCATTTAGTAACATTTTCGCAACCGTCCGAAATATTATAAATTGTCGGACGCCCAAAATCGGCTTCATTAATGTGTCCGTTAAATCGATTTTTTGTTATAACAGACACCATCTGTCTGATATTTGATTTAGGATACATTTTTATGCGACTTTTTGGTTATGCACGGGTATCAACCAGTCAGCAATCTCTCGATATTCAGGTTAAAGCTCTCAAAGAGTCGGGAGTGAAAGGCAACCGTATCTTTACCGACAAGGTATCTGGCAGTTCAACCGATCGGGAAGGGCTGGATTTGTTGCGGATGAAGGTAGAAGAAGGAGATGTCATTCTGGTGAAGAAACTTGACCGTCTCGGCCGCGATACCGCAGATATGATCCAGCTGATAAAAGAATTTGACGCCCAGGGTGTCGCTGTCCGGTTTATTGATGACGGGATCAGCACTGACGGGGAAATGGGAAAAATGGTGGTTACTATCCTGTCCGCCGTTGCACAGGCCGAGCGCTGCCGAATACTGGAACGCACCAATGAAGGCCGTCAGGAAGCCAGGCTGAAAGGTATCAAATTTGGCCGCAAACGTTCTGTGGACAGAAACACTGTGCTGGAGCTTCACCAGAAAGGCACTGGCGCAACGGAAATTGCTCGTCAGCTCAGTATTGCCCGTTCCACGGTTTATAAAATTATTGCTGAATAGCTTTATTATACGGATACAATCATTAAATATGAACTGGAGGTACAAATGAAAGGATACTTAATTATTTTATTTTTTATTACTGGCACTGCTAACGCTTCAGAAGCCATATCAAATAAGTACACAATAGATTCGGACAACCAGTTAATATTATCGAATGGAAATATTAAGGCTGTTGGCCATGTACACGCTGTAAGCGGGGATATGACTATTGATGCAGAAGAAGCTATTTATCATCGTGAAAACCCCAACGATACATATATAACTGCCACAGGGAATCCAATAAAATACAATGGGATAACAGAAGACGGTAAACCGTTCTCAGGAAATTCTAAAAAGCTTAAATATACTCCAGAAACAGGAGAGGTTATCCTAACAGATGAGGCTTTTGTTCAGCAGAATGGAAATACTCTATCGGCCGAAGTAATAACATACAACACCATTACGAAAAAAATGATAGCTTCTGCTGCACCTGGTAAAAGAGTAAGGAGTGTGATTTATCCTGACAAGGTATCACAGACGAAAAAATAATTATTCTTAGTCAGAATGCTGAATCTGACAAAAACCATTTACCCAAACAGTAAACTGTTAGGGTAAATGGTCAATGTTCCAACACGTAATGAAAGCTTAGCGTGAGTTTTCGTTCCACTGAGCGTCAGACCCCTTTTACTGGTGAATGGCACCGTGACCCGGCGCAGCCGGTTACAGTTCTGATAGTTTCTGCCAATCCATCCCTTCACCCTGCCAGACATAAACCCGCTGAAAGCGATACAGAAGCTTTTGTGCGCTGTCGGTGTGGTCACGACAAGGCGTAGCCGCAGTCGGGGCATATCTCCGCGTTAGCGGGCCGTGAGGGCCGCTTACGGGCGTGTTAATCCAGACCTTCCAGCGATACTTCTCAAAGCGACTTAGTTCTAGTTACAACATCCATCATTAAAAGCGACGTTGTTCCGGCCTTTGGCCGGGGCGGGGCCGATTTTCAGTGGTGGGCGCGGTGATGAGGTCACAGATCTGCACATTCTGGTTTTGCGGAAGTGTATTCTGAATGCTGTAACTAAATTCAGTTGCCTTACAGTGCCTGTCGCGTAGCGACGGGAGGTAACTTAGCTTTGATCGAACCGGCGCGGACGTAAGTCCGCTGCAAGGGCGGGCATTCTTTGAGGCTGTCCACAGGGCAGACGATGAACAGGTTATCTGTTTATATGAAAAACATAAAAGGTATTTAAAAGAAGTACTGAGCAGGTTTTTAAAGGGAACCACGCACTTTGAAATCAGTGCGGCTGGCGCTCTGCAAGCATAACGGCTGTAACCTTATGGAAATATCCCTTGCAGTTATTTGTGGGTAACTGAATTCATCGGGCAAAGATGGCGCCGGCGACAAAATTTCAGCACGGTTTTGCCGGAAAAGAGAGGGGAGCATGGATGGCCTCCATGCCCGTTCGCTCAGATAATAAGCAACGGTGAGTAACAGACGTGCAGGACCCTCCGGGGTCAGCCGGATTAATAAAAGGAGAGGGGGTCAGGTGGTGGCCGTTGCCAGCCGCGTATAGTTGTTGCCACGGGACATCAGCATACGCTCTTTTACACGCCTTGCCTGTTCCCGACGCACGGCGTCCAGGTTGCCGGTAAAGCGGCCCTCGGCAATTTCACGCGTCAGTTGCCGCTTCACGATAGTTTCAATATCGCGGCGGTTACGGTCAGCATCACGGCGGGCGCGGGCGCGCTTCAGCCCGTGCGATTTGCGTTCGGACTGGTAGCTCCGGAACCGCTCACGCACGAACCGCCAGGCTTTGGCTATCAGTTCGTCCATGTCCAGCCGGGGGAGACGTTGTTTTTCACGCTGCTGGTTTTCCCACTCCACGCGACTGCGCCTCGCGGCCACAACGGCCACGTCAGAAACATCCAGAGCGGAGAACAGGGCTGGCGTGAAGGTGATATCGGTCGGGATGTTGCACCCAATCTGCGGGTCATACTCGGTCTGGTAGGTAATCAGCCCCAGCTCCGCCATAAACTTCAGCGCCCGCGTGGCGCGGGTGATGGACAGATTGCCGCTTTTCGATTCTGTGGCCAGCCCGCACTCGATGGCCAGATTGGTGATGGAACGCTGGACGCGGTTAGCCAGTGGATCATAGTGGAAGCACAGCCCCTGAAGCAGCGCATCGATGGCGCGGCGGCGCAACAACGGCGGCATACGGTGACGCACACCCAGCGAACGCGCAAAAGCGACATGCATGGAAAAATCAAAACGGGACGTGAAGCCTTCGGCTTTTGCCATCAGCTTACGGCAGAACGGCAGCGTCTTTTTCCCTTCACGCGGGGTGAATTCCGGATTCGGGTTCTTGACCTGTCGGTAATGAGAGAACAGGGTCTGAGCGTCAGTCACACCTTCCTGCGCTTATGTTGCACGGAAGGAGTAATGCGCACAGAAGGTATTGCAGTTTTCTGGGCATGAAACTATACTCCCCGTACAGAGCAACAGCTTCTGTACAGTTTAGTTAGGCCCCGGTAACCTTCTCGCCTCGCCAAAGATGAGGAAGTTTATCGGGGTTTTTGCTTTTCAGATTCAGGGAAACGTATCTAAGAACCTGATCCCTGCCACCTTACGGCGTGGCCAGCCAGAAATTATCTAATCGATCAGTAATCTAGCACCCAATGAGATAACTATCAAGAATGTGAAGACTTCACATCCAGAACCCCTCGTTCACTAAGTTCACGCTCAAGTAAGATCTCGATAAACTGTGCTTGCGTAAGCCCTTCCTCTTCACAAATCGCAACCATCCGATCTTTAAGAGGATTTTTAACAAAGACTTTAACTTCTTTGTGCGTTTCTCGTTTACGCGCAATCGCAGCAAGTTGTCTTTCGCTTGCCGACATCGGTTTACCTTTTCGGTAAGAACGCTTTGAATTCGTTGAGGAAGTTACTGCATTTGCTGCTTGCGACATCTCTGCCTCCTCAAGGATCTAAAAAGGATCATCTCGCAGAGAATACTACAGAACAGAGAAATCAGCGACTTAACTTTTATCGAAAGGTGATCTGTGTTGGCGCACGGATCACCCCTTCCAGTGAAAGGCCATCTGTACGCCGTTATCAGTAGGTCGATTGCCAGTCTGTCCCCATTTCCCAGCGGGACTGCCAGTGGGCCAGATACTGACTGGCGATGGCGGGCATAAAGCGCATCACCACCACGTTCTCCGAATTTTTTCTCGCTCCCGCCCGGCTGAAGTTATAGCTACCTGACTCAACCGTATGATTATCAACAATTAAAATCTTATCATGCTGAATAGGGAAGCGGCTGTTAGTCCTCAGCGGAATACCGGCATTCACAATCAGATTCATTGCCGCCATGCTGGCCCTGTTGCGGTTGCCTTTCTCGTCGATAACGATTTTTATATCCACGCCCCGCTGATGCGCGGCAATAAGCGCTTTCATCACGTCCGGATCGGTGAAGGAATAGGCCATCATCCGGATTCTCTGCTGTGCGGAACCGATGGTGTTCAGCACCAGAAGGCGACCAGTCCCTTCAGGAGAAAAACCCACCTGAATATCCGGAGCCGTCGATATCCCCGCGTCGGCGGGGAAGGGCAGAGAAGACAGCAGGGGAGGACAAAGAAAGCTGGCCCTGACCAGTTTTCCGCATGAAAATAGCATCATCATGATTCCTTTGGATTTTTAACAGAAACGCCGGGGGCGGGTAAAACTTGCTTTTACCCGTTCCCGGGGTTGACCAACTGAGCGCAGCGAAGGCGGTAGCCCTGCTCCCGACCGGGGATGCAATATGCTATCCTTCCGCGCGACGAAAAAAATGGAGTGGTACTGGTTGACTGTCTTTTATCAGAAACGCCCGACCGAAGAACTGATGCATCTGGCATGGTGCCTGCTGGTAGCGATAAAACTGTCGCAAAAACAGGGCAAAATTCGCACAGATTTGCAGATACACATGTTCATCATGCAGTGGCTGTCTGCCGCGCAAAAACGTAAGCTGTTCCCCCGCTCGGTCGCACAGGACATTCTCTGGCTTCTTGACCAGGGGAAACGCTACGGTTTTGGTGCCAGGCTGCACCGCAAGGTGGAGTACATCTGGCGTTCCAGTACGGGCGAACTGGCGAAACAAAGCGTGTTATTCCGCTTCACGTATTTTATTGAAACGCTGAAAACAATGGGCTGGCTGGACTTTCTGCTGTCACAGCAGGAATGGCGTAGTTATCACAGGGAATCAGCAACGGCCAGCGCGGTGTATACCCCGAAAGCAGAACTCCATCCTGCATTCAGTGACGGTGGCGAACTGATTAAACCACTGGAGATCCGCTTCACCGGTGATATTTCAGGCGTATTTCCGTTACTTGAGCAATGCCATTTAAAAAGCGAACAGCGGCCTGATGAGGAAGGCTTTTCCGTTATCCGGCTGCTGCCGGAAAAGGCATAGCAACCGGCTTGACATCCTCCACGCCCTGAAGGACGTGGATTCCTGCTACGTTCAGGCTGTCGCCTGAATCATTTCAGTGGGTTCCTGCTTCAACGGGCGGCCTGACTGCACCATCCCTCCACAGGCAAGCACGGCGTGTCCCGCCGCTAAGATGTTACGAGCGCCGTTTACATCGGCGTTCGCTGTATATCCACACGCCAGACACCTGAATTTACTTTGTGACAGGCGGTTTTCTTTCGCCGTATGACCACAGCAGGCGCAACGCTGACTGGTATATGCCGGAGGTATCGCCAGAACCTGACCTCCGCGCCAGAGCTGTTTGTACTCAAGCTGACGGCGCATTTCGTACCAGCCCTGATCCAGTATCGAACGATTCAGCCCTGATTTCGCCCGGACGTTGCGTCCTGGCTGGCTGACAGCACCCGCTGACGACTTTGACATGTTTTTCACCTGCAAATCTTCAATGACGATCATGGCGTGGTTTTTGCTGATGGTCGTTGTGACTTTGTGAAGGTAGTCCCTGCGGATGTTTGCGATACACGAATGTAGTCGCTGTATTTTGCGTTTCTGCTTCTGCCAGTTGTTGCTGAATTTAACCTTGCGGCTTAACTGGCGCTGAAGTGCAGCCAGTTTTTTCTTATTTTTCTGGAAACTGTTTACAGGTTCAAAGACGGTGCCATCTGACAGCGTGGCGAGTTTAGCTACGCCAGCATCCAGACCGGCCATTGATGTTGAAGGGTGAACGGGATCAGGTACCTCGAATTCTGTCTGAATGCTGATGTACCACTTACCGCAGGACTGGATGACAGTGACGTTTTTTACAATACCCGAGACCTGACGACTGTTGCGGTAGCGTAACCAGCCAAGTTTCGGCAGAAAAATGCGGCTGTTCTCTTGGTCGAGCTTGATTTGCTTCGGGTCGGGGTAGCGGAAGCTGTCGCCTTGCCCCTTTTTCTTGAAGCGAGGAAAGTCGGCACGTCTGGCGAAGAAGTTGGTGTAGGCCCGTTCTAAATCCTTAAGGGTCTGTTGCAGAGGATGAACTGGCGCATCGCCCAGCCACTCCGTTTCCGCGCTGTTTCGCCACCCGGTGAGCAGCCTACACATCCCTGCGTAGCCGAGTTTCTTCTCGCCGCGCTCGTGACGCTCTTTCTGCAAGGCCAGTGCCCTGTTGAACACGAATCGACACGAACCAGCGAAACGGCGCATCTGTCGTTCCTGTTGGTCGTCTGTACGGAGTTCGTATTTGAAGGCTTGAAGTCGTTGCATGGCTCAATCATACTCTTGGTCTATGAGTCAGTCCTCGAAAGATTTTTCTTTCACGATGTCCCGCTCGATCTGCTTCAGATGAAGCGACTGATCGGGCTGACTCTCTGCTTCCGGCTCTTTCTCCGGCGATTTTTCACCCAGCGCCGCCGCAATATCCCGTCCGGTAAGCGGGTATTCCTCCTCTTTCAGCTTACCGGCCAGCAGCCCGGTATGGATATCATCCTCCGGCTCGCTGATGGCGGCGAGTACATCTTCCGGACGAATATCCTTATCACCTTTACCCTGTTTTTCCAGGGCTTCGCGGGCAAGCCGTTCAGCCTCCTGTTCAGCGTTCTCCTTCGGTTCAGGAATGAAGGGCAGGGGGTCTTCCGGTTTCCCGGTCACATTGCGGGCAAACTGCGCGGTCACGCTGTCGTCGATAACCTGATCAGCGCCGGTGATACGGCTGATAGTGTCATAGGTATCAGGCTGTTCCAGCAACCTGATACCTCTACAATCAAATATTTTTTTCCTCTCCGGTTAATGCTGATATTATTTCATTTTTTGCCTGCTCCTGTTCCGCTGGACAATAAGCAAAATCAAACCAGTTTTTCACATTACTGATAACCTCCTCGTTATTGCACCCACAACATTCAAACCAGAATTTCACATTGCGTTTCAGGGAATCCACTGCGCTAAGTTCTCTTTCCATTGTTCTTCCGTTCTCTCCGATAGATGGAGGGGCATCCCCCTCCCTTTAGTTTCAATAATAAGAAGTAAAGCGGTGTTTTTTTCCTGGTGCTGCTTTATAAGCAGTTTCAAAATCTTCGATTTTAATCGCTAGCTCATCGCCACAATCTTTAATCTGGCGCTTAAAACATTCACCTGTAAAATCATTTAAAACAGGTGTTTTAAAGCCGACCATTGAATCTGTATATTCTGAATTAGCGCGGATTTCACGAACAGTGACAGTTTTCTTTCCATGTACAGAAAGAACCTGGTAGAAAGTAACATTGGTTTGCTCATAGCCCCATGATGACACAAATACATCACCGACAGAGACAGTATCATTTTTAAAAGTTAATACGTTCATTAAAAGCTCCCGCCCAATTTGGGCTTTGGAAGAAAGAGAAACCATTTCCCTTTCAATAATTATATTATACCTGCATTTGCAGGTATGACAATTATTTTTTCACTATCTTATATTCTGGATGTTGATTCGCTAACAGCAGTAAATACTCGTATTCTCCAATAGATAAAGAACGACTTGCTTTACCTGCACTTTCTTTCATTTGCCATGAATTTAACTGATAACCAAAAGTATCAGCGGCTTCTTTTAAAGAAAGACCAGCAGCAATGCGAGCGGTTTTAACCTGTTCTGGCGTTGGTTTACTCTTCATTATTTACACCTTTCAGAAAATCCAGTAAACGCGCTTTCAAAACCTCGCCATCGAGAGCAAAAGCTTGGTCTCTGGTTAGGTTTTCATCAAATACAACTTCTCGTTTCGTTTTACCTGTTGTATGTTTATTCCTTGTCTTTACGTATTTGACCACCTGTAACAGTTCATTGTTAATTACCGTTATAGTATATGAATAGTTACCCTTGTTCACTTTCACAACATTGTCAGTCATGACAGTAATTTCCTAAATTTAAAAATGACAATAGCGCACAAGGCGCTATTAATAAATTTAACACTTTTAATATGTCATACATTTATTCATTCCCTCTCAACCCCGGAACCTGGTAAATCTCTGCTGTACGTTCCTGGTTCCCCTGGTCAAAATGCACATCTTCACAAGTACCTTCCTGAGCCTCACATTCCTGTTGATAAGCTTCTTCCTTCGCTAAGCGATGCGCCCATCCTTCAGGTTCTAAACCACATTGCATGTTTCCGCCATTTTCATTGCAATATTTAACCGTTTCGTTAACGTCACAAAGAGTTATATATGCGCCATGTTTCTTAAAAACATCTAATACTAGCTCTGCATTAATGATTTTGTTCGCCATTTTTCCCCTTAGACTCTATAATTTATTTTATTATCGCCCCTTTCGGGGCGACTCCTTCACTTATCAAAGGTATGTATATAGTCCGGTTGTTTCGGTGAAGATATCCTGAAGTTGGTCACAATAAATCATCGTATATGATGCAATGCTTTTTAATGATGTACCTCTGGATTTAAAAAATTCCACATTGTAGGTATCTGATGGATCTAGTTCAATTTTAACAAGGTTAATACCCTTACAAGCGAAATTCGATGGAAGTTTAAAAATGAGTCCACCATTTTCAAGCCAAACAAAATTTTTGGCTCCAGTCATTGCAATAAATTTATTTCCACCTAATTGATTCAAAATTTCTACAGCGATTTCTTTACTCATCTGGAACTCCCGCCCAATTTGGGCTTTGGAAGAAAGAGAAACCATTTCCCTTTCGATGATTAAATTATACCTGCATTTGCAGGTATAGCAAGAATTTTTATTGCCCTAAAATATAAAGATATAAATGTATTTACATTACTGCTTTTGAAAAGAGGCGCGAACAGTGGTTACGTTCTGCCTGGTAGCTGCATCGCGCCGGGGACGTTCGCCAGTCATGGCGAACTAACCAGGCAGATTTAAGCGCTCCCCCTTCCCCGCCCTGCAAAGCCCATTACAGCACTTACAACGCACAATTAGCCTTTCGCAGTTAGCGCGTGAGCTTGCGAACGGTACGCCGTGACGGTGCGTAGCATCGGCGCGGGGCGCTGTATCTGCGCGTTTGAGCGGCTGAAGCCGCGAATTACGGGGCGGGTAACTGAAACGGTCAGTGACAAAATCCCCCCCGCTTATGGGGGGAACTTGAGAAATTAGTGGCTGGATTTGCTGAGAGTAAACTGTAACCCGGCCACTGCTGCAAGTTGTGCCAGTGTTGTGATGGTCGGGTTCCCGTTCGGGGACAATGCACGGTAGATACTCTGACGGGCAAGTCCAGATTTTTTAGCGGCTTCGGAAATCCCCCCTCGCGCCTCGATTACCTGACGTAACGCAACAAGAAAACCGCCTAAGCCACCAGACTCGTTAATTTCTTCCAGGGCATTAGCAAGATAAGCGTTTGCATAATCAGGATCAGCGCGTAGTTCTTCAATCATGGCGGCGTTGTGATCAACTGCTGCCGGATAATCATTTTTGCTAATCAGCGACTTCACATTTTTGGTGGCTGTCATTTTTTTGACCTCTTTTTAAAATCTTGCAGATAACTAACGGCTTTATCTAAATCGGCTGTTTGCGTTTTTTTGTTCCCGCCAATTAGCAGGAGAATTATTTCTCCATCTTCGATTGAATAATAAACCCTGTAGCCGGGACCATAATCAACTCGTAATTCCCAGACACCATCCCTTTCGAATTTATGATCTCCAAAATTACCGCCCATAGCGCGGGCAATTCTGGAATCCACTTTTAACGCAGCGGTCTGATCTTTACGTCTTAATTTTTTCATCCAGTCGGTGTATGGAACCTCACCGTTTTCTGTCTGGTATCGTTTCGCCGTGTAAGGCATCTTGCCGCCCTCGCTCCCTTAACCTGTGCACATTGTCTCTTATAAGTGACAGACGGTCAATATAAACCGTCTCTTATAAGTGACAATTTATATTGTGGCTGTGTGCCTTCCCCGAACCATCGGAAACAAGTACTGTATAAGTATACTTTAACAGCACTGGCAGCTATGACGCTGAGAGAGGCCAGTGTTCAAAATCGCTGCACTGGACATGTATTCTCAATATGCCGTTTTGTCCCGGCTAACGATGGGGCTTTCAGCGCTGAAGGATAGGGGAAAGGCCAGCCGTTATATACTACATGTTGTGTTCCAATCAGATGCGACCAATACCACATATTGATTATCCACAGAAACGGGGGATAAAAACGGGAGAGGACTGTATAACTGGACAGAATGGGCTGAACGTCCAGGGGGTAAAAAAAAGCCGCAGAGCGGCTCTCTTTGATGAAACCGACATCGTTATGTGTATTAGTCGCGACTTGATCTGACACTGGACCTTGCAAGGCTGAGAGTTACCGGTTTTGATATGGGTGTCCAATCCTTAAACAAAACGCGAGGTAACTCTCATGATTCATACTAACAATCCCATCATCAAACACAAAGCCGGGCTGCTCAATCTGGCCGAAGAACTCGGTAACGTTTCAAAAGCCTGTAAAATCATGGGCGTTTCACGCGATACCTTTTATCGCTATCAGGAACTGGCGGCAGAAGGCGGGATCGATGCGCTGGTTAACCAAAACCGCCGGGTTCCCAATCTCAAGAATCGTGCCGATGAGGCCACTGAACGCGCGGTTGTTGAATATGCCGTTGAGTTCCCGGCTCATGGTCAGCACCGGACCAGTAATGAGCTGCGTAAAAAAGGCGTATTCATCTCCGGCAGCGGCGTTCGCTCCATCTGGCAATGGCACGACCTGGAGAACTTCCGTAAGCGTCTGAAGGCCCTTGAAAAAAAAGTCGCCAGAGAAGGCATCGTGCTGACCGACGCTCAAATCGCGGCTCTGGAGAAAAAAGCGCACGATGACGAGGCCAGCGGTGAAATCGAGACGGCACATCCGGGGTATCTGGGTTCACAGGACACCTTCTACGTGGGTAATCAGAAAGGCGTGGGCCGTATCTACCAGCAGACGTTCATGGATACGTACTCGAAAGTGGCACACTGCAAGCTGTATACAAGTAAAACGCCAATCACCGCTGCCGACCTGCTCAATGATCGTGTACTGCCGTTCTACGAAGCTCAGGGACTGCCAATGCTGAGAATACTGACCGACAGGGGTACGGAGTACTGCGGGAAAGTGGAGCAGCATGATTACCAGCTGTATCTGGCGATCAACGATATTGACCATACGAAAACGAAAGCGATGTCTCCGCAGACAAACGGGATCTGCGAGCGCTTCCATAAAACTATTTTGCAGGATTTTTATCAGGTTACGTTCCGTAAGAAGTTATACGGGGATCTGGAAAGCCTGCAGGCGGATCTGGACAACTGGCTGTGGCATTCCAATAATGAGCGAACTCATCAGGGGAAAATGTGCTGCGGGCGTACGCCAATGGCCACATTACTTGATGGAAAACGGGTCTGGGCAGAAAAAAATCTGAACCAGATTTAATCTGACAGACACCTGTATAAATAACCGGTAACTGTCAGATCAGGTCTGAGCTAGTACACGTTATGCCATGAACACCTGTGGCCCTTTAGCATCGATGATGTTAATGATCCGCAGAGCAGCCTTATTTGGTTTGCTTTCGTTTCGCTCCCACTTGGAGACACTTTCTACGGACATGCCGGTTGTTATAGCCAATGCGGCTTGCGACATGTTGTAGCGGGTGCGGACTTGCTTTATCTGGCTGCCGGTCATGACCCGGATCGCCGGGATATTACGGACTGCGACCGCTGCATCAATTGCAGCTACGGTTTCATCTTTTACCACGCCTAGTTTGTTATAGCGTCCAGCCATACCTTGAATGCGTTTCAGACGTTCAGTCATCACAATTTACCTCGACCAGTTCTTTATCAGACAGTAGCTTATTTATAGTTGCCGGACTCATTGAGATAAAATCTTTTGCGATATTGCAGTAAACATCAATTTCATCATCTTCAAGCTCCTTTCCTTTCTTTTTTGAAAGTCCACTTTTCAGGTACATATCAAAGAAGAAGACGTTGTCACCATCATTGAAAAAAACGATTGACCGTGCTCCTACTCCGGGCAAGCCGAGCCGCTTTTTAAAGGTGAATTTTCCAAGTGGATCACCAGGCAGACCAGAAAAAATAGCCTTAGCAGCTTTGCGCAACATGGCATTGCTGATGCGGACTTTCTGGCGTTCTGTCTCAAATTCAGGTGTTAAATAAATTCCCGTGACACTCAGTGCATCCATGATTCCGTAACCATTACTATAGTCTTAGTTACGTGTTGATGCAAGTTGAATGGTATACAAACCCTGGTGAACCCCTCCTAAATAATGATTTTTAGAGCAAAAATTTAAGCCGAGTGTGTCCGGTTCCTGATTTAGCAATGGCTCTCTTCCGCTTCCTCGCTCACTAACTCGCTACGCTCGGTCGTTCGGCTGCGGCGAGCGGTGTATGCTCTATCGGAATGAGCATCATATATACCCGATGTAATTATTGTAGTGGCATAGTGAATTTGGCCACCTGAACAGAGGTGATATGCTCACCTCAGAACATTACAGGTGCCCCAATGAAAAGAAGAATTTTCAGCGCAGAGCTCAAACGTGAATCCGCTCAACTGGTTCCTGACCAAAACTATACGGTTGCAGATGCTGCCAGCGCTATGAATGCTGGTCTGTCCACAATGACGCGATGGGTGAAGCAGTTGCGTGATGAGCGGCAGGGTAAAACACCAATAGCTTCCCCCATTACCCCGGAACAGATCGAAATACGCGAGCTGAAGAAAAAGCTACAACGCATTGAAATGGAAAACGAAATATT
>NZ_JASUAZ010000040.1:0-35247 GCF_030283135.1 Mixta mediterraneensis | reverse complement strand
TTTGCATATGCAAAGGGCTTTTTTACGTCCGGCCCGGACCGTTTTCAGCCGGTAAAAGCCTGCCTGGCCGGTTTCCTGCAAAATTCCAGGCGGTGTCAAACTGTCGCTTTCAAATTTTCGCTAACAGTCGCGAATAGCATCACTGTATTCTCATACGCGTAGTCTCACGGCGAATAATCTATATCGCCATAGCAGCAGCGATACTCCATCTCACCCTTTATCAACCCCTTTGCTGATTTAAGCTGAAACATTTTCATATTCCGCATGAAGGCTCGACATTGCATAATCGCCAGGCTAAGGTTGGGCATCTGGATGTCTAAACGTTTATATGGTTGTGTGAGGTAAGCAGGCTATGCCAATCAGGGTTCCCGACGAATTACCGGCAGTAAATTTTTTGCGTAACGAAAATGTTTTTGTAATGGCCTCGTCGCGCGCCAGTGTTCAGGGGATCCGTCCGCTTAAGGTGCTGGTACTCAACCTTATGCCAAAAAAGATTGAGACAGAAAATCAGTTCCTGCGTTTACTTTCTTACTCGCCATTGCAGATTGATATTCAGCTGCTGCGTATTGATAGCCGCGAATCCCGTAATACGCCTACAGAGCATCTCAATAACTTCTACTGCAACTTTGAAGATATACAGCATGACAATTTTGACGGCTTAATCGTTACTGGTGCACCCTTGGGTCTGGTTGATTTTAATGACGTCGCTTACTGGCCTCAAATCCAGCGCATATTGCATTGGGCGAAAGAGCATGTGACCTCAACGCTGTTCGTCTGTTGGGCGGTTCAGGCTGCGTTAAACATTCTTTACGGCATTCCTAAGCAAACGCGTCAGAAGAAATTATCCGGGGTTTTCGAGCATCAAATTCTGCATCCGCATGCTTTGCTGACACGGGGATTCGACGATAATTTTCTTGCTCCGCATTCACGCTATGCCGATTTCCCAATGCAACTGATCACCGATTACACCGATCTCGAACTGTTTGCTGAATCAGAACAAACTGGCGCATATTTAATGGCAAGTAAGGATAAACGGTTGGCATTTGTCACCGGGCATCCAGAATATGACGCGCTGACATTATCAGGTGAGTATCATCGTGATTACGATGCCGGGTTAAACCCCGATATTCCGCATAATTATTTTCCCCAGGATAATCCTGAGCTGCCGCCGCGTGCCACATGGCGTAGCCACGGCAATTTACTGTTCTCTAACTGGCTCAATTATTATGTTTATCAAATCACGCCATACGATCTGCGCCATATGAATCCAACGCTGGAATAAAATTAAAATTTGTCGGATCCGCCGTGTCAGCCTTTAGCTGGCACGGTTTTTTTATGCCTGGAATTCCCATAATGAAAACCATTCCTTCCAGTAAATAATTTTTAATTCCTTGTTTATCAAAAAGATGATTAATATTTATTTTTAAAATGGAAATAGTTTTTTATTTTAAAAATCAAATGAATATGCTTTGAGCCTGTAGCTCAAAAATTGTCCGGTACGTAAAAAGCATCCTGCGATCCCGCTAATAACAGGAGTAAGCCACTATGACAGACTCGGTTATCAGTAGTGCCTTACATTTCACTCAGTCCTTTAATCATGCGGAGCAGCAGCTCCTTACCCCGAGGTCATTCACTTTCTGCAAGAACTCGTCGCACGCTTTGCCCCACAGCGTGAAGCATTGTTAACGACGCGAGAACAACGGCAGCAAGGTTACGACAAAGGTTAGCTATAGGTGCGGTTACGCAGCGGAGACCCAACGCACGTTCTTCATCATCAAATGAAAACCCCGCTTTACGTACCTGCGTCAGATTTTCCTTCAGACTTTGCGGCGTCATCAGCGTATTGGGCGTGTAGTAATGCAATCCTTTTTGATGCAGCAATGCCGTGACCTGATCATTGCTCAGATGTGCCAGAAAAGCTTTACCGGCGCCAGAAGCAAGTATGGGTAGTTTGCCGCCAATGGGGGCCGACATGCGTATCAGTTGCGTACACTGCACTTGATCGATAATGACTGCCTGATGATCGCTGAGATTCCATACTGCCAGATTTACGGTTTCACCGGACATTTCCACCAGCCTGCGCAATACCGGATGACCAGTGCCAACAGATTGCGGCTCTGCAGGAAGCTGCTGCCAACCACAAAGGCGTGCGCGCCAATCGTCCAGAAGCCGAGATCGCCAACCTGACGGACAAAGCCTTGTTGCTGCATGGTGGTCAGTAAACGCTGGGTTGTAGAATTAGGTAAACCGGCCTGCTGCGCCAGTTCGGTCAGCGCTACGCTGCCGTGAGATTCAGTGATGAATTCCAGCAGCCTCGGACCGCGGGTTAAAGACTAGACCTGGCCACCGACGGGAGCGGCAGAAGCGAACGTACCGCGAGATTTTTTACCGCGTTTTGCGGTGACGGGCGTTGTCATTGCTCTTTCTCCTTTCGCAATCGGAAAATCATTTTCGTTTTAATTGGCTGATTTGCAAACAGCGCCTTTCTGGTCAGACCCGTTGCGGCTGTTGACTGAAAATGTCTCACGCAAGGTTGCTTTTACCCTTAACAAAGTTATGCCAGTATGTCGGGCTGGTATTTCAGCCAGCAGATTGAAGGGAACGAGGCAACAGTGAGCAACAAAATCGAAGCGCTGCATCAGCAGCTCGCGCAACGCATTATGGTGTTAGACGGTGGCATGGGCACGATGATCCAGAGCTATAAGCTGGATGAGCAGGATTTTCGCGGCAGCCGTTTCGCTGACTGGCCTTGCGATCTCAAAGGTAACAACGATCTGCTGGTACTGAGCAAGCCGGAGGTGATCCGCGAGATCCATGACGCGTATCTTGCCGCCGGTGCGGATATTCTCGAAACCAACACCTTTAACGCGACCACCATTGCGATGGCTGATTATCAGATGGAAGCGTTATCGGCGGAGATCAACTTTGAAGCGGCGAAGCTGGCGCGCGCCTGTGCTGATGAATGGACGGCGAAAACGCCGGATCGGCCGCGCTATGTGGCGGGTGTATTAGGCCCGACTAACCGTACCTGCTCGATCTCGCCTGACGTTAACGATCCCGCTTATCGAAACGTGACTTTCAATCAGCTGGTGGAAGCTTACCGCGAATCGACGCGTGCGCTGGTGAAAGGGGGAGCCGATCTCATCATGATTGAAACGGTGTTCGATACCCTGAATGCTAAAGCCGCGATCTACGCGGTACAGACTGAGATGGAAGCGCTTGGGGTTAAATTGCCTCTGATGATCTCCGGCACCATCACCGATGCGTCAGGACGTACATTGTCTGGTCAAACGACTGAAGCCTTTTATAACTCGCTGCGTCATGCGGAGCCGCTGTCGTTTGGTCTCAACTGTGCGCTTGGCCCGGATGAATTGCGTCAGTATGTGGCAGAGCTGTCGCGCATTGCGGAAGGCTACGTCACCGCTCATCCCAATGCGGGATTACCAAATGCGTTTGGCGAATACGATCTGGATGCTGAAATTATGGCGCAGCAGATTGGAGAGTGGGCGACATCGGGCTTTCTTAATATTATCGGTGGCTGCTGTGGCACGACGCCGGAACACATCGCGGCGATGGTGAAAGCGGTTGACGGCGTTGCGCCTCGCCAGCTGCCGGACATTCCCGTCGCCTGTCGCCTTTCCGGCCTTGAGCCGTTGAATATTACTGCTGAATCGCTGTTCGTGAACGTCGGCGAACGCACCAACGTCACGGGTTCGGCGAAGTTCAAACGCCTGATCAAAGAAGATAAATACAACGAAGCGCTGGAAGTCGCGCTACAGCAGGTCGAAAACGGCGCGCAGATTATTGACATCAATATGGATGAAGGAATGCTGGACGCCGAAGCGGCGATGGTGCGTTTCCTCAACCTTATCGCGGGCGAACCTGATATTGCACGTGTCCCGATTATGATTGACTCCTCAAAATGGGAGGTGATTGAAAAAGGTCTGCAATGTATTCAGGGCAAAGGCATTGTCAACTCTATTTCTATGAAAGAGGGTGAAGAAGCCTTTATTCATCATGCCCGTCAGGTTCGTCGCTACGGTGCTGCGATGGTGGTGATGGCGTTTGATGAAGTTGGCCAGGCAGATACGCGAGCGCGTAAAATTGAAATCTGCCGTCGTGCCTACAAAATTCTTACCGGGCAAGTGGGTTTCCCGCCGGAAGACATCATTTTCGATCCCAATATTTTCGCGGTTGCGACCGGTATTGAAGAACACAACAATTACGCAATGGACTTTATCGGCGCCTGTGAAGACATCAAGCGCGAACTGCCGCATGCGATGATCTCCGGTGGGGTGTCCAACGTCTCGTTCTCCTTCCGGGGCAACGATCCGGTACGTGAGGCTATCCACGCGGTATTTCTCTACTATGCCATCCGTAAAGGCATGGATATGGGCATCGTCAATGCTGGTCAGCTGGCAATTTATGATGATTTGCCAGCTGAGTTACGCGATGCGGTTGAAGATGTGATCCTCAACCGCCGCGATGATGGCACTGAACGCCTGCTGGATCTGGCAGAAAAATATCGCAGCGATAAAAGCGACGGCGCGCAGGAGAAGCAGCAGGCCGAATGGCGCAGCTGGGATGTCGTGAAGCGTCTGGAATATTCGCTGGTAAAAGGTATTACCGAATTTATTGAGCAAGACACCGAAGAAGCACGCCAGCAGGCTCCGCGCCCGATTGAAGTGATTGAAGGCCCGCTAATGTCAGGGATGAACGTAGTCGGCGACCTGTTTGGTGAAGGAAAAATGTTTCTGCCGCAGGTGGTGAAATCAGCACGCGTGATGAAGCAGGCGGTTGCCTATCTGGAGCCATTTATTGAGGCCAGCAAAGAAGCGGGCCGTAGCAATGGCAAAATCGTGCTGGCGACGGTGAAAGGCGATGTACACGACATCGGCAAGAATATCGTTGGCGTAGTTTTGCAGTGTAATAACTATGAAATTATCGATCTTGGCGTGATGGTGCCGGGCGAAAAAATCCTGAAAACAGCGCGTGAAGTTAATGCGGACATCATCGGTTTATCTGGCCTGATTACGCCGTCGCTGGACGAAATGGTCAATATGGCCAAAGAGATGGAGCGCCAGGGCTTCACCCTGCCACTGCTGATTGGCGGCGCGACCACTTCAAAAGCGCACACTGCGGTGAAAATTGAGCAAAACTACAGTGGCCCAACAGTATATGTGCAGAACGCCTCGCGCACGGTTGGCGTGGTCTCTTCGCTGCTTTCGTCCTCCCTGAAAGATGATTTCGTGGCGCGTACCCGCAAAGAGTACGAAACCGTACGTATTCAACATGCCCGTAAAAAACCGCGTACGCAGCCGGTTTCCTTGCAGGTCGCCCGTGATAATGCGACCAGCCTTGACTGGGAAAATTACACGCCGCCGATGGCGCATCGTCTCGGTGTCAGCGCCGTGGAGGCCAGTATTGATACGCTGCGAAACTATATCGACTGGACGCCATTCTTTATGACCTGGTCGCTGGCGGGCAAATATCCGCGCATCCTTGAAGATGAAGTGGTGGGTGAAGAGGCGAAGCGCCTGTTTGCCGATGCCAATGCCATGCTCGATATGCTGAGTGAAAACGGCGCGCTGAAGCCGCGCGGCGTGGTCGGTATTTTTCCGGCCAACCGCGTTGGAGATGATGTGCATATTTACAAGGATGAACAGCGCAATGAAATACTGTGTGTAAGTCATCACTTACGTCAGCAAACCGAGAAAACCGACTTTGCCAACTATTGTCTGGCCGATTTCGTCGCGCCGAAAACCAGCGGTAAAGCGGATTACCTGGGCGCATTCGCTGTTACCGGCGGGTTGGAAGAAGATAAACTAGCGGAGGCTTACGACCGCCAGCATGATGACTACAACAAAATCATGGTAAAGGCGCTTGCCGATCGCCTAGCGGAAGCGTTTGCCGAGTATCTGCATGAGCGGGTACGTAAAGTGATATGGGGCTTCTCGCCTAACGAGAATCTCAGCAAGGAAGAGCTGATCCGCGAAAATTATCAGGGCATTCGTCCGGCACCTGGTTACCCGGCATGTCCGGAACACACCGAAAAGGCGACAATCTGGCAGCTACTGGATGTTGAAGCCATGACGGGAATGAAGCTGACAGAATCTTTTGCCATGTGGCCGGGCGCATCGGTTTCGGGCTGGTACTTTAGCCATCCTGACAGCCGCTATTTCGCCGTGGCGCAGATTCAGCGCGATCAGGTTGAAGATTACGCCGCACGCAAAGGTATGCCGGTGTCGGAGGTCGAGCGCTGGCTGGCACCCAACCTTGGCTACGACGCAGACTAAAAATCCTGGCGCCAGCTATCTCGCTGGCGCATCCTGGCTTCTTCGCTCAGCATTGCGAAAAAGGATGGCCACCGCCTGCATCTGCATGCGGTGGCAACGTGCGTTTAATTAAACCGGGCATCCCGATCGGACGTTAAATCATACAGCTGGTATTTACGTCCCAGCATCTGACCACCATCGCGCGTCAGCGGCACCCAGTTAACTTGTGCACGGCCACGCGTTGGCGTTACGGTGAACAGATCCATTGGGATAGAAATGTAAAAACCTTTGGTGAAATCGCCCTCACCGTAATCATCTGACGACACATCGGTTTTGGTGGCATATACACCAACCATTACACCACTGTCGAAGCGTTTGGAAATATCCACCGTTACGCCTTTATCTTTCGCCAGATACTGACCGACGCTGGCTTTTACCAGAACATCCTGCATAAACCATGGACGCCAGTAAGCCGTCAGATTCCCCGTTGACGCTTTGTAGTTGGTGAACTGCATCATGTTGTCCCAGTCACGCTGGCGGACATAGTTAGCGTCAATTCCCACTGCCCAGTTGCTATCGATCGGTCGATAAAGCAGCTCGCCGCCTACGCCACCGTACATCGTCTCCAGATAGCCGCCATACATCTGGCCGTAGAAACCATTACCCAGGTAACCCATATAGTTAGCCTGCAGGTCATTAACGTAGACATTATTTTCAACGTAATCACGAATATGGGTACGCACACGCGGTAAGGCCGAATCGGCAGGCGCGCCGTTGTAATTGAATTTGTCATAGTTGTTGGCGATATTGCCGAACAGGCTACCACCTACCAGCAGATGATCGGTAAGCCAGAAGTCGACGTTACCCATAACGCCAACCTGGTACATATAGAAACTTTCCGGGCCGCCCACTGATTGATTCAGTACCGGCGACAGGCTGTAGTTCAGGCGATCTTTACGGATAAACAGGCCTTGCTCCGTTTGTCCGGCATCAACCGGATCCTTGCGTGTCTGCTGTAAGGGCTGTTCATGTCCGAGTGGATACCCGACTAACTCATTATGCAGGCTGGCAACCCTGGTTGTGGTCGTCACCTGCGGCATGTTAAAGCGTGATTCGGTAACGTTAATGGTATCAATACCCGCAGGCAGGTTATTCATTATGATGCGGTTAGCGCGATCGACACCTTCACGTGTATCACGATATTTGGTCTGCTCGCCGGAAACATACAGCGTATGGCCTTTAGTCTGAATATGAGGGCCAGTCAGGCCCGCGTTGTACTTCAGATCGGTTAACTGCGTCGCCACCACCGTTGGCTCTAATAATTGCGGTTGTGGATGCGGATGGTAAGCCGGTTTTTCTCTGTCGAGGTGTGCCTGACGCAGGTCGTTAAAGTTTGTGCGAATCGTCACGCCGAACATAAAGGTATTGCCGCGCTCGTAGCTGGCATTGATGTCGGCCCAGTCGGTGACGCGATAAATTGCGCCTACGTTCAGCTTGCTGCGCTGTTCAAGGCGGCCAGCGAAGTCATCCTGATAATCGTTGCCTTCATACTCCATCTTGAGGCGCAGCGGTTGCCACGGCGTTTGATATTCAACGCCGCCAAACAGGGCGCTCGGGCCGTGAAACATCTGCGAACCGTTAATCGAACCCGCCTGGCCGATACCGGGGCGCTGGCAATAACTGTCGCTGTATGAGCAGAACGGATTTTTGAGGGTGCCGCTGTTGCCGAGATACCCCCAGCCGAGCCCCAGGGTAAAATCAAAGGGCCCCCACGCTTTGCTGGCAACCAGATATTCGCTATCGAACAAACCCGTGCCGCCGAGATCGCGTGTGCCAAACGAGACTTCTGGCAACCAGTAACCTTCCTGCCACAGGCGCAGCTTCAGATCGAAGGCTTTATCTTTGTAGCTCTGATTACCGCTGAATGATGAAACGGCACTGTATTCACGGGTCCGCACGTCGGTGTAACGCACGGTAGTTTCCAGCCAGGGAAAAAGCTGCAGAGACGCCGAGTAATAGCGATATTGATCGTTATCGCGGAAGTTCAGGCTAAATTCACCCTCTTTCGCCATACGCGCGGTAGGCACCTGCAGCAGACCCACACCGCCGAAATCAGACTGGGAAGGACCGATCGGTTCTGGCCAGGTTTCGGCCTGTACCTGGCAGGCCGTCGCCACGGAAACAGCCAACAGGCTGAAGAGATAATGTTTTTTCATCAGTCTGGTATCCGGTGAGTCAAAACGGAAAGGATGCGGTTATTTAGATCGTCATAAGCGCCAGGCAGGCTCCAGGCCGAGAAACCAAGCCAGATGATGCTGCCGGGTTCAACTTCGACATGACGATGATTCCAGTAAGCAATCGGCACCTGTTGTGTCGCACCGGAAGGGGAGATGACGGTAGCAAAATTATTTTCCGCACCGGAAAGGCGTTTGTGACTTGCCAGATACTCTCGCACCGATTGTCCGGGTTGCCAGTTCACTTTCCCGGCCCCGGCTAGCGCGCCGAGCAGTAATACGTGACTGGATGGTGCGGCCAGATAAAGATCGTAGCGGCCTTCAAGGCGGCGATTGTCTGCCGGATGCAGGCGAATCCAGTCGGGATCGAGCGGCGTAAACAGGCGTCCAGTGACCCTGATGTTAACTAACTGACGAATTACTTCGTCAATTGCGGCAGTACGTTCGCCGCTGCTGTTGGCGCGCCACGCTCGCAGTTGCGCCAGGGTTTGCTGATAAAGCTGATACGCCACGGCGGTGGCAGCGTGTTCGGCAATCACCGCGCCCGTGCTGTAAGGCATCACCGCGGGTTGCGTCATCAGCTGTGCCAGGTCTTGTACGGCAACAATGTGTAGGCTGTTTTGACTATGCGGCGCATGCACCGTGACTTGTCCATCCGCCAGGGCCGCTGCGCTGAACAGGCTGAGGCCGGTCAGCAGAGAAGTTATTTTTTTCATGATTTCGCCGGCTTCAGAATGGTAGTTTCAACAGGGAAGGCGTCTGCCGCCAGCATCTGACGGGCCTGTACCACCTCACCGCTACGGCTATCAATCCAGAAGGTGTTCTCCCATTCACGCCCGCTGCTATCGATACGTGCCTGTTCATGCCAGACGCGACAGGCAATGCGATGGCCTGCGACGTCCAGCACTTGATCTTCACCCCGCTGGAAGAGGGAGCTAACCGTTGCGGCGCGTACCTTGCCTTGCTCGGTCCACTGAACGATACGCGTCCAGCTGGCACCTTTACGGATATGCAGACCGTCGGCCAGAGGATCGTGTTGTAGGTTACTGACCTGCTGCAAATTATTCGGCAGGCCAAGGGTTTTGATCAGACGACCCTGCGCGGTAACCAGCATCGCTTTGTCCTGGGTTACCCATTTCTGTTGATCGTTTTCGTTATAACCCAGTACAACGAAAATGCGCGGACCATCATTAATGCGGGCGTAAAGGCTGGCGTAAGGCAAATCGTTAATTTGTTGACTGGTGATGGTCACATCATCCGGGCCGCTGATGGCAAGCATCACGGTCTGTTCCAGCCCTTTTTGCGTTTGTGTGCAGGCCTGCAGCAGCAGACAAGCGAGCAGCAGAGGAAGTTGGCGCACTGTGTGTCCCTGATAAGTCATGCCAAAGTAAACATAACCACACGAAAGTGTGGTTATGTTTAAAGGTGCTACATCAACGAGTGGTGCTCGTTGTCGTCGTGGTTGTTGTACCTGTATTTGCCCCGTCACCACCGCCAGAAGCGGCAACACCGAGGCCCACTAACGCGCCGAGTGCGCCGATACCCACAGCGGTAGACGCGCCGGCAGAGACGGCTCCCGCCTGCGCGCCAGCTGCGGCACCCGCTTCTTCCGGCGCCGCAAAAGCGCTGGAAGAGACAGCAACGTAAAGTAAGGCTGCACCTGCAACCATGAGTTTTTTCATAACGACATTTCCTGCATTAAGTGAATGAAGGATCTCTCTCCCTGAATCATTAACGTTGCAGGACGCCGGCACGCGGCTGAATACGCCAGATCATGCTCAAATAAGCGTCGGGAGTAAGCGAGCAATGCCAATGCACCTGCGACTTCAATGACAATAGGGATCGCCCTTTGCGGGCGCGTTCAGTATAAGGCAACAAAATACCAGAGTTCAGCGATTGTAAAAGCCAACGGAAGGGCAGTGGATAAACGCTAATAATGGAGCCAGTTTAGCATTAATCGCTTTTAAAATCGGTTGATTAAGCTATATAGCCAGATATATGTCGGGTGCCGGGAATATTGCAAAGGGTTTTGTTCTATTTTATTAATAACTGGCCCTGAACAGGGATTATCAGATTTTACTGAGGATGGATAAAATACAATTATATTATTTATCAAAGGATAAGGGTGGCGGTGCGTTGATTTTAGATCCAGTTTTAATAGAGTTTTCGCTGTCAGGAAAACAGCAAGTTCAGAATTTACTGAGGGTATTTTAAGAATTATCTAACCGGTTATTGCTCTGAGAGTGGTGAATTTGTGATGGGATCTGCTGTTTTTGACGATAAAAAGGCGGCAATGATGCCGCCCTGGAAAAAGAACAGTAAATTAACGCCAGGATTTATAGCGATTAATTAAGGCATTTGTGGAACTGTCATGACTTTCGATTTTATCTTCATTTTCCAGCTCTGGCAGAATACGGTTCGCCAGTTGCTTACCTAATTCCACGCCCCACTGATCGAAAGTGAAGATATTCAGGATTGCGCCCTGGGTAAATATTTTGTGCTCGTACAGCGCAATCAGTGCGCCAAGGCTGAATGGCGTAATTTCACGCAGCAGAATTGAGTTGGTTGGACGGTTACCTTCAAATACTTTAAAGGGCACGATGTGCGCAACCGCGTCAGCAGATTTACCGGCATCGGTAAACTCTTTCTCCACCACTTCACGCGACTTACCAAACGCCAGGGCTTCGGTCTGGGCAAAGAAGTTCGACAGCAGCTTCGGATGGTGATCGGCCAGGGCATTATGGGTTATGGCGGGTGCGATAAAATCACAGGGAATCAGCTTAGTGCCCTGGTGAATCAACTGATAGAACGCGTGCTGTCCATTCGTACCCGGCTCGCCCCAAATAATTGGGCCGGTCTGGTAATCCACCGGATGGCCTTCGCGATCAACATATTTGCCGTTGGATTCCATGTTTCCCTGCTGAAAATAGGCAGCAAAGCGGTGCATATATTGGTCGTAGGGCAGAATAGCTTCAGTTTCAGCACCAAAGAAGTTGTTATACCAGATACCAACCAATGCCAGCAGTACCGGTAAGTTTTGCTCAGCAGGGGTATTAGCGAAATGCTTATCCATCGCGTGCGCGCCGCTCAGCAGCTGCTCGAAATTATCGAAGCCGACAGAAAGAATGATCGACAAGCCAATCGCTGACCACAGTGAATAGCGGCCACCCACCCAATCCCAGAATTCGAACATATTGTTGGTGTCGATACCGAATTCACCCACCGCTTTCGCGTTGGTTGACAGCGCCGCAAAGTGTTTTGCAACGTGCTGCTGATCGCCTGCTGTTTTCAGAAACCAGTCGCGTGCGCTGTGTGCATTGGTCATGGTTTCTTGCGTGGTGAAGGTTTTAGAAGCCACCAGGAACAGTGTGGTTTCTGGGCTAAGGTCTTTCAATGTTTCGGCAATGTGCGTGCCATCAACGTTGGAGACAAAATGCATATTCAGATGATTTTTATACGGACGCAGGGCTTCGGTCACCATAAAAGGGCCGAGATCCGAGCCACCGATACCGATGTTTACGACGTCAGTAATCGGTTTGCCGGTGTAACCTTTCCATTCGCCGCTGATAATGCGCTCAGAAAAGCCTTTCATCTTATCCAGTACCGCGTTCACTCCCGGCATGACGTCTTTGCCATCAACCACGATTGGCGTATTGCTGCGGTTGCGTAGCGCAACGTGTAGCACCGCGCGATCTTCCGTGCGGTTAATTTTTTCGCCGGAAAACATGGACTTGATGGCGTCGCTCAGTTCAGTTTCTTTTGCCAGCGCCTGTAATTTATCAAGGGTTTCCTGGGTGATGCGGTTTTTTGAATAATCCACCAGCATCTGATCATCAAAGGTGGCAGAGAATTTGGCAAAACGATCGGCATCCTGGGCAAATAAATCGGCGATTTCTACCGTTTTCATTTGTTCAAAATGCTGTTGCAGCGCTTTCCAGGCTGCGGTTTGTGTCGGATTGATATTTTTCATGGCAACACTCTTGTTGATATTAAGAACCGTCATTCCATCGGGGTCACAGCGTACCCGCTTAGCATTTCAGTATGACCACAGTTGCAACTGAAAGGAAAAAGTTTGTCATCGCAGTGATTGTGCAGGTATCACATCGTGCGGTGTTGCGTCCGGTCAGCTGCGATTTTTCAATAAATTTATCTGGCGCGAATTTCGGCATAATGCGCGGTGAAATCGTGATGCATTTTGACTGGTTTGCTGCGAATGCCTCTTGTGCCGCATCATAAAATACCGCTCTGAATGAACCCATTCAGCACTCTACTCACTGCGGCACAATGAAATTTATCTCCGGGTGCGCAGAAAGTGAAAATTCCTCAAAGCATCGTCGTTGACAGCAAAGCCAGAAACCGATATTTATACGCGGCTACTTGCGCGACTAAGCGTAAGCCAGAAGAGGCGCGTCGCCCAGGCAGTGTGTTGGAGGAACCGTATCCGGTGAAAACACATCAGGGGGAGCGACGCCGAGGTGGGCAACATACGGTGTGTTGTCTGTCGGCTGCAGGGGCTGAATCCCCTGGGTTGTCACCAGAATCGTTCGCAGTCGGACGTTTCGCAAGGTGGGGCGCTTCTGGGTGACTCGTCTACCCGATCTGGTCTGCCCGTTTCTGCTCTTCCCTTGTGCCAAGGCTGATAGAATGTCTCTCGTCCGCAGTTGAACGTGCGGGAGCAAAATAACCTGACACGAGGTCATAACATGTCTCAAACTCTGATTGTGGCAAAATTTGGCGGCACCAGCGTTGCCGATTTTGATGCCATGAACCGCAGCGCCGATGTGGTGCTGGCCGATGCTAATACGCGTCTGGTGGTCCTTTCCGCCTCCGCAGGCATCACTAATCTCCTTGTTTCTCTCGCCGAAGGTCAGGAACCCTCGCAACGCGTCTTTCTGCTGGACGAGATCCGCCGTATTCAATATGCCATTGTCGATCGCCTGCAGCGTCCCGATGTGATTCGTGACGAAATCGACCGTATGATTGAAAATATTGCCATGTTGTCTGAAGCTGCTGCGCTGGCGACCTCCGCCGCATTGACTGATGAACTGGTCAGTCATGGTGAACTGATGTCAACGCTGCTGTTTGTGGAAATTCTACGTGAACGACAGGTCAACGCTGTATGGTTCGATGTGCGTAAAGTGATGCGCACCAGCGATCGTTTTGGGCGTGCCGAACCTGAAGTGGATGTGCTGACAGAACTCACCATCACGCAACTTAAGCCACGCCTTGAACAAGCGCTGGTGATCACCCAGGGCTTTATCGGTAGCGAAAGCAAAGGGCGTACCACGACATTAGGCCGTGGTGGCAGCGATTATACCGCCGCGCTGTTAGGTGAAGCGCTGCACGCTGCGCGAGTGGATATTTGGACCGATGTACCCGGCATTTACACCACCGATCCACGGGTAGTGCCAACGGCGAAACGTATTGACGAAATTACCTTCGAAGAAGCCGCAGAGATGGCGACCTTTGGTGCCAAAGTGTTGCATCCTGCCACGTTGCTGCCAGCGGTTCGCCGGGATATTCCGGTATTTGTCGGTTCAAGCAAAGATCCTTCAGCAGGCGGAACCCGCGTCTGCAATACAACCAAAAACCCGCCGCTGTTCCGCGCACTGGCGCTGCGTCGTAAGCAAACTCTGCTGACGTTACATAGCTTGAACATGTTGCATACGCCGGGCTTTCTTGCCGAAGTGTTCAGCATTTTAGCACGCCACACTATCTCGGTAGATTTGATTACCACCTCCGAAGTGAGCGTGGCGCTGACGCTTGACACCACGGGCTCAACCTCAACCGGCGACAGTCTGCTGACACAGGCATTACTGACCGAGTTATCCTCGCTGTGTCGGGTCGAAGTGGAAGAGAACCTGGCGCTGGTGGCGATCATCGGTAACAACCTGTCTAAAGCCTGCGGAGTGGGTAAAGAGGTGTTTGGCGTGCTCGATCCGTTTAATCTGCGGATGATTTGCTACGGGGCCAGCAGTTACAATTTGTGCTTCCTGGTGCCTGGTGCGGACGCAGAAAGTGTCGTGCGTACGCTGCATCACAATCTTTTCGAGTAAGCGGAAAGATTTTTTGCAAACAGCGAAGCCGGGCCTGGCCCGGCTTTTACGGTTGCACTAACCGCTGCTCCGCTCGCTGAATAAATTCAACACGCTAAAAGAACGTTATACCAAATTCCGCAACAGCAGAGGCGCTGGTTAAAGCCAGCCATTATTGTGGCAATAAGTGGCGTGATCTACCGTAGTTTACGGGGAAAAGTAGCGTAATTCTGGTTATTTCAGGACATCGGCAGCAGTCGATCCGCATTTTCCCCGGTGACACCATTCCCGCCTTACGTCGTGATAACGAAATGTTATGATCCTGTGCTCGCTTCAGCAGCCGTTCCTGCGAAGCGTGTTCTATGGCAAACCTGCTTAAAAACATAACATTCTTATAAGGAAGTCTGGCCATGCTCGCCACCTTAACCCGCCTGTTCCCTCTTTGGGCTGTGCTGTTATCTGTCGCCGCTTATGCTACTCCCAACACCTTTCTCGGCATCGGTCCGTGGGTAACTTACCTGCTCATGCTGATTATGTTCGGTATGGGTGTCACGCTCAATATCGATGATTTCAAGCGTGTGCTGGTACGTCCGGCTCCCGTGATTGCTGGTACGTTTCTGCATTATCTGGTGATGCCGCTGGCTGCCTGGGGGCTGGCAAAACTGTTTCATATGCCATCTGATTTAGCTGCAGGGATGATTCTGGTTGGCAGTGTTGCCAGTGGAACGGCATCTAACGTGATGATCTATCTGGCGAAAGGTGATGTTGCGCTGTCAGTCACCATCTCCTCTGTTTCTGCACTGGTGGGCGTTTTTGCTACCCCGTTGCTGACGCGTTTCTATGTCGACACACATATTCAGGTCGATGTGGTTGGCATGTTGTTGAGCATAGTGAAAATCGTGGTCATCCCGATTGGGTTGGGGCTGATTATTCATCACGCTATGAACAGCGTAGTCCGCCGCGTTGAGCCTTATCTACCGGCGTTCTCAATGGTATGTATTTTGTTGATCATCAGCGCGGTCAGTGGAGAGAAGTACAGTTTACCCAGCGTTGCGGGCAGCCAGGGCTTTATTGGCTCGGTTGGGTTGATGGTGATCGCTGCGGTGATTTTGCACAATGCGATTGGCCTGCTTGGCGGTTACTGGGGAGGCAAACTGTTTGGCTTTGATGAATCCACCTGTCGCACGCTGGCGTTAGAAGTGGGTATGCAGAACTCTGGCCTGGCCGCAACGCTGGGTAAACTGTACTTCTCTCCACTGGCCGCGCTGCCGGGCGCCCTGTTTTCGGTATGGCATAATCTGTCTGGCTCATTGCTGGCGGGTTACTGGTCAGGCAAGCCGATCAAGAAGAAATAAACGGTGAAAAACGGCGTGTCTTAAACCGACACGCCGTTTTTTTATTCGTCATCCCGTTCATCATCCGGTTGTTCTAATACCGTGTAGGCCGCAGTACAGAACAGCGAATTCAATCGCTTCATATCGCCCAATAAACCCAGATGTAGTGAACTGGTTTCAATGCTTTGTACATTTTGCTGATGCAGGCGATCGACATGCGCATGCGAATAACGGCGAATTTTCAGACGGAAACGATGTTTGGCGCGACGCAGACGTCTGGCGCTGGTGGTATCGTGGGATAAGAACACCGATAAACTCAGGCGCAAATTGGCAACTAATTGCTCCTGTAGCGTCTCTAATTCCCGTAATCCTTCAGCCGAAAAAGCGCGCTGCGCGGCAAGGGATTTATCGGCGACATCGCCGCTCATGCGCTCAATGATGTCTCCGGCCTGCTCCAGGTTCAGAGACATTTCAATGATTTCACCCCAGCGCCGTGAATCTTCCTCCGATAAATCCTCTTTTTGCATGCGTGCCAGATACAGTTTGATAGCGGTGTACAGCACATCAACATCATCATCCAGCCGCCGCACGGTACGTTCCTCGCGCGGCTCGCCGTGGATCACCTTGCTAAAAGCATCCAGCATCTGTTCTAACACATCGCCAATACGTAACGCCTCGCGCGCGGCATTCACCAGCGCCAGCGTTGGCGTGTCCAGCGCGCTGCTATCAAGGTGCTTTGGTTTCAGACGCAGCCCGGTTTCTGCATCGTCAGCGATCAGGCGACGGCACAGGCGCGCCATCGGCTCGGCAAAGGGCACCAACACGACGCAGCGAATCACGTTGTAGAACACGTGGAAAAAAATCACGAGTTCTTCGTCATTAACGGGCAATTTCTGAAGCCATATCGCTGCGATATTGACGAAAGGTAGAATGAGAAGGCAGCCCAGCAGTTTAAACAGCAGGCTTCCCAGGGCAACGCGCTTACCCGCTGCGTTGGAACTACTGGCATTCAGCATTGCTAGTAATCCGCTGCCAAGATTGGCACCAATCACCAGGCAAAGCGCCACTTTGAATGAAATTACGCCGGTAGCGGTCAGCGTTGCGGTTATCAATACCGCCGCGAGACTGGAATAGCTGATGATGGCAAACACCGCACCAATCAAGGCATCCAGCATGATGTCGCCCGTTAACGAAGAGAACAACACTTGTACGCCCGAGGCTTCAGTGATCGGACGAGCGGCTGCAACAATAAGCTGTAAGGCCAGCAGGATCAGGCCGAGACCAATGCTGGCACGGCCTAACTGCCCGGCACGCGACTGTTTGCGGCCGAGGAAAAACACCACGCCAAAAAAAATAAATAGCGGTGATAGCCATGACAGATCAAACGTCAGAATCCGTGCCATGATTGCCGTACCCACATCTGCGCCCAGTACCACCACTAAGGCGGGCGTCAGGCCGACCAGATTTTGCGCGACAAAGGAAGTCACCGGCAGGGTGGTCGCGTTGCTGCTCTGCACCAGGGCGGTAACGCCAATACCGGCAAGAAACGCCATCGGTTTCTTTTCAATACTGCGGCTGAGTACACGACGCAAATCAGCGCCATACACGCGCATAATACCGCTGCGTACGATATGCGTTCCCCATACCAGCATCGCCACGGCAGAAAGTAAATTAAGCAGAGTTAACACGTATAGATGCTCCTCGACCATCCGGCTTTATGCAGCACAGACTGCCAGCCTGACGGAGAATGCAATCTGTGAAAAGTCTATTTTTCCTGTGTTTTAAGTCACCTGGCGTAACCTCAATACCTTTAACTGTAGACCAGTCTGTTTTTTTGTAGCGTGCTATTTCGTCGCGGGACAAGCCAGCACGCCCACTGAAGGTTCTCTCGCTTGCCCGAAGCGGAAGCGAATCACCGACTGGGGATACAACGGCACGGCACCGCCGTTTTGCCTGAATCCTTGCCTGAGTGGTAGCGCCGACCTGACATATTGTGCCCGGCCGTTCTGATTGACTGATTCGCATCAACCTGCGATTTATCAAAGCAGGTAATTATCTGCGAATATAGCCACTGCGCTACGTTGCGTATTGCGTTGAGAGCGCAGTCGTATTGTGATTTCCGTCACACTAACGCATGATGGCTGGAGCAATTAAATGACTTTGCCGGAGCGCAAAAATGAGCGAAAAAAACACCACGGGGCGCTACTTTGCCAGTGCATTGCAATGAGTACTCAATTTAGGCCTGATGATTCTGGCGATTATTTTGGTGGTGTTTCTCGGTAAGGAAACTATCCATTTAGCCACGGTGTTATTCAGCACGGGCGAGCAGGCATCATCCTATCTGCTGATTGAAGGGATTGTTATCTATTTCCTTTATTTCGAATTTATCGCCCTGATTGTGAAGTACTTTCAGTCGGGCTATCACTTCCCATTACGTTATTTTGTTTATATTGGTATCACAGCCATTATTCGCCTGATTATTGTCGACCACAAAAAACCATTTGATACGTTGTGCTATTCGGCTGCGATTCTGGTGCTGGTGGTGACGCTGTGGCTGGCGAACAGTCACCGACTCAAACGCGAATAATACGCGTGTTATTGTGTATAAGGAGAGGTGTTCACTTGTCATCTCTGCGTTAAACTAGCGCCCTACAAATTATGAGGAGTGGTGCTATGTCGCAAGATTCGCTCAGTCTGTTACGTGCGCTCAACTGGTTTTCACCAACAGAACCGGCACTTTCGCCCGCGCTGCTGGACTGGTTGATGGAAGAAGATTCTATGACGCAGCGCTTTGAGCAGCATTGTCAGCGGGTGACGGTGCAACCGGTGCGTGAAGGCTTTATTGACAGCAGTGAGTTAGCCGATGAGCAAGCATTATTCTTACAGGATAAACGCTTTTGGTTACGTGAAATCATTCTGTTCGGTGATGGCGTACCCTGGCTGGCAGGTCGCACCCTAGTGCCGGAGAGTACCCTGAACGGTCCGGAAGCCATGTTACAACAGCTGGGTACGCGTCCACTTGGCCGCTATCTTTTTTCTTCTTCATCTTTGAGCCGCGATTTTATCGAGCCAGGAAAAGTGAATAACTTATGGGGTCGTCGCTCGCGCCTGCGTTTGTCCGGCAAGCCGCTGCTGCTCACTGAACTGTTTTTACCGGCGTCGCCGCTTTATCGCGTCCTGGATTAAGGATTTTTGCTGTGCAAAAGGCATTAAAAATAAATAAGTTGCAAGTCTATAGCCGCTTGATGCGTATTGATAAACCCATTGGTACTCTACTGCTAATGTGGCCGACGCTGTGGGCATTATGGCTGGCAGACATGGCCGTTCCGCCCCTTTCAGTGCTAGTGGTTTTCGTGCTGGGTGTCATTGTGATGCGCGCTGCGGGTTGCGTTATTAATGATTACGCCGATCGCAAAGTCGATGGTCACGTGCAGCGAACGCAAAACCGCCCGCTACCTAGCGGCGCGGTGAGTTCAAAAGAGGCTAAGATGCTATTTATCGGTTTAGCATTCGTGGCGTTTGTACTGGTGCTGACCATGAATCTAATGACGATCCTGTTGTCCGTCGTGGGATTAGCCCTGGCCTGGGTCTATCCCTTTATGAAGCGTTACACCCATTTGCCGCAGGTGGTTTTAGGCGCCGCATTCGGCTGGGCCATACCCATGGCCTGGGCAGCAGTGAGTGAGTCCTTACCATTGGTTTGCTGGCTGGTATTCATTGCGAATATGTGCTGGACTGTCGCTTACGACACGCAATATGCCATGGTTGATCGCGAGGATGACTTAAAGATTGGCGTGAAATCAACAGCGATTCTGTTTGGACGTTTTGACAAGCTGATTATCGGCCTGTTGCAGCTGGCAACGTTGGTTTTGCTGGCATGGGTGGGCCTGTTTCTGCAATTAAACGGTGCATTTTACTGGTCACTGCTGCTGGCAGCAGCGCTGTTTATGCATCAACAAAGACTGATTGCTCAGCGTGAGCGCCAGCCTTGCTTCCAGGCATTCCTCAATAACAATTATGTTGGACTGGTACTGTTCCTTGGCGTGCTTATGAATACGCCGCCGTTTAATCACTTCTTTTGATCAGCTCAAACAGTAAAAACCCGCCTTTATAGAAGGCGGCTTTGATTGTACCCCATAGGGGGTGTACTAAAAGCCATAAACAGAAGTTTCTGACTGTTCTGTAAGATTTAAATCCAAAGACAATAAGGCAGAGCCAAAACCTATTGATGACTACGCTCACAGGACGCGGTTTTCAGTTAGCAATAAAAAAACGACCTGCAAAACAGGTCGTTTTTTCTTTGGCTCTAAATATGCCAAAGCGTTTAGTCGTGTGCGACCGCGCTTTCAATCGTCAGGCGCACATCGCTGGTGACTAAATCAGCCAGTATGAGCCAGGTCGCCCGCGTTTGCGTCACGTCAGCATCACCGCTGTCACTGATATATCCTTCATCGCGTAACGTCAACACTAATGAAGTAAAGACCGCTTTGTCAAAGAATTCCGGCGCATTGATGCCATGCAAAACGGAAAGGCGTTGAGCCAGCGTGCGGCTCTCTTTTTCCAGCGTGCCACGGTTAATTGCGGGCCTGGCGCTTAGAATCGAGAAAGTAATGGCGTAACGTTGCAGTGTTTCTCGTATACCGGCAGCCAGTAGTTGCAGGGTACGATACCGCGCAGCGGTAAAGCGCAGCTGACCGTTTTCGGTGGTAATCAACCCCTGACGCGCCAGCTCCTGACAGAAGTCAGACAGGAGCTGCGGTAATTCATCTGTTTGCCAGCGCAGGAACAACTCGCTCTTCAGCATCGGATAAATCAGGCTAACCTGGCGCAGCAGCCCGGCTTCGCTCAAACCAGGATGCTGCTGGATGATTGCAGCAATCAGCGATGGCACGACCAGCATGTGATGAATATTGTTACGGTAATAGGTCATCAACACCGCCTGCTCACGCGGCAGGATAATGATGTCGCCGATATTGTCCTTTTCGCTTTCAAACTTATTCATTCCCAGCGCATGGTCAAGCAGCGCTTCGGCCGAAAGATCCGGCAGGGTGGAATGTGGCGAGTAAGGGACGTTGCGCAGCAGTTGGGTATAACATTCAAGCTGTTCGATTAACTGCTCACGCGTTAAGGAGCGCTGGCGTGAAGCAAGCAGTGCCGTAACGCACAAGTTCATTGCATTAGCCGCGCCCGCTTCATTAATACGTACCATCAAACGCGCAGCAATATCGTTTACCGTCGGTGTTAACCAGCTGGGACGCTGAGGCTCTATCGGATCGATAGCATCACGCCACTCGGGTACACGCTTGTTAAGATAGTTAACCAGCGGCAGGGGTTCGCCAAAATTAACGTAACCCTGACCCAGATTGCGCAACTTACGCAGGCTGCGCACCATCTGCATAAAACCTTCTTTTTCCTTGGCCGCGCCACGTAGTTCTTTGGCGTAAGTGCCCACTTCCATCACGTGTTCATAGCCAATATAAATTGGCACCAGCGTGATCGGACGATTACCGCCACGCAGCATCGCCTGAAGCGTCATTGCCAGCGTACCGGTTTTCGGGTCCAGCAGGCGTCCAGTGCGCGAACGCCCGCCTTCAACAAAATACTCAACCGAATAACCGCGGGTAAACAACTCGCCCAGATATTCACGGAATACGGTGGAATAGAGTTTATTGCCTTTGAAGGTTCGACGAATAAAGAAGGCGCCGAGTCGGCGAAAAATCGGGCCAGCAGGCCAGAAGTTGAGATTAATGCCCGCCGCGATATGTGGCGGCACTAGTCCTTGATGATAAAGCACATAAGACAGCAGCAGATAATCCATATGGCTGCGGTGGCAGGGCACATAAACAATTTCGTGGCCATCTTGCGCCAGCTGACGAACGCGTTCGCCGCCGTTCACGTTAATGCCTTGATAGAGGCGGCTCCACAACCAGCCCATGACACGATCGGTAACGCGAATCGCTTCATAGGAGAAGTCGGCCGCAATTTCTTCCATCATCTCAACCGCATTTTGCTGCGCTTTTTCATGAGAGATTTTTTTGCTGCGTGCTTCATCTTCAACCGCTTTCTCAATGGCTTTTGATTGCAACAAGCGACTGAAGAGATCCTGACGGGCTGGCAAGCGCGGCCCAATTGCAGCCAGACGCTGACGAGCAAAGTGTATACGCGCGACGCGTGCCAGCTTCTGAGCGATAGATTGATCGGTGCCATGCTCGGTCGCCATACGGCGCAGCGAAACGGTAGGAGAGAAACGCACAAAACTGTCACGCCCGTGCCAGACTACCGCGAAGAATTTTTGCACGCTATTCAATACGCGCAAATGCGGTGTATCTTCACCCTGAACCTCGCGGCCAGGCGCACGACCAAACATAACCGTCACCGGTAGCATTTGAATATCGAGATCGGGGTTATTGCGGTGTAAATCGAGATAATCATGGAAGATCTTGACCGACTCAACACTCGGCACGAAATAGGGAAATACGCGCGGCCCGTCGTGAATAAAAACGTGGCGTGGCAGCAGTGTTCCATCAATCTCCAGCGGAGAGAGGGGATCAGGGAGATCGTGTTTAATACACTGCGCGCGTAAAGTCAGTAAGTCGGCCTTCGAATCGTAAGGCAGAACATACATAATGGGCCGGGTAGGGTCCAGCCCATGTTCAGAAACGGGATCGGCCGGAATGGCCTTACTCTTTACCAAAAACGAGAGTGGTAAATTCAGTAATTTATAATAAAGTTTACGCCAACCTGACATAGACAACATGAAGCCTCTTGTTAGCAAAGCGCCGCAAGCATACCAGAAAGTGCAGCGAAGATCTGTGGTGGTGCCAACGGCACGCAGCCCAGACATTGACGTCAATTCATTGAAAGGGTTCCCATCACATGGCAAATAATGCCGTCGGTTTTATCAGAATAGTGAAAGCTGCCGGTTATTCGTGGCAAGGACTGCGCGCCGCATGGCGACACGAGGCGGCCTTCCGCCAGGAAGCGATTGCGGCTTTAATTGCGATCGTCGTGGCTTGCTGGCTGGACATAGACACAATAACCCGCGTATTAATGATTGGTGCCGTGGTATTCGTCATCATTGTTGAAATCCTGAATAGCGCCATTGAGTCGGTGGTTGATCGTATCGGACCAGAACACCATCCACTGGCGGGGCGAGCAAAAGACATGGGTTCAGCTGCTGTATTGCTGAGCATCATACTGGCCGTTTTTGTTTGGATCGCCTTGCTTTGGTCGCATTTGCGATAGGCTTTCCAGAAGCTGTCAACCGGCTGATTATTCCCCCACTTTCGGTTTCCATTTCGCCAATACCTGTATATACTCACAGCGACTGTATAAACAACCAGGGGGCGGGATGAAAGCGTTAACCAGCAGGCAGCAGCAGGTCTATGACCTGATTCGCGATCACATTAATCAAACAGGCATGCCGCCAACGCGTGCAGAAATCGCCGCGCAACTGGGCTTCCGTTCACCTAATGCGGCAGAAGAACATCTCAAAGCATTAGCGCGTAAGGGCGTAATTGAGATTGTCTCTGGTGCTTCCCGTGGGATCCGCCTGTTAATGGAAGAAGAGGCCTCTGAAGGTTTGCCGTTAATTGGCCGTGTTGCCGCCGGTGAACCCTTGCTGGCACAAGAGCACATCGAAACGCATTACAAAGTCGATCCTGATCTGTTTAAACCGGCAGCAGATTTCCTGCTGCGCGTCAGTGGTATGTCAATGAAAGACATTGGCATCATAGACGGGGATTTACTGGCAGTGCACAAAACGCAAGACGTGCGTAATGGACAGGTGGTTGTCGCGCGTATTGATGATGAAGTCACGGTAAAACGCTGGAAAAAACAGGGTTCTGTTGTGCATCTCCTGCCAGAAAACAGTGAATTCGAACCAATTATAGTCGATACGCGTGCTCAATCGCTGACAATTGAAGGCTTAGCGGTTGGTGTGGTTCGTAATGGTGAGTGGCTGTAATCCTGCGTTAGCCGCTTCCGTTCGTTGATCCTGATGCTATTCTGTCTGCCCACGTTTCGCCGCTGCTGTTTTAACTGTTGATGCAGCGGCTCTGAGCACGGATCTGCGAATGCGTTTTCTGACTGCAACCGATAAAAATCTTTGGCGGCTGGCGCTGCCCATGATCCTTTCTAATATCACCGTTCCACTGCTTGGGCTGGTCGATACCGCTGTTATTGGTCACCTTGATAGTCCGATTTATCTCGGCGGCGTAGCCGTTGGCACCACGATCACCAGCTTCCTGTTTATGCTGTTACTTTTTTTACGCATGAGTACCACCGGTTTAACAGCGCAGGCTTTTGGTGCAAATAACAAAGCTGCGCTGGCGCGCGCGCTTACGCAGCCGTTAATGTTGGCGCTGCTAGCCGGAGTAATATTTATTTTTCTACGCGATCCGGTTAGCCAACTCGCTACGCGTTTGATCGGGGGGAATCCGCAGGTACTGGAGCAGGCGACGCTGTTCATCCACATTCGCTGGCTTAGCGCCCCCGCGACGCTGGCAAACCTGGTCATCCTGGGCTGGCTGCTTGGCGTCCAGTATGCCCGGGCACCGGTGATCCTGCTGGTGGTAGGGAATCTGGTTAATATTCTGCTCGATTTATGGCTGGTGCTGGGGTTGCATTGGGAAGTAGCGGGTGCAGCGACAGCAACCGCATTAGCGGAATACGTAACGCTGGCGGTAGGCATCGCGATGGTATGGCGCGTATTAGCGCTACGCGGCATTGATATGGCTTTGATTAAGCAGAGCTGGCGTGGCGATATGGGCCGTCTGTTAAGGCTTAATCGCGACATTATGCTGCGTTCGCTGATGCTGCAACTCTGTTTTGCTTCGCTGACAATGTTGGGCGCACGTATTGGGCCTGACGTGGTGGCTGTTAATGCCGTACTGCTGATGTTTATTACTTTCACCGCTTACGCGCTTGATGGTTTTGCCTATGCTGTAGAAGCATTTGCCGGTGAAGCGCATGGCGCAAAAGACGGCAGTAAATTAATGCATGTCTGGCATGCTGCCTGTCGTCAGGCGCTGCTGGTCGCAATCATTTTTTCACTGATTTATGCCGTATTTGGCGTACAGATTGTCTCTTTGCTGACCTCTATCAATGCGCTCCGGCTGATGGCCGATCGCTATTTGGTGTGGCAAATTATCATGCCGCTTATTGGTGTTTGGTGTTATTTGCTGGATGGGATGTACATTGGCGCAACGCGTGGACGCGAAATGCGCAATAGCATGACTATTGCAGCGCTGGGGTACTTTGTCACGTTGTTCACTTTACCCTGGTTAGGCAATCATGCTTTGTGGCTGGCTGTTATGGTGTTTCTCTCCTTACGGGGCCTGACGTTATGGCTTATCTGGCGTCGTCACTGGCAACGCAAAACCTGGTTTTCTGTCTGACGTTATCAATCAAAAATTTGAGCCAGGTTACAAAATAATCTGTATTGTTCCAGCAAGTCTCCGGTTTATTACTATAATTATCTTTCAACAGCGCAATTAACCAGCGCTTTATATCGGGATTGTCTCGCAATACGCGATATATAATGAAACCTAAGGATGACTGGAGGTCTGCAATGAATCACGACGAAACGAGTGGTAACTGGAAGCAGTTCAAAGGGAAAGTAAAAGAAAAATGGGGCAAGCTGACAGACGATGATATGCAGGTTATCGAAGGTAAACGCGATCAGCTTGTTGGAAAAATTCAGGAACGTTATGGCTACGCTAAGGATGAGGCGGAAAAAGAAGTGACTGACTGGGAAGGCCACAATAAAGACTATCGCTGGTAATTAAACCTGTTTGATAACGATGCTCCTACCCCCGGTACGCTCATGCCGGACAGGCACAAGGATGTGCCATTTATCCTTTTTTTCCTCGCTTTTTAACGTCGGCTTGATGATCATGTTCACAACTTTCATGATGCGTACAGGCTTCAACTTCAACGCAATTTTCACATAACCCATGTGCTTCAATAACGCTATGACGCAGCGTAAAATGGGCTTCGTTAGCCAGTATCCCGATAATGGTCTCTATACCCTGCGCATGTTTTTCAATCACTACTGCACAACGCTCACACACCAACATGACTGAAGTATGAGCCGGCGCTTCAAAATGATGGCACATCACATAGCTATTATTAGATTCAACGCGATGGATAAAACCTTGTTCAAGCAAAAAATCTAAGGCGCGATAAACGGTTGGCGGCTTTGCTTGTGGCTCGCTTACGCGCAGTTGATCAAGCAAATCATAGGCGCTAATTGAACCTGGCTGTTCAGCCATCAGACGCAACACTTCCGCACGCTGGGCAGTTAAACGCACGCCGCGTTGCAGGCACAGTATTTCTGCCTGGGACATAATTTGCTCTGACGTCATCGTCGACATGAAAACTCTCCGCTAGACAATTAATGTTATTTTATCACACAAAATTATCTTACGCAGAGGTTGCTTTGTGAGCGCGAAATACGCGTTTTATCAATAATCTGATGTTTAATTTTTAGGTTTTGCTGCACTTTCTGTTACAGCTGTTCCATTCAATGACAGCAGGTTACAGGGCTATTCGCTGTTTTGCTTTGCATCTCATGGAGTTAAGAAGTAATGTTCAAAATTACTTAATAAATGACTGGTATTGTAACGTTTTCCCTACACCATTTTTAACAATAACAATGCATATCTGATAGAAAAATATTCAATCTTTTGAATTGAGACACTGTTTCCTTTGAATTCACAGCAATAACGCGTTAGCCGACATTCACAATAGTGCTAACAACCTATTCAGTCGTTGAATGCTTCGACGGCACTTTTCACAGGCG
Source organism: Mixta mediterraneensis (assembly GCF_030283135.1). Taxonomy (NCBI): domain Bacteria; kingdom Pseudomonadati; phylum Pseudomonadota; class Gammaproteobacteria; order Enterobacterales; family Erwiniaceae; genus Mixta; species Mixta mediterraneensis. The sequence goes on along the minus strand of NZ_JASUAZ010000040.1, from coordinate 8,565 downwards.
ATGGCAGACAAATGGTGAAAAAATTCGTTCAGCGCTCAGCGCTGGTTTATCCCGCTGTATTGAATGCACTGTTTCTTTCTTCTTCCGCTATGGCGGCAGGTACATGGTACGACGCGCGTAACGATGCAATGGGCGGTACGGGGGTTGCTTCATCAACATATGGATCGGCGGTACTGGCAAACCCGGCATTAATGACCAAAGCTAAACCCGATGATAAAGTCAGCATTATTTTCCCGTCTGCTGGTGTGCAAATTACCGATAAAGACCATCTGGTCGATAAAGTTGATGATATTTCCGATACGGTCGATCGCTATCAGAATGTTATTGATAATCTGACTTTTGCCGACTACTTACGCGGTTATCCCGAATTGAAAGCTGCGTCAGGCGATGTTGCCAATAAACTGAGCGACTTACGCGGTAATAAAGCCGATGGTAGCGCAGGTGTCTCTTTAGCGGTCACCCTGCCTGATGAAAACTTTCCTTTCGCTTTTGTGACTAAAGCCTACGGAACTGTGCACGCTCAGGCAAACGTTGCACAGAGCGATATTGACTATTTGCAAGGTGTGGCAAACGGTACCGTCATTCCTGTGGCTGGCGATCAGGATAATTTGCGGTCCAGCGCTAATGGCCTTGCGGCTTTGGTTACTGATTACGGGATTTCCGTCGCGCATGAATTCACTATTGCCGGTCAACCTGTTTCAATTGGCGTAACACCAAAGCTTCAGAAAACCTGGTTATATAACTATACCGATAGCCTCTACAACTACGATAAAAATGATATTAACAGTTCGCGTTATCGCCGTTCTGATACCGGTTTCAACGTTGATGCAGGGCTGGCAACAACCTTTGCTGAAAACTGGACCTTCGGCCTGTCCGGACAAAACCTAATTTCACGCGATCTTGATACTAAAGAAGTGAATGGGTATCGCGACACCTATCAAATCCGACCTTTGGTAACGACAGGACTCTCCTGGGACAAAGGGCCTTTCACCCTGACGGGCGACGTGGATTTAACCGAAAACAAACGCTTTAAGTCAGAAGGCAACAGCCAGTATGCCGCTGTTGGCGGGGAGTATCGCGTGTTGGACTGGTTCCAGTTACGTGCCGGGTATCGTGCAGATATGCGCTCAACCGATGAGAATGTAGTGACCGCAGGTTTTGGCCTGTCACCCTTTAACAAAGCGGTACATTTAGATCTGGCCGGTTCGGTGGGCGAAAACAACACATGGGGCGCGATGATGCAGCTCGGTTTTAATTTCTGACGTGTCAGAGTGAACAGAGGAGGGGACGATGCCATATCGCCCCGCCTTGTGATATTCTTGCGCAGAATAACATCACTCTTAACCACCGGATTTCCTGCGCTTCATGACCGATACTTTCTCTCCGCAACGCTTTTCTGTCGCCCCCATGCTCGATGGGATTTACTACAAATAAAAATCAATAAGTTATGTTTTTGTGGGGTGCTATAGGGGTGCTGAATGGGGGGTTACTGCATTCTTTTAAGTTCTTCCTTCGCTTCTTTCCTCCTTTTATCAATGAACTCTGCCAGATCGCTGACGTGAACCATGCGAGGGGATTTCTGGCTGTCACCAATGCGGAAAGTGGGTAGTGGCAGATCGCCGCATCCAGCCTTTTTATCCGCTGTTGCAGGTTTCATTCCAAGATAACGTTCAGATATGTCGGCCAGCGGAATTGTTGAGGTTTCAAACTCCGCCATCAGCAAAAACATAGTATTCATTTCAAACCTCGCTTTCTCATTGCCTCAAGCAGAATGTCCTGCACTTCGCGTTTTGAATCGCGCCGCTGCATTACCAGTTCGTCTACGGTATCGGCGGCGATAATGTGGTGTATCCAGACCGGACGGTTGTGCCCTGCCTGAATCTGGCGTGTTGGCCCTATACGTTCGATAATTTGCTGATACTGTTCCAGATCCCACCAGTGAGAGAAAAACGCCAGTATATTGCCGCCATCCTGTAAGTTGAGTCCGTGGCCTGCGCTGGCCGGGTGAGCAAAAAGGACAGGTATTTTTCCGGCGTTCCAGTCGTGCAGCGTCTGCGGATCGGAATCGAGCTGTTTACCCTTTGGAAAGGCTTTCAGTAAACGGGCTAAATCACTTTTAAAGTGGTAGGCAACCAGCACCGGCATACCGCCAGATTCGGCAATCACGCTTTCCAGCGCCTGTAATTTGGCGTCGTGAATTTCTGACCAGGTACCTTTGTCGTCGGTATAGATAGCACCGCTGGCGATTTGCAGACACTTCACCGTTTTGGCGGCGGCGTTCTGCGCTTCGATGTCGGTGCCGTCCAGTTCCAGAAACATCTGTTTTTCCATTTCCTGGTACTGTTGCCGTGCCTTTGCTGGCATCTGCACCCGGATAACGTTGTGGATCGGTTCCTCAATATCAAACCAGTCGGCGGCATCCAGTGAGATAGTTACATCGCGTAACGCTGCCTGCATTTGTTCTTGCGCAAAGGGGCGTGGTTCCAGCGTTGACCATTGCTGGCCGGGAAACTGAATATTGTTAAACCAGCGAGAATTAAATGCGCCAAAGGTACGCCCCAGACGCTGGCCCTGATCAACAAACCATGCCTGGCCCCACAGGTCGATCAGGCCATTCGGTGCAGGCGTACCAGTGAGGTTCATCCAGCGGTGTACGTGCTTATGCGCGACTTTTGCCAGCGCTGCTGCGCGTTTACCACCTTGCCGTAACCGGAATGACTTTAACCGGGTGCTCTCGTCGGCGACCACGGTACCGAATGGCCAGCGGTCACCCAGCGTTTCAACCAGCCAGACCAGGTTATCGTAGTTGGTGGTATACACGCTGGCATTAGTGTTTTGCAGTGCAGCCAGCCGTTCTTTGACTGTGCCGACAATCGGCTGCATCTCAATGTTGCGGAGATGATTCCATTTATCGGCTTCATCCGGCCATGTTGACCGCGCCACACGCAGGGGGGCGAGAACCAGCACCGGTTGCGTTTCGGCACCGCACATAAAGAGATCTTCCAGCGTAGTCAGTGTGGCCAAACTTTTCCCCATACCCATGCCAGCCCACACGTTGCAGCGCGGATTATTAATGAGGAAATTGGTTATTAATTCCTGATAGGGCCTTGGGGTATATGGCTTTGCCACGTCAGTACCCCCGGACAACTTTTCGCCTTGCCAACATTTCGGCATGGTGTAGTTTGACGTGTTCACTTTGTGTCATTACTACCAGATTTTCTGGGCGATTATCGCGTTTATCATGATTAATATGATGAACAATTTCTCCACGTTTTTTCCGCTACCGTTCGGTGTTCATGACGTTGTGATTTTTTGCGGTAACTATCTTTTATTCCTTTATCCAGAAGCGCTTTACCAGAATTCATTTGTCCGCGTCTTGCTTGCTCTTCGCTACTGAAAAGTCGAGTATGGTGTCCGTGTTTAAAAGAGTAAGCCGTTAATTCACCACAGCCGCATGCACAAGGTTTCATTTTCCTTTCCTGCTTGAGCCAGCCGTAATGCTTTTGGCAACGGCCTTTGGCATGTACAGGCGAAAGGCAGCCATCGAAATAGCATATTTTGAGCATGAGAAAGTCCTCATAATTTAATATGTTTTATTTTTAATTTGGCGGCATTGAGCCGCCGTCATGATTATTTAGATGTTAATTGCAGGTTTTCGCATCGTCGTGTTATTACCGAAACGCAGGCTTCAATTATTTTTTGATGCTGTTGAATTGATATTTTTCCCCAGCCATATTCTTTAAGTACATTGGGTAAATTATCAGGGGTCGCGGTAATTGCGTCAGGATGCATTATTTTTGAATAGGTAACTTGGCCGTGTTCAATTGTGATCAGCAGTCTTGCGTTAACTCCCGCCAGCGCAACAATATCGGGGTTACCTTCTATAACTTTGTTAACATGGTGTCGGCGCAGGTATCCATGCCGGGCAAAGACAGCATCCTCTATCGTTGGATAAACGCCAACATAGATATTTTTTCCATCGATATTTACCTGTGCTGAATAGGGGTTTTTACGACTATTGCATCGGTAAACACCAGAGGGGAGCTTTTCTTCAGTAACTATTGATGCCGGTAACTCCTGCGGTATCTCTTTATCTATCAGGTCAAGTACCCATTTGCGAAACTCCTTCGCAACCGGAGTGCTGGCGAACATGGCTATCAGATGCGCGCCACGCAGGGAGAAAACTCTAACTTTTTTATGCTGTAACCCATTGTTTTTTTTCCGCTGACCCTCAAATTGAGGTTGAGCGTCATGCAGGGTGTAAACTCATCTGCGTTTCGATTATAGATCTGAGATATTTTGTCGCCGCGTGAATATTCCAGCGCAATTGCGGATCATCGCGTTAACTCACAATATTCCCTCCAGATTTTTGCTATCCAGCACTACTACGGTAAGGCCATGCGCCCGAAGCCGTTCATGTTCGCGCAACTGTTCGGGGCGTGGCTTCTCGCCGGGGGCTTTGCACTCGACGAAGACTGCCCGGCCACCCGGTAGCAGTACCAACCGATCCGGCACCGCGCGGCGACCGGGAGATAAAAACTTGTACGCGATGCCGCCAGCCTTTTTCACTTCCGCTACCAGGTGCTTTTCGATGGTGGATTCACGGATGTAGGCCATCGATAACCGCCTCTTTGAGTTTTCCTCGTCCGATCTGCATCAGGCAAAAGTCGGAGCGATTTTCGCTCCACTGCTGATTGATTCCGTTACGTGATAAGTGGCTGGCTTTTGTCCATACCTTTGCAGCGCGGCGGTAATCGCCCTCGCGCTCGATTTGCGCAGCCTCACGCGCAGCCCGGTAATACAAGGGGCTGTCATAATTTCTAAAAGACATAAGGGTTATTCCGGGAAAAAAGCTCTTTAAAAAAGAGCGTTCACTTCAGTAGGATTTTTTTAGAAGTTGTTGTAAAGCTTAAATAAACTCGTTTCCTGATTTAATTATTTCTATCCCCATTTCTTTTAGGCGTGTCTCACCGGATGATGTTATACCCCCCTGCATTATTTTTGAGGAACTTTCCTGATTACCTTGATAATCTTGGGGGTTACGTAAACAATCCATTAGTAAACGGGTGGTAATAGCAGAAGGCCCCAGATTTCTGTTCACTTTTGCTGCCATCTGCGCGACTTTTATGGTTTCCAGCGGTTGGTTTTTGATTGACACAATTTCTTTGATAATGACAGCATTTTCTTGTTGTGCGGGGCTTAAACGCGCATCAGGAACATGCTGATATTTAACTCCCTTCGTGCTGTCGATATTCATGTATCACCTCTTTAATGTCGGTTAGTTTAACTACGGCTAAAATTTACAATCCATTTTTCTGGTGTCAATCTTTTTTGTACCTGTATGCCTCGAACCCGCCAGCAGACAGTGGCAGATCTAAAGCCCATGCGGGGTTAGTTGCGAGCAGAGTATTCAGGTGTTCGTGGGAGTAATCGGCGGTGTTGGGGGCTTCGGTCAGCACTTCGTCATGCACCGTCAGTATGATGTCGTAACCGTTGTCCTCCACACCGGGCATATTCGCTGCCATCACATCACGGGCGGTAGCCTGGGTAACGTTTTCTGCCAGTTTGCCGCCGTAGGTTTGCAGGCGTTGCCATTTCCGGCTGTAAGTGTTGATGCCCATGTAGCTGATTTTGCCGCTGTCGTCGATACGTGCGCCGGGATAACAGACCGCCCGGCCAGAGGGAAGCTGGATACGAAGCCAGCTTCCGTCGCGGCGAAGTTTTAGTTTTCGGCAGGAAATGGTTATGTCCGGTGTAGCGATAGCACGGCGGGTGGCCTGGTCGATCTCCTTCCAGAAGCTGAATGTTGCCGCGTGCGCTTCGCGCCAGAGCCGCTTAAAGGAATCGCAAACGACATAAGCGCGCTTTGACAGTCCGTAGGTTCGCTTTTGTTTTACTGCCCATTCATATGCACGAACGGCTTCATCCAGTATGTTGCGCGGGATGTTGTCGATAGCGGCAGAGGCCATTTCTTCGAGGTCGATGTTGTACGCCAGAGAGAATGTCAGAAATGCGCCGACGCCCCCCTCATAGCCCAGCGCCAGTTCCTGCACTTTGCCGACCTGACGCTGATCTTTATCCACTTCATCCGGGGGGACGCCGAAAGATTTTGCATAGGCCAGCTTGTACAGGTCATGGCCAGCGCGGATCGCCTCGCCTTTTTCATCGGAGCCGATGATCGTGTCATAATCACGAAATGCCTGTAGCTTCCATTTCTCCCCGGCCAGCCACGCCAGTACGCGCCCCTCAATGTTGCTAAGGTCAGATACCACCAGTTTTTTACCCGCAGGTGCCATGATGCAGCCGCGCAACGCTGAACTGGTCAACTGCATCACATCATCATAAAGCAGGTCGGCGCACCCGGCTTTCAGTGCTTCAATACCAAAATCAATGTCGTTCTGCTTTAGCGTTGGTCTGGGGAGGTTTTGCGGCTGAAATAAGCGACCGGCCCAGCGGCCCGTACGCGATGCCCCACAAAACTGTAACGTTCCGCGCAGGCGTCCATCACGGCTGACGCCTTTCATCAGCGTTTTGTATTTGCTGGTGCTGGTGGAACTGGCCTGTAGGCGAATAGCGAGTAATTCACGAAGTTCAAACGGTAAATCAGGATCGTTAACCCGGCGCTGCAAGGTGCTGGCCTGCATATCGGGCAGTTCGATACCAAAGGCTTCTGCTATGTGTTTCAGCATGGCGTCACGCTGTGTTGCAGCCTGCACCTCATTGTCCGTGAGTTCCCGCGTTCGTTTGGCCAGAACCTTCTGTTCCATTTCAACAGCCGTAACCGCTGCCTCTGCAAGCTGCACGTCCATGAATACGCCGCGATCATTAATGCGCTGATCACGGTGCCAGAGCGCCAGTTCCTGACCTGAGTAATTCCAGGCAGGTAGCTTTTTGTCGATCTCGCGCATGGCATCGATATCCAGCCCGGCGTATTCAACGAATCGCTGCCACTCAACAGGGTGCGTTTTGGCAGTAGCGCGGCGGATAGTGCTGTTTTTGGGGCGAGGCTTACAGAATAGCTGGATCAGTTGCTTACCAGCCTTATCCTTGGCTTTATCCTGCGAAACACTGAGAATGTCACACAGATCGCCCAGCGAGCCCGGCAGACCGTGTGCCAGCGCCCTGACCATTGTATCCCGCCAGCGCTCGACGCCACCGGCTGCGACACCCGGCATGGCGTGATTTAATACCGTGCGGTCGAAATGGCTGTTATGAGCGTAAATCAGCACATCAGGATTTTTGAGCGCAAGTCGGAGTTCAAGAGGGATTTTTGCATTAGTGGTAACGTCCCATACCTGTACAGGATCACTATCAATCGCCCAGGCAAACAGCATGATCTCTACGTTTTCAGCGTAGGCATGGGTACCATTCTTGATAGGTGTTTCGCTATAGGTTTCGAGGTCGATAAAAAGGCGCTTAGGCATGTAGGTGTCTCCGGCCTGCGAGCACATCGGAAATCGTGCAGGGATTGATACCTAGTTCTCGCGCCAACTTTATTTTCCCTCCGTGAGGCATCAAGGGCGCTTTCTCCCGAATCCGGCGTACTATATCTGGGGTGATCCGCGTTTTTCCCTGTAGAACACGATCCCCATTGTTTTGGCTGCGTGTGGTGTACCTGAGGTTTTCAACCTTGTTATTCGCTCCATCGCCGTCAGCATGGGCCACGTCCATATTTGCGGGGCGGGGGCCTATAAACGCTTTAGCAACTAGTTGGTGCACCGGGCGTGAATTGCCTTTTCCTGGGGCTACAGTGACATGCCCATAAAGGCCGGAGCGCCCAGGTCTTAGTGCCCGGCCGGGGGATAGACGCGTAGTCTCTTTTCCGTGGGCGACGAAGCGCACCCTGTGGGGTAGGGACCGTACGCGGCCCAGATTGCTGACTTCGTAGCGGCCCTCATATCCTGGAACGGGCTTCCATATTTCAAACATAGCTATTCCTCGCAGGTGTTGTGCAAACAGGGATGCTCTTTGCAAAACACCCGGCGCATGGCCGGGCGGAGTTATTTTTTTGTAGAAAATTTAAGGGGTTGCTAAGCTCAACCCTATCTTCGCAACAATTAAGAAGAGTGTTATGCAGTTACTAAACTATTTCCGGGCGAGAGTGTGTAACAGTAGCTATGCAGCACTGGACTTGGCGCGTAAAAATCAAAAGTTTTGCGGACTGGCTGAAAAAATTGTTTCGGTCAAACAATCCAATGCGTGTATGAACTTAATACTATCGCATTCGAACGACAGAAAAATGGATGACTTATCCTACAAGCTCAATAAATACGACTTAGTTTTGAGACAGGTTAATACTATCTGGAATAGATGGCCCGGCAGTAAGTGGGACCTGGCTAACCGGTTGTAATAAAACACCCGGCATTTCGCCGGGTGGGATATCATCGATCAGGCTTGCGCGTCGTAGACGGTTGCTTCAGTCACACCGGCTTTAACACTCTCAACGACAGAGTTAAAGGCGTCTTCGATCACGCGCTCCGGGTTGATGAGCTTGAAGGTAAATGCCAGCTTACCTTCACGCAGACGGGCCTGCACCTCATATGATTCACCGTTATGGAACGGTGC